>CAZGRE010000024.1:0-19423 GCA_964528085.1 uncultured Thermotogae bacterium | reverse complement strand
TTGGGCTGAGAGGAGGTTCATCCTCGACCCGTAGAACCTGATCTGGGTAATGCCAGCGCAGGGAACGACGCCGGGCCCACCTCTTCGGGCGGTCGCCGCCGTGTTGCGGCTTCGCCCGACTTCCCTGAACCCTCGCATACGCGGAGGCGTTTAGGATGGGAAACGGGCTGATACTGATCCTGGCTGATGGTGTCTGGGAGGACGACAACCGATTGAATCGTCTCTCTCAGAGCTCCGATTGGACGATCGCTGCCGACGGAGGGTTCGAGAAGGGGATCGCGCGCGGGATCAGGGTCGATGAGGTGGTCGGGGACCTCGATTCCCTCAGTCGGAGATCCCGGGAGGGGCTCGCCGGATCGCCGGTCACCGTCCACGTTCATCCCCGATCGAAGGACAAGACCGATCTTGAGCTTGCGATCGAGCTCGCCCTCGCCCGGAAACCGGAAAGGATCGTCGTCTTCGGCGGCCTCGGCGGCCGGATCGACCATACCCTGGCGAACGCCTTCCTCCTCCTCAAGGGGATCCCGGCCGGGGTCCCGATCGAGCTCGTGAGCGGGAGGGAGACCCTCCTCCCCCTTGCCGGGACCTACGAGATCCGATCCGGGAGGATCGGGGATTCCGTCTCGCTCATCCCGATCACCGAGGAGGCGGTCGTCCGGACCGAGGGGCTTGCATATCCGCTCGATCGGGAGGGGCTCTCCCGCGGATCGTCGCGCGGGATATCGAACGAGATCGCATCCCTCCCCGCCCGCGTCATAGTCGAGGATGGGATCCTCCTCCTCGTCCACCGGAGGGGGACATGAGGGCAAAGGGGAACAGGGGATCGCAATGGTACCGCTGGTCTGCCAGCATCGGCATCGTCGTCCTCCTATGGTACGGAGCGACTGCGATCTTCAAGATCCCGACCTATCTCCTCCCCTCGCCGGCGGTGACGGTCGGGGCGATCGTCCTCGACTCGAGGCTGATCGGCCGGCACATCGCAACGACCATGATCGAGACGGTCGCCGGGCTTGGGATGGCGATATTCGCCGGGATCACGATTGCGATCGTCATGAACGCCTCGCGCCTGTCGCGGGACCTGATCTATCCCCCGCTCGTCCTCTCCCAGGCGATACCCCTGATCGCGATCGCCCCCCTCATCCTGATCTGGTTCGGCCTCGGGATCCTCGCCAAGGTGCTGATCGTCGCGTTCGTCTGCTTCTTCCCGATCGCGGTCAACGCCTATGAGGGGTTTCGGACCGTCGATCCCGCCCTCCGCGACCTCCTTACGGCGTTCGGGGCGACGCGGATCGATCGGTACCGTCACCTGTACATTCCATCGACCCTCCCCGGGATCCTCGCCGGGCTGAAGATCGCTGCGACCTACAGCGTCCTCGGTGCCGTCGTCGGCGAATGGCTCGGCGGCTCGGTCGGGATCGGGGTCTACATGACCCGGGCTCTCCAATCGTTCAGGACCGACCGCCTGTTCGGGGCGATCCTCGTCGTCATGCTCCTCAGCCTCGCCCTGTTCGGGATCGTCGACGGGCTGAGCAGGGTGCTCACCCCTTGGATGGAAAGGAGGGACCATGATTAGGTGTCTGTTCGCGTTGTTGGTTGTCGTTTCGCTCGGACTCTCCTGTTTCGCCGGGGAGCTCGAGGAGGTCTCGATCGCGCTCGATTGGACGCCGAATACGAATCACACCGGGATATTCATCGCCATCGATCGCGGCTACTTCGCCGAGGCCGGCCTCGATGTGAGCGTCCTCCAACCGGGGCCGACCGGCTCGATCCAGCTCGTGGCGAGCGGGCACGCCGATTTCGGCGTCTCGATGCAGGAGTACGTCACGATGGCGCGGGCCCAGGGGATCCCGGTCGTATCGATCGCCGCGGTCCTACCGCACAACACGTCCGGGTTCGCCGCCCCGGCCGACCGCGGGATATCCTCCCCGGCCGACTTCGCCGGGAAGCGCTACGCCGGCTGGGGGAGCGCGCTCGAGGAGGTGATGATCCGCACGGTGATGGAGATGTACGGCGCCGATCCGGATAGCGTGACGATGATAAACATCGGGATGATGGACTTCGTCACCGCTGTCAGGCAGAATTTTGCCGACTTCTATTGGATCTTCTACGGTTGGCAGGGGATCCATGCTGAGCTCGAAGGGATCGATTTCACCTACATCCCGCTCCGCGATATCGCAGACGTCTTCGACTACTACACCCCGGTGATCGTTGCGAACGAGAGGCTGATCGATGAGAGGCCGGAGCTCGTCCGCCGGTTCGTCGGCGCACTGGCCGAGGGGTACGTCTACGCGGCGAGCCACCCTGATGAGGCGGCTGAGACCCTCCTCGCCCATGCCCCTGAGCTCGATTGCGACCTCGTCATTGCGTCGCAGCGCTGGCTCTCCGGACGGATGTTCGGTGCCGTAGCCGGCTGGGGGCATCAGGAGCTCTCGGTCTGGGGGCGGTTCATCGACTGGGCGTACGAAAACGGCCTGATCGAGGTGGAGATCGACGCGGAGGGGGCGTTCACGAACGCGTTCGTTCCGGAGGGGGAGTGAAACCGCTCCTCGAGGTTCGCGAACTCTTTAAGACCTACGGGGACCTCCCCGTCCTGCGGGATGTGACGTTCAGCGTGAAGGCGGGGGATTCGTTCGCCGTACTCGGCCCGTCCGGTTGCGGGAAGTCGACCCTGCTGCGGATCATCCTCGGCCTCGAGGGGTTCGACGGAGGTGAGGTGAAGGGGCCGGTCGATCGCGCCGGTTACCTCCCGCAAGACGCCGTCCTCTTCCCGTGGAAGACGGTCGTGGAGAACGCCGAACTCCCGTTGCAGATAAGGGGAATGGGGAGGAAGGAGCGGAGGAGGGAGGTCCTTCGGTGGCTCGACCCGTTCGGCCTCGCCGGGTTCGCGGGTTCCTACCCGCACGAGCTCTCGGGGGGTATGCGTCAGCGGGCAGGGTTGCTCCGTGCCGCTGCAAGCGGTGCGGAGGTCCTCATCCTCGATGAGCCGTTCGGCGCCCTCGACACCCTGACGCGGCAGCGGCTCCAGGATTGGCTCGCCGACCTTCTGAGCGAGCTCGATCGGACGATGCTGTTCGTCACCCACGATCTCGAGGAGGCCGTCGTCCTCGCCAACCGGGTGATCATTCTCTCCGAGCGGCCGGCGCGCGTCATCGGCGAGCGGGGGATCTCGCTTTCGCGGAAGGAGCGCTCCGATAGGTTGAGCCCGCAGTTCCATCGGGAGAAGGACGCCCTCCTTGCGATGATCAGGGAAGGGGATAGGGATGAAGCAAGAGAATCCGTTTGAGACAAGGCCGTGCGAGTACGACGCCTGGTTCGATGAGAACGAGAACGTCTACCGCTCCGAGCTCCTCGCGATCGAGGCCCTCCTCCCGGAGAAGGATGGGACCTGGGTCGAGATCGGCGTCGGAAGCGGGAGGTTCGCCTCGAAGCTCGGAATCGACATCGGGATAGAGCCGGCCGAGGGGATCGCGAAGCTGGCGCGAAGGCGAGGGGTGAACGTCATCAATGGGAGGGCGGAGGAGATCCCCCTCCCGGATGAGAGCGCGGCGGCTGCGTTTCTCATCACCTCCCTCTGCTTCATCGCCGATATGGACCGGGCGTTCAGCGAGACGAAGCGGATCCTCGTCCCTGGTGGGGTCGTGATCGTCGCCTTCGTCCCGCGGGACTCCCGGCTCGGGCAGGTCTACGTGGAAAGCGATGATCCGTTCATCCGCCACGCCGTCCTCCGGACGCGGGGGGAGGTCCTCGCCGGTCTGGAGGCGGCCGGCTTCGTGGTCGATCGGTGTCTCCATACCCTCTCCGGCGATCCGGGTTCCATGAACGACCGCGTCGAGGATCCGAAGGAGGGTTGCGAGGGAGGGTCGTTCGTCGTCGTCCGCGCCGGTAAGCGGCCGGCTTGACAGGGGGAGGCGCCTCCTCGTAGGATGCGGCCCATGGAGACGCACAAGCATTTCCTCATCGTCAACCTGATCGCCGGCCAGGGCCGGTGTCGCGCCCTCTTCCCCCGCGTGCGGGAGGAGCTCGACCGGCGCGGGATCGATTACGACCTTCACTACACGAACGAGCCGCTTGAGGCGACCGACGTTGCCAAGATGGGGATCGAGGCTGGGTTCACGCGGATCGTCGCCATGGGCGGGGATGGGACTGTGAGTGAGGTCGCCAACGGCCTGGTCGACGCCGATGCGACCCTCGCCGTGATCCCGGCCGGGACGGGGAACGACTTCGTCAGGATGATGGGGATCCCGAACGACCCGATCGCCGCCCTCGACCTCCTTGCCGGCGGGGTCGAGCGGACGATCGACCTCGGGAGGATCGCCGACGATCGCTGTTTCGTCAACGGGGTGGGGATCGGGATCGATGCCCAGGTCGCCCGCGACGTGCTGAAGATGGAGCGGCTCCGCGGGGCGGCCGCCTACATCTACGCCGCGGTGAAGGAGGTCTTCCGGTTTAAGGCGTTCAAGGTCGTGATCTCGTCGGCCGATTGGAGCGAGGAGATCGACTGCATCTCCCTCGGCGTGGCGAACGGGAGATTCAGCGGCGGGGGGTTCAAGACGGCACCGCTCGCCGATTTAAACGACGGACTGATCGATATCGTGGCGATCGGTGACTTCTCCCGAGTTCAGCGGCTGTTCCGCCTCCCCCTCGTCCGCGGTGGGAGGCACATCAATTGGTCGCGGGTCAGATATCATCAGACGGAGGCCGCGACGATCTCCTCCCCGGATAAGCTGATCGCCCACATCGACGGTGAGCCTTATCCCCTCCCCCGAGAGCCGTTCAAGGTCGAGGTCCTCCCCGATGTCCTCCGCGTATTGGTCCCGGGCTAGGTCCGGCCGAACCGCCGGTCGAGCTCCCCGCGCGATAGGGTGAAGATTATCGGCCGGCCGTGCGGGCAGGTGTACGGGTTTTCAAGGGTCATCAACCTCTCGACGAGCGATTGCGCCTCCGCCGGTGAGAGCGGCTGCCCCGCCTTGATCGCCGCTGCGCACGCCATCTCGGCGAGGAGGTGATCGAACAGCGTCTCCTCCAGGTCCCCTCCCTCGCTCAACACAGAGGCTATCGTCTCCGTCAGCTGCTGAAACCCGCGGCGGCTCTGCTCTTCGGCGAGCATCCGCGGGTACTCCCGGTACAGGAACGTCCCCCCACCGAACTCCTCGAGGACGATCCCGACCCGCTTCAGCCTCTCCCGGTGGGCGGAGAGGACGGCCGCCGTCTCGAACGGGACCTCGACCCGGACCGGGAGGAGGAACAGCTGGCGGACGATCCCCGATTCCTCGAATTCGGCGCGGAGGTGCTCGTAGAGGATCCGCTCGTGGGCGATGTGCTGATCGATGATCTCAAGCCCTTCCTCTGTCTCGACGAGGAGGTAGGTCGACTGGAGCTGCCCGATGACCCGGTGGCCGTAAAGGCTCACTTTTCCCGCCGGTTGCCCGGTTGCCGGTGCGGAGGAAAGGTCGAACGGGAGAGGTTCTGCCGGATGGAGCGGCGGGCGGGCCCGATCGGTCGGCTCCCTCCCCGTCGATTTTATGATCGACGAGACGACATGCGGGGTGGAGAGGGCCTGCTGGAGGGAGGCGGCGAGGGCGTCCTGCACCCTCCGCGGATCGCTGAACCGCACCTCTTCCTTCCGCGGATGCACGTTTACGTCGACTTCGGAGAGGGGGAGGGATATCCGGATGACGGCGAGCGGGTAGCTCCCCGGCCTGAGGATCCCCCGGTAGGCGCTCGCCAGGACGTAGGAGAGGCCGCGATCGGAGACGGCGCGGCCGTTTACGCTGAACAGCTGATCGCGGCGGCTCCCCCGCTTCAGATCCGGCCGGCTGATGAACCCGTCGATCGTAACGTCCGCATGGCGGCCGTCGAGCGGGATCATCCCCCGCGCCACCTCCGTACCGTAGACCTGCGCTATCCGGTCGAGGAGGGAGTCGGCAGGGGGGGCGGCGAACACCTCGCGCTCGTCGTGGGAGAGCCTCCAGCCGATCTGTGGATGGAGGAGGGCGAGCCGCTGGACTGTCCGGTTCACGTGGAGGAACTCGGTCCGGGGCGTCCCGAGGAAGCGGGCCCGGGCCGGGAGGTTGAAGAACAGGTCCTCGACCACGACCGTCGTCCCGGCTCCGCGGGCATCAGGGACGATCCCTTCGATCTTTCCGGCGACGATCGTCAAGGAATGCGCCTCGTCACCGTCGCGCGGTCGGGAGACGATCCGCATCCGGGATACGGCGGCGATGCTTGCCAGCGCCTCGCCGCGGAAGCCGAGGGTCCCGATCGCGGTGAGATCCGTCTCGCTTCTGATCTTGCTCGTCGCGTACCGCTCGACCGACAGGCGGAGGTCGGCCTCGTCCATCCCCTCGCCGTCGTCGCGGACCACGATCAGCCGGGTCCCACCCCCCCGGAGATCGACGTCGATCCTCTCACTTTTTGCGTCGATCGCGTTCTCGACGAGCTCCTTGACCACCGACGATGGCCGCTGCACCACCTCCCCGGCCGCGATCTTGCGCGTCAATTCCTCGGTCAGCCGAACGATCGCCATCTCGCCTCAAGGCTACCCGAACCGGGCCCTTCCCACAATCCCTTGCCACGGAACCCTCACTTGCGTATCGTGTCTCCGTCATGTATACGATCGTAAGCTTGCGGAAGGCGCTCGGCCTCACCACGGCGAATCAGGTCAGGAACAGGATCGAGGCGATCAAGGACCTCCTCGCCGGCGACCTCCGGCGCGGCCCGAACAATCAGATCCTCGTAAGCGACTCCGGCCTCAAGCTCCTGCAACGGTTGCAAGACCTCTACGATAGTGGATTAACCCTAGCAGAAGCGAGTGAGATTTTACGAGCTAATTCTGATAAAGACGTACTTAGGAGCGATCGAGTTTCGTCGGGAATATCATCAAACCGGATCAGCCTGGGTGACCGGGATCGGCTGATCGCTACATTACAGGAGGAGATCGCCTTCCTCCGCGAGCGGATCGCTTACCTCGAATCCTGCCTTGCGGATCGACCCCCGGCCGAGCGGGGGCGGGCGTGGTGGGAGGGTCTCCGGGAGGGCCTCGATGTCCCTTAATCTACCGATCGACGGAAATAAGGTCCTCGACGGGATCGTGAAGCGGGTCGACGCATCGGAGGAGCTGAGCGCGTACTGGGCGGCGTCGAACATCACGGCGATCGACCGGATGCAGATAAACGATCACGGCCCGGTCCACATCAAGATCATGACGAACATCGCCCTTCGGCTCCTCCGGCTGTTGATCGCAGCCGGGATCTCCCCGAGCGTCGTCACCGACCATAAGCTGCGAAGCGAGGACGCCGAGGTGATTGTCGTCCTGGCGAGCGTCCTCCACGACATCGGGCATGCCATCCACCGCCGCGATCACGAGCGGCTATCCCTCATCCTCGCCCCACCGTTGATCGACCGGTTCCTCGCCGGGTTCTACGACGAGCGGAGATCCGCCATCATCAAGGGGGAGACCCTGCACGCGATCTACGCCCACCAGCGCGACATCATCCCCCTGACGATCGAGGCCGGGGTGGTGAAGGTCGCCGACGCCCTCGACATGGAGGCCGGTAGGGCGAGGATCCCGTTCTCCACCGGTGAGCCGACGATCCACTCCGTCTCGGCGATGGCGATCCAGAAGGTGAAGATCGCCGCCGGTGAGGCGCGGCCGATAAAGATCGCGATCAAGATGTCGAACTCGGCCGGGATCTTCCAGCTCGATAACCTCCTCCGCGAGAAGCTCAAGAACTCGACGATCGCCCCGTACGTCGAGGTGGTAGCCGAGATAACCGGGGCGGAGAAGAAGATCATCGAGCGATATTCGATCGACTGATTCAGGGGTTAAATCCCCTCCATCCCCCTCCTCCGTGTCTAATCAGGGTAGAAGGAAGCGGCCCTCTCAGCGCTTCAACGGCGCTAATCCCGTTCAGGAGCGGATTTCCTCCCTTCGGGGGACTATCTCGCAACAAAAGTACCCTTTTGTTGCGACACCTGTCCCGGCCGGATCGTGTGAAGGGAGGGTACTATTCTCCCCCGAAAGGAGGTTCGATGCCGCTCGACGTCACGCACGAGGACTTCCTCTCCCCGGAGGAGGTGCGCGCCCTAAAGGAATACTGCCGCGCCCGGGCGGAGGGAGGGGTCTCCGATCGGAGGGAGAACCCGGTCCGGGACTGGGCGATCATCCACGTCGCCCTCGATGCCGGGCTGCGGGTCTCCGAGATCTGCGCCCTTCAGATCCGCGACGTCATCCTCAAGGCGGAGCACGCTTCCCTGATCGTCCGCCATGGGAAGGGTAATAAGAAGCGCGGTGTGAGGATCGGTACCCATCTCCGGGAGCATCTCTCCGATTTCATCGCGTGGAAGGTGAGGGTCGGTGAGCCGACCGGACCGCGCTCCCCCCTCTTCCTCTCCTCGCGCGGTGGCCCGCTCACCCGGACCGCCGTATACCGGATCTTCAGGAAGAACGCCGATGCCGTCGGGATACCCAGACGGTTCTCCATCCACTCCTGCCGGCACACCTACGCCTCCCTCCTCTACCGCGCCTCCAACTACAACCTAAGGCTCGTTCAGAAACAGCTCGGCCATCGCTCGATCCAGACGACCCAGATATACGCCGACATCCTCAGCGAGGACGCCGTCCTCGCCGTGGAGAACCTCCCGCAGTGAGCCTTGTGCGCCGATGATTGACGCTGCCTCATCGTGACGGGATAATCGGCTTGGGCCTCCGGGGGTGGTTGGGAAAGATCGTGAGAGAATCGAGCCGGAGCTCTCCCTGGTCGTGGTTCGTCGCAATCTTGTTCCTCGTCTCCCTGTCTTTACTCGCCTTCGGGGTGGGGCTCGACGTCGCGGTCGGGATCGGAGGGCACGTTGTCCGCTGGAGCTATGCTCCGGTCCGCGTCAGGATAGAGGGCCTCACCCAACCGATAGATGGAAGGATCAGGCTCGTCCAGCTGATCGGAAACCCGGCGGAGAACCCGGCGCGCGTCGACGGATTCATCTACGTAGGACCCCTCTCCGATCGAACGTATGAGGCGACCGTCCCGATCTACGATCCCTTGAATCCGGTCAGGATCGATGTCGAGGACGGGGAGGGGAGAGTCATCGCATCGAGCAAGCTCGATCTCCGTCTGAAACGGAGGATGGGAGCGTTCCCCGCCGTCTGCGGGGTCTCCATCTCCCCGGCGGATGACGCCGTTTTCGTCGATCACTCCGAGCTCCCGGCCAATTGGTGGGGGTACGATCCGGTGAGGACTCTGTGGATCGGGGGTGCGGGCGCGACCGAGGATGAATGGACGACGATCGGGGAGTGGGTGACAGCGGGAGGATCCCTCGTCCTGTTCACCGGATCCGACTTCTACCGGTTCGACACCCCGGCGGTGCGGGAGCTGATCCCGATCGGCTCCCCCCGCCTCGAGACCGCCCCGGATGGGACGGAATACCTCACAGGGGATGCGAAGGAAGGGGGGCGGATCGCACTTCTGCGGGACGGGATCCCGCTCCTTCACGTCCGACGCTACGGCGCCGGAACGGTCGCGCTCGTCACCGTCCACGCGGAAGAGGTCTCTGATGAGGAGCTTGCAGGGATCGTTGCCCGCGTCCCGTCGGCGCGGGCGCTTTACGCCGCGCCTCTGGCAGAGGAGATCCTCCGCGAGATGAGGGTCGACCGGCCTAACTATCTCGCCTCCGTCTTCCTCGTCGTTCTCGTCTCAGCCGCGTTCGTGACGTTCGCCCGCCTGCAGGGGCGGAACCCCCGGCTGGCAGCGGGATTCATCCTCATCAGCATCGCCATCCTCACAGTCTCTTCCGGTTTGTATATAAACCGGACGAAACACCCAGCGTCGGTTTACTCGGTAAATCTGGAATTATCGGTCGAAACCTCATTCGGTATAAAGTCTGTTTGGCAGGCTTTATACGCGGCGCAACCCGGCCGGGTCGCCCTCGAGCAGGATGAGGGGAGTTTCCCGATCGAATCGGGCATCCTCTCCCTCGCCGAGGCGTCGTTCGACGCGGAGAGCGAGCCGTGTGAGACGAGGATCGAGCTCCTTTCGCAGGAGAGGCGGGATCTCGCCTACTACGGTAGGTCATCATCGTCGATCGCATTCGCCGTCGATGGCGGTTCGGTCACGGTTACGAACCTGAGCGGTGAGCCGATCGACTCCGGATTGCTCGCCATCGATCGATTAGCCTACCCGATCGGGCCCCTCCCGCCCGGGACGGAGACGATCGAACTTGAGGGAGGGAGGGACCTCGGCGTCTACGGATCGGGGAATCTCCCCCTCGATCTTGCCGTTCGCCGGTTCGAGGGGATCCTCGGCCTCGGTTCGGGAACCTGGCTGATCGCACTCCAAGAAGAGGAGCGGATCGAGGATCAGGGGGGATCGGCGAAAAAAGTGAGGGATGTTCGGATCCGGTTCATTGCAGGAGGGGACGATGGCGAAGGGTGAGCTGATCACCGGCAAGGGCGGATGGGGCGTGTATTTCAGCCTCCTTTCCTTCTGTGGCCTTGCCCTGATCTTCTCCATGCCCTGGGCGACGTACGTGAAGGAGCTCCTCTCCTTCCCCTGGAAGCCGTCCCCGATCGTCTTTTTTGCCACGTATACGCTCCTTGTCACGATCGTTGGTCTGAACCGGGGAGCGGCGCGCGCCCCTGCGTCTAACAAGGGAAAGGGGCGGATCAGAACGGCGATCGGGGAGATCCTCTTCGCCCACCTCCTCCTATTCCCCTATCTCGCCTACGTCCGCGTCCTCCTCCCGGGGAGGGAATCGGCGATCCCGCTCATCCTCGGCTACCTGGTGGGGCTGAGCGTCTCGTTCGGTCTCTTCGCATACGCCCTCGAGTCCCATCGGGAGAGGGGGAGGCTCGATCCGTTCACCGTGAGGTACGGAGCGGCGGTGCTCGCCTTCGGTCTCCCCCTCTTCGCCCGGCTCGGGGGTGGTTGGTTCATCGATCTCACCTACCTGAGCCCGTTCGCTGCCGTCCGTTCTCTCCTGACTGCTCCGCTCCGGCCGCAGATCGCAATCGCATTCTCCCTCCCCCTCTTGCTCGGCGGGGTATCGTTCGCGATGATGAAAAGGAGGGAGAGATGATCCGCGATTTTTCCGATTTCGTCCGTTCTGTGGAGAGGAGGGCCCGGCTGATCGCGGGCGGGCGGGCGGCGGGGATCGTCCTTTTGACGCTTGGCTCTCTCCATCTTTCGTTTTCCATCCTCGCCCATCTAGCCGGTCGGCCGATCCCGATTGCACTCATCCTCCTAAGGATGCTCGTCCCTCTCCTCGCCAGCGCTCTTGCCTCCCTCGTCTTTTATCGCCGACGGATCGATCCGGCCGGCCTCCTCCTCCGCCTCGACCTCTCCCTCGGCCTTGAGGCGAGGCTCAGCTCGCTGTACGAGCTGAGGAGGACCGGGAGCGATGCGATCCGTCGGCGGATCGAGGCCGCCCTCCCTTCGCATATCGATCGCTGGAAGAGCGGGCTTCCAATCCCCCGCCGAGCGATCGCTTCCCTGGCCGTTGGGATCGGGTTTTTCATCGCCGGGGGGATCCTCTCCCTCTACCCAGCCGGATCGGCCTTCCGGGCGGAGGGTCTCCCCCTCGCTGCAGCGAGCGCGGACGTAGAGGGGACGCCGATCACCGCGACGGAGGGAGGGGATGATAGGACCCCTCCACTCGCGGAAGGGGCGGAGGCCCTGGCACCACCGGATCGGGAGGGGGGGTACACGTTCTCCGATCTCCTATCCGAGCTTCGTATCCCTCCCTTACTCCTCTCCGGAACGAGCGCACCGGCCGAGGGAGAATTGAGCCGGCTGTTGGCGCGGATTGAGGAGAGGCTGAGCACAGAGGGAGGGCTCCTCACCGAGGCCGAGCGCGCGGAGCTTTCCAGGGCGATCCCAGCGGCTCCCCTTGCGCTTGCCGAGGGGATCGGCGAGCTCCTCGCCGCCGCCTCCCCGGCCGAGGTCGCTGCTGCAGCCGCGCAGCTATCCAGATCGGCCGCATCCGTTGGGGGTTCCGACGGGGCGGCAACCGGATCCGAACCGGGGGCGGCAGGGGGTAGCTCCGGTCGAACGGTCGGGATCCCGGAGTCGGAGGGGGAAAGCGGGATCCCATCCGCTTCCCCCGATGGGGAAGGGCTTCCTCCTGGGAGCGGGAGACCGGCGGAGGAGCCGACGGAGGTGGGAGCCCCTCCCCCTCCAGGGGAAGGTGACTTCCTCACCGCTCCGGTCCCCGGGATCGTTGGCGAGGAGGGGAAGATCGAGCTTCTCCTCACCGCTGGGGTCCCGATCGAGTACGGGGATGGGGAGGGATCGATCGGGAAGGCGTCCGTCAGCTTCGAGAGGATCGATTCGATATTGAGCGAGCGCTCCCTCCCTCCGGGTGCAGTCGAGGCGGTCAGGGATTATTTCGAGACGATCACGGAAGGAGGAGAATGATCACCGATACGGAAATCGATGAGGCGTACGCCACGTTTGAGCGGCTGAGAAGTGCGATCGCGACGGTGATGGTCGGGCATGAGACGGTGATCGACGCCGTTCTGATCGGCCTTCTCTGTCGGGGGAACGTCCTCCTCGAGGGGGTCCCCGGCCTGGGGAAGACCCTGTTGATCAGGACGCTGGCGGCCGCCCTTGGCCTCCGCTTCTCCCGGATCCAATTCACCCCTGATCTGATGCCGGCCGACATCGTGGGGACGGACATCATCACCGAGGAGGACGGGCGGCGACGGTTCAGGTTCGCTCCCGGCCCGATATTCGCTAACATCGTCCTTGCCGATGAGGTGAACCGGGCGACCCCGAAGACGCAGTCCGCCCTCCTCGAGGCGATGGAGGAGAGGACGGTCACGGTCGGATCGAACACCTACACCCTCGAAGAGCCGTATATCGTCCTCGCCACGCAGAACCCGATCGAGATGGAGGGGACGTACCCCCTTCCCGAGGCGCAGGTCGATCGATTCCTCCTCAAGGCGAGCGTCCCCTTCCCCGGTCTTCACGATCTGATCGAGATCACGACCAGGAATACGGACGGGGAGGGAATCGTCCTCCCGGAGCCGGTCGCCTCCGCCCGTGACGTCCTCACCGCCCGGCGGGTCGTCCGGGCGATACCGATCGCCGCCGGGCTTCGCGACTACATCGGCCGGCTCGTCCTCGCCACCCATCCGGAGAGCGAGTACGCGCCGGAGAAGGTCCGCGAGTACGTGGAGTACGGAGCCAGCCCCCGTGCGGCGATCGCCATGGTTATGGGGGCGAAGGCGCATGCGTTCCTCTCAGGGGAGGCGAATGTCCGACCGGCGGACATCGAGGCCGTCTTCTACCCTGCGCTCGCCCACCGGGTGATCCTCAACTTCCGCGGCGAGGCCGAGGGGATCAAAGTCCCCGACCTCCTCGCCGGTGTCTGGGAGCGGGTCCCTATCCTCTGATGGAGCGGCTGATCGACGAGGCGTTCCTCAGCAAGCTCGGGAACCTGAGGTTCATCGCAAGGCGGAAGGGGAAAGGGCATATCTTCGGGGCTCACCCCTCCCCCCGCGCCGGGATGAGCCTCGAGTTCGCCGACTATCGGCCGTACACCCTCGGCGACGACTTCCGTTACGTAGATTGGAACGTCTACGGCCGGTTGGACCGGATCCTCGTCAAGCGGTTCACCCGCGAGAGCGACCTCCCGGTCTACATCCTCCTCGACTTGAGCTCGTCGATGCGGCTCGGTACGTCGAGGAAGGCCGCCTATGCGGTCCGCCTCGCCGCCGCCCTCGCCTATCTTGGGCTGCGGAGCCTCGACCGTGTCGGCCTCTACCCGTTCACCGACCGGCTCGGCCGGTCGATCCCACCGCATCACGGGATGATACAGATGTCCCGGATCCTCTCCGCCCTCGCCAGGCTCGAACCTGGAGGGAAGACCTCGATTGATCGCGCCTCGATGGAATTCTGTTCGCATACGCGCGAGGGTGGGCTCGTCTTTCTGATCAGCGACTTCCTGAGTCCGTACGGATACGAGGAGGGGCTCGACCGCCTACTCCATCGCGGGCACGAACCGGTCGCGATCCAGGTCCTCGCCCCGGATGAGCTCCACCCGACCGACTCGGGGAGGATGCAGCTGATAGACGTTGAGACGAACAGGCGGATCAGGCTGACCGTCGGGAGATCGACGATCACCTCCTACGAGCGGAGGTTGACCGAGCACCTTGCAAGGCTGAAGCGGGTCCTGTTCGAGCGGAGGATCCCCTACTTCCTCGCCTCGACCGACCGGCCGATCGAGCGGCTGATCCACGAGGACCTGAGAAGGGGAGGGGTGATCGAGTGACGTTCCTCCACCCCGGTCTTCTCTACCTCGGGTCCCTCTCGGCCCTGATCCTCCTCCTCTCCCTCTTCCGGACGCGGATCAGGCGGAAGGAGGTGGCGACCCTCTCCCTATGGGAGGGGCTACCCGGCGAGAGGGGGAGGCGGGCGGTGCGGATCAGGCTTCTGATCGATCCGTTGCTCGTCCTTCAGATCCTCGCCCTCCTCGCCCTCGTCATCGCCCTCGCACAGCCGTCGTGGCGCGGCGGATCCGGGCCGAGGATCGCGATCCTCCTCGATACGAGCGCGAGCATGCGGACGAGGGCGGAGGGGAAGACGAGCTACGAGCTCGCCGTCGAACGGGCGAGCGGGTTGTTGGCCGAGGAGCCGAGGGCGGAGGTCGCGGTGATAGGCCTCTCCTCTCATCCGGTCATCCTCTCCGGGATAGACCGGCCACGGGGTGAGGCGATGGAGACCCTCTTCCTCTCCTCGCCCTCCTTTTACGGGGATGCCGCCCGGGAGGAGCTGATTCGGATCATCGCTGCGGCAGGGGGGGAGGATCGGTTCGACAGGGTGGTCCTCTTCTCCGACCGGGCGTTCCCCGATCCGCCCCCGTTTCTCGAGACGGTCGTCGTCGGCTCCGGAAGGAACAGGGAGATCACCCGGTTCGCCGTGCGGGATGACCCTGCAGGCGGGGTCGACGCGTTCGTCAGGCTGGCGGACCATACAGGGGAGGATCAGCAGCTGACCCTGACGGTCAGCAACGGAAGGGATTCTGTCAGCCTACCCGTATTCCTCCCCGCCGGATCTTCCGCGGACTATGTGGTCCCGTTCCCTGCCTCGCGTCGGACGTCGTTCACCGCTTCCATCGCCCCTCCGGACGACTTTCCTTTGGACGATGTCCGCTACTTCTCGATCGCAAGACCGATCGAGCTATCCGTCCGCTGGGTCGGACCGGCCGACCGTTACCTCATCGCCGCCCTCAACGCCACCGTCCCGATCAGGTTTGTCGGTGAGGGTGAGCCGGCCGATCTGACGGTCGTCTACGATGGCGAATCCCCGCCGATCAAGGAGGGTGACGTCCTCCTCGTCCACGCGGAGATGCCCGGGATAGTCAGGCTCGGAGCGGACGGGGAAGGGGGGGATATCCTCTCCCTCGCCCCGGATCACCCCCTTGTCGCCGGTGTTGACCCCGGCGATCTTCGCGTCTGGTCGGTCCCTTATCTCGATTTCATCGCCTCGGGAGAGGTCATCCTCACGGCGGGGGGGAGGCCGTTCCTCGTCGAGTTCCCGGAGGAGGATAGATCGATCTGGTTCATCGCCTCCAGCCTTAGGGATACGAACCTCCCGATCACCGTCGATTTCCCGATACTCATCCGAAACCTCCTCCATCGGCTCGTCCGCCTCCCCCTCCCGTTGAGCTTCGATTGGGCCCTCGTCGGCGAAGGGATCCCGCTCCGGCAGGGAGGAGAGCCGGTCGATTCCGTCCTCGCGCCGGACGGCCACCCCCTCCCGCTCATTCCCGGACAGAGCGCGTTCTTCCCAGATGCTCCGGGGGAGTATCGGCTGATCACGGGGAGGGGGACCTATCCGATCGGGGTGAACGTTCCCCTGAGCGAATCGGCCCCTCCCGCCGCCGTCACCGGCGACCGTGAGGGCACCCCGCCAGCGGGGCGGGAGGGAGGGTCGCTCCATCCCATTTGGCCCCTATTCTCCGGTATCGCTGCGATCCTCCTCGCGATCGAGTGGCTCGTCTACGCCGGGGTCCGCCCGGCCCGCGGGAGGAACGGATGATCTCGGTCTCTTTCCCATTCCTCCTCATCGCGATCCCCCTGATCTGGATCCTCGGGTGGCTGATCGCGCGATCCCGCGGGCGACCGATCCCCCTCCTCAGGCTGACGGCGCTCACCCTTCTCATCCTCGCCTGTGCCGGGCTCGGGGTGAGGCTCGGGCATCCGCAGATCGATCTGATCCTCCTCGTCGACCGTTCGGCGAGCGTAGAGCGGACCGAGCGGGATATCGACATCTACGCGCGGATGGAGAAACTGGTCGCAGAAAACCCGGGATTTCGCGCCGCGGTGGTCGGGTTTGCCCGTGATTCGCGGATCCTCTCCGGGTTCGCCCGGCCGATCGCCGGATCCCTCTCGTTGCCGCTCCCGGCGGATGCGACGAATATCGTCGCAGGGGTCGCTCTCTCCCTCTCCCTCCTTCCGGACGACGAGCCTGGTGAGATCGTCCTCATGTCGGACGGGCATTTCTCGGACGACGTCGATATCGCGATCGGGGAGGCGCAGCTCGCCGGTGTTCCGATATCCGTCCTCCCGATTGGGGATGATCTTCCGACCGACGTATCCCTCGTCGATTTCAGCGGCCCGGGAGAGGTCGGGATCGGCCGGCCGTTCTCGCTCAGGCTCGCAATAGATGCGCCTCAGACATCAAGCGTGACGATCGCCCTCTACCGGGGGGATCGGCTCGTTGCCTCTCGCGATATGACCGTACCGCCCGGGAGGACGACCGCCTCCTTCACCGATCGCCTCCTGCAGCTCGGGGCGTATCCCTATCGGGCGATCGTCAAGGGGGAGGATGACCCGATCCCGGAGAACGACTCACTCTCCCTCCTCGTCCATACGACCGACAGGCCCGAGGTCCTCCTCCTGACGCGTGACGAGCGCTCGTCGCTCCCCGTTCTCCTCGACGCCGTCGGCCTCACCTACACCCGTACCGCGAACCTCCCCTCCCTTGCTGGGCTCGCCCCTTACCGGCAGCTCATCCTTACCGGCTTCCCCCTCGATTCCCTGACCGGTGGGGAGTCGAGACGGATCGAGCGGTTCGTGAAGGACCTCGGCGGCGGGCTCCTCGTCATCCAAGGGGAGGAGGAGGTCCGCGGGTTCGCCGAGACGAAGATCGACCCCCTCCTTCCGGTCTCCTCGCTCGTCCCTGAGGAGGCGGAGCGACCGAGCCTCGCCGTCGTCTACCTCCTCGATCGCTCGTCGAGCATGAGCGCGCTCACCCATCAGGTGGCGAAGATCAGGATACTCCGCGATGCGGCCGCGGCGAGCATCACCCTCCTCCCTCCCGACGCCCTCGCCGGGGTCGTGGCGTTCAACGAGGCCTTCCGATGGCTGATCCCACTCTCCCCGGTCGGGGATGGGACCGGTATCTACGGTGCACTGCGGAACCTGCGCGCAGACGGGGGGACGGACATCTACTATCCCATCGTCGCTGCCCTCGACCGGCTCGAGACCGCTGATGCCCGTTCGAAGTACATCATCCTAATCTCGGACGGGAGGACGACGAGCGAGGAGCGGGACTACCCCGGTCTATTCTCCCGGCTTGCCGGATCGGGCGTGGCCCTGTCGGCGATCGCTCTCGGTGAGTACCCGAACCTTGAGCTCCTCCGGGGACTGACCGACGCTGGTCATGGGACGTTGTATCACGTCGTCGACTTCATGAAGCTCCCCCAGCTGACGATGCAGGTGACGGAGCGGCTCAGCCGGAGCCGGTTCGTGATCGGCGAGGTCGAGGTGAGCGGCCCTCTCATCGGTTCAGCCGGGCTGGGAGCCCTCCCACCTCTAGACGGATACGTCCGTACCTACCCGCGCGCCGGGGCGAGGGTCCTCCTTTCGGCGGGGGATGATCCGCTGTTTTCCACCTGGCACGTCGGGCTGGGGAGCGTCTCCGTCCTGAACACGGATCTTGCCGGTAGATGGTCGGATAAGTGGCTCGATTCGCCGGATATGAGCCGGCTGTTCGAGCTGATGCTGAAGGAGACGGAGCCCCTCACGATGGCGAGCGCCGGCCTCGTTGGAAGCGTATCGATCGGGGATCCGACGAGCTCCCTCGTGGTCGATGCCCGCGATGAAACGGGCCGGTTCGCCGATTTTCTCGACCTTCAAGCGAAGCTCGTCCCCGAGGGTGATGCCTTCCCCGTCCCCCAGGTCGCCCCCGGCCTCTACCGCGGGGAATTCCCCACACCGGTCGAGGGAGGGCACGCGATCCGCCTCGCCGATCGTACGACCGGGCGGAGTGGGATATTCCCGTTCACCGTCCCCTACCCCCCCGAATATCGTAAGATCGGAATAGACAGAGAGCGGCTGAAACGGGTCGCCGCGATGACCGGTGGGAGGCTCCTCCTCGAGGACGAGGCCCTCCCGTCGCTCGAGGGAGGGGAGACCCGCCGTCTGATACCGCTCTTCCCCTACCTTTTGGCCGCCGCTCTTGCGATCTATCTCATCGAGCTTGTGGTGCGCAGATGGCCGGGCGTTCGACGGCGTGATTGATCGGAGGAAAGACCGTATCTATAATCGCGTTTGCGTCTTCGGGGAGTGGCGCAGCCTGGTAGCGCGCCTGCTTTGGGAGCAGGAAGTCGCTGGTTCGAATCCAGTCTCCCCGACCAAGGAAGTGGTCAGAACGTGAGCGAAAAGCCCGCCCATCTAGCCCTCTACCGTAGGTGGCGTCCGCAGCGGTTCTCCGAGGTCGTAGGCCAGGAGGAGATCGTGAAGACGCTCCGGAACGCCGTCGCTTCGAACGAGGTGGCCCATGCATACCTGTTCGCCGGTGAGAGGGGGATAGGAAAGACCTCGGTCGCTCGCATCCTCGCCCGCGCCATAAACTGCCCGCAGAGGGAGGACGGCGAGCCGTGCAACGAGTGTCCGGTCTGCACGGCGATAATCGCCAATCGATCCCTCGACATCATCGAGATCGACGGGGCCTCGAACCGGGGGATTGACCACATCCGGAGGCTCCGCGAGGAGGTGAACTTCGCCCCCACGGAGCTTAAGAGGAAGGTCTACATCATCGATGAGGTCCACATGCTGACGAACGAGGCGTTCAACGCCCTCCTGAAGACGCTCGAGGAGCCCCCCCCTCACGCCGTCTTCGTCTTCGCCACGACCGAGCCGCACAAGGTCCCGCGGACGATCGTCTCACGCTGCCAGGCGTTCGAGTTCCGGAGGATCCCGGCCGGGAGGATCGCCGAGCACCTAAAGCGGGTGGCGGAGTCAGAGGGGGTGGAACTGAACGAGGATGCGCTCTCGATCATCGCCAGGCGGGCGAACGGCGGGATGCGCGATGCCCTCGTCATCCTCGAGCAGGCGATCAGCCACGGGGAAAGCCCGATCACCGGGGAGACCGTCCTCGACATGCTCGGGTTAGTCGACCGCGATACGCACGCCGCGTTCATC
>CAZGRE010000023.1:2649-19894 GCA_964528085.1 uncultured Thermotogae bacterium | reverse complement strand
CCGTCGAGGTGACCAAGCTCTCGCTTTTGTTGAAGGTCCTCGAAGGGGAGAACGCTGAAACACTTGTCAAGCACTTTAAGCTCTTCCGCGACCGAGCCCTCCCAGATCTGGGAGAGAACATCAAGTGCGGCAACTCCCTCATCGGCCCCGACTTCTACGAAGGAAAGCAGATGAGCCTCCTCGACGACGAGGAGCGCTACCGGATCAACGCCTTCGATTGGGAGGCTGAGTTCCCTGAGATCATGCAGGCAGGCGGGTTCGATGTGGTGATCGGGAATCCGCCGTATATCCGTATCCAAGCGATGAAAGAATGGGCTCCGATCGAAGTGGAGTTCTACAAAAAACGCTATACCGCAGCAAGTAAGGGAAACTACGACATCTACGTCGTCTTTGTTGAACGAGCCTTACAACTCCTAAACGTTCATGGCAGGATGGGATTCATCATGCCGCACAAGTTCTTCCAGGCGAAGTACGGCGAGGCACTGCGAAAGCTGATCTCAGAAGGAAGCCATCTGAGCGAAGTCGTTCACTTTGGAGACCAACAGGTCTTCCCAAAAGCGAGTACGTACACCTGTTTGCTTTTTCTGGATAAAGCGGGCAGCAAGCGCTTCCACTACGTCAAAGCCCATGATTTGAACGCCTGGCGGACAAACGGCGAGGCCGTTGAAGGAGAGATCTCCGCAGACAAGGTAACGGAAAAGGAATGGAACTTCGTTGTGGGACCAGGAGCAGATCTCTTTGAGCGATTGAGCGAGATGCCGGTCAAGTTGGGAGATGTAGCAGCACGAGTTTTCCAAGGAATAATTCCAGGTATGGATGCAGTTTATTCGCTTGCCCTTATTGAGGAAGGTGACGATATATCCAAATGCTATTCGCGTGCATTGGACAAAGAGGTTCTGATAGAGCGCAGTGTCCTCCGAAAACTCGCTAGTGGGATTCAAGTGCGGGCCTACAGTATTAAGGATGACGGTTCGCGAGTTATTTACCCCTACCAGTTAATAGAGGGCACTTGCACCCTTATTCCCCGCGATAGACTAAAACGAGATTTCCCCCTGGTGTACAGCTATTTTGAGCAGACGAAGAATCTCCTAAACAAGAGAGATCGAGGTTCAGCCAAAGGACCTCAATGGTATCGGTACATCAGAACACAGAATATTGGGCTCCAAGCGTTCGCCAAGTTGGCAATTCCACGTCTAGTGCATCGGTTACATGCTGCATATGATGCAGATGCAGAATATTGCTTGGACAATGTTGATGTAGGAGGCGTGTTACTTCTTGATGAGGGACCCATTGATTATCTTTATCTTCTAGGACTCTTAAATAGTAAACTGCTAGATTTTTATTTTAGAAATAATAGCGTAACGTTTCGTGGTGGCTTTTTCTCTGCCAATCGGCAATACATTGAACGACTTCCTATCAGAACAATCGATTCCAATAAACCTGCTGATAAGACTCGCCACGACCGGATGGTCAAGCTAGTCGAAACGATGCTGGGATTACACAAACAGCTCGCGGCGGCAAAGACAAGCCACGAAAAGACCGCCATCCAGCGCCAGATCGACACAACCGATAGACAAATCGACCAATTGGTCTACGAGCTCTACGGCCTGACCGACGAGGAAATCAGGATCGTTGAGGGGGTGAAGAAGTAAGGGGCAGCCCCAGAGTTCTGGCCAAGGAGTGATGGAACTTAATGACATTTGAGAGGCCAGGGCCTGTATCTTGACTTGACGATGTGCATAGGTATCGAGAAAGGTGCGGAATATCCGATTGGGCGTACGAAGATCCATGACTGGACAGAGTACGAGCCGAACCTCTCCGAACATGGACTGCTCAGTTCCCTGTTGGCGGGCACGCTTCGCACATGGGTAGAGAACACAGCTCTGTCCAATCCGCTCGCCATTCGTTGGGTATATCTTGTTCGGAATCATCAGGCCCACTACATCTGTCGGGAGATCTCCAAGTGGCTGGATGACCCATACGCTCTGGGAATCTTGCCGTGGATGCTACAGGAGCTAGGGCGGCAAAGAAGCTCAGCGGAGGCCATGAAGAAGATCGCTTCCCTGCGGGGTGAGGCAGCGGTCTACAGGTTACTGCGGAGTAATGGCTTCTCGGTAGGCTGGGTACGAGATGCTGCCGATTGGCAAGTGGAAGGCCGTCTCATATCGGTGAAAACCAAGTTGCCACTAGGGCATGTGTATGAGGTCGTTGCGCAAGCGATTCGAGCGGTCCAAGGGATAGAAGAGAACCATCATTGTCGGAAGATTCGTCACGTGCAACTTCAGAACATGGAGCGACTGAGAGACGAAGATCTCGCTCATGTTCTCTCGATCATCGATCAGGATCTTGAGGATATCTTGACGCAATGGCTAGAACTACATGAGCAAAGCGGTCAGGTATCGGGCAGGTATCAGTTTTTCGAGATGGGTCCCACGTCAGTCTATGTTAGCATAACTATGCCAGATGCCTTAGGCAAGAACATCGGCAAGATTACTCTCGAAATAGATAGCGCCAAGGAGAGCATCGTTTCTATCAACTACGACATGAATGCTTGGTGGTACGAGCCTCTTGCTTCTAAATGGCTCCGATCGCGTATCTCCGGGTATCTCGATGAGGTTAAACGGACGAACGCAACCCTGCAAAGCAGTGCCGAGGCATGGATAAACCTCGTGATTCATCCGCGAAACGCTGAATGGGTCCGCGACAACCTGAGCAACCTCCACGACGCAGTCACACAGATTGCAGTACCCTATAGCTTCCCGATCACCGTGTGCTTGTTCCCTGAGTATGACTTCACGCTCAAGGCTCCCATCCTGTGGTCATATGGTGGAAGTATCGGAGAAGATTTAAACGCATCACTAATGTAGCTCTTGATTTCTGTTAGGGATAGCCGCGGGGTAAAGTTTTCATAAGGCCGGGCGGGGGTCGCGTCTTCATCTTTGGAGAATAGCCGGGGTCTACCATTGTATTTCTCGTACGGAGACGGGGGTACCTCTGTTGATGTAAACTGAGCTTGACGGGGGTGTGGCTCACGGGGTCCGCGGCCTTAGCCGCTCGACTCTGAAATGCCGCCCCCGTCATTTGTGCCATCAGATGAGCTAAGCTTAAGAGGGCTCCAAGCCTTAAATTTCCCATAGTGTCCGGATGGGCAGAGCGTATAGCCCATCTCCAAAGCTGGCGCTCATCTCTCCGTCGTACAGGACGACGCCCGAGACGAAACGCTCTTTCAGCACCCGCTTCAGCTTCCGTAGGCCGCGGAAGTCGCTGCTCGTAACCGTCGCTGCGGCCTTCACTTCGATGCCGGCCACTTCGTGCGCCGCGCGTTCGAGCACGATGTCCACCTCAATCTTATCTTTGTTGCGGAAGTGATAGAAATGGATCTCCGCTCTGTGCCAAGTGGCCTGGCGGCGCAGTTCTTGGAACACGAATGTCTCAACGAGATGGCCAAGGGTCTCACGATCGTGGGAAAGGCTCCGCGCGTCGAGCCCAAGCAGCGCGCAAGCCACCCCGGTATCCCCCACGTGAACCTTGGGCGTCTTGACCAGCCGGCTTACTCTGTTGCTGTGCCACGGCGGTAGGATGTCCAACAGGAAGATGCGCTCAAGCAGTGTCACATATTCACGAATCGTCGGCCGGCTCAATTGAAACGGACTCGCTAGATCGGAGACGTTGAGCAGTTGGGCGGTCTGTCCGGCAGCAAGAGAGAGCAGGCGTGGAAGTACATCCAGAGCGCGGATTCTCGCCAGATCGCGCACATCGCGTTGGATCAGGGTCTCCACGTAGTCGCGATACCAAGCGCTCCGGCGGCGGTGTGTTGCCCGAACGACCGCCGCGGGATAACCGCCCGCAACGATGCGCTCAGGAAGATCCTCTTTCAACCGCTCGTAAGTCCTTGTCGAAAATGCCCCATCAAACAACCTATCGAGGAAGGAGGGAACCTTCCCGCCGAGCTCACACTGCGCCAACGGATGCAGGCGAAGGATCTCCATCCGTCCGGCGAGTGAGTCGGCGAGCCTGGGAATAAGGAGCACGTTCGCCGATCCCGTGAGGATAAATCGGCCAGGAGTGCGATCGCGGTCCACGGCGAGCTTGAGCGCGGTGAAGACGTCAGGAACGCGCTGGACCTCATCCAGAATGGCTCGTGCCGGTAGATCGCTGACGAACCCCGCTGGATCCGCCCTTGCAGCAGCGGCGGCCACGTCATCATCGAAGCTGAAGTAAGCGTATCCCCTTGCCTTACCGAACGTTTGCGCCAGGGTCGTCTTACCGCATTGGCGTGGTCCGTGTATGAGCACTACCGGGGTATCCGATAACGCCTCGGCAAGCGATCTCTCTATGAAGCGCGGGTAGTATAAGTTAGCAACCATCTCGGCTGATTGTAACTTTATTGTACGGCTAATTGCAAGTTTAAGCCCTGGCTATTTGAAAGGTCATAGCGCGGACGTTTGAAAGTTTCGGCGATGATTACAGGGACAAAAGCACGATACGAAGCCAACTTTGCAGTGATGCTGCAGGGCCAAGCCTCACATTTCAACACTAGAATACCGGCATCGTTAGAATTTTGTAGTGAGCCCGCGTTTAGTTTTTGGGTAACAGCTTCCCATAGCTCCTCGATCAGCGTCGGTAGACGTCCCTGCGATGACCAACCTTGACTACAACGACGACACAAGCGTCATCCTGAACCTCGTAAATGATACGGTAGGAACCTTGGCGAATTCGGTAGCGCTCTTGGTCGGTGAGTTTCTCGCACTCATCGGGACGGGGATTATCAGCAAGCATCTCGATTCGCTCCAGGATTCGCCGAACGTCCTTCTTCGGGATGGAGCGGAGGTCCTTCGCAACGGACTTCTTGAACAGAAGTCTATATCTTGCCATGTGCCTTCAAGTCTTTGAGTAGAGCCTCGTACGTGATCGTCGGCTCGGCGGCCCGTTCCTCGAACGCTGCCAGATCCTCTTGATCTTCTCGCAGCGCTTGCCGGACGGCCTCATTGACTAGTTCGGAGATCGAGCGTCCTGTGCTGGCCGCTCTTATCCGTAAAGCCTTATGCAATTCGGGCTCGAAGTAGATGGTAGATCGCTTGTTCATCGGGCTCACCCCGTGCAGCATTATAATGTTATGACGCTACAACGTCAAATTGCTCTGTTGACGAGGTCTTGCGATCCAACATTAGGGTCTAGCTTATTTCGGGATCTACCATTGCATTTTGCACGGAGACGGAGGCACCCCCGTTGATATAAACCGACCTTGGCCGGGTGAGGTTCATGGGGACCTTGCCGCTCGGCTCGGTAATCCCAGCCCTACCAAGCGGCTTCATCCTTAGCCGTTAGGATCCTCATCCACTCTTCCGGGGAGGACACGATGAACGCGATCCTCCGCTCGCCGGAGAGCTCCAGCACGAGATGCCTCTTGCCGGCCCGAAGGTACCCTTTGAACCAGCGGGCAAGATGGGCTCCCTGGATCTCCTGCCGGAGAATCCGGATAGGGGATCCAAGAAGCGGCCAGAATCGCAGCTCCTCCGCGGTGAGGGCGATGACACCGTCGCCGCGGGGCCGCCTGAGCCAGGAGGCGCCGGTGAACTTGGCCGGGGCCGGCGGGATGAGGACCCGGGCGGAGGAGAGCTCCGCTTCGGCCCGGGCCAGAGGGCCCCGGAACACCAGCCTCAGACCCAGGCTGACCGGTGTCAACATGCATCGCCACGCCGAGCGAAATAGCCGCATACCGACCCCCTCCCTTAAATCGATATATCATGGAGCTCGGATGATACCGATCCCGGTCGAGACTGACCCGCGCCGTGGGCGGATCAGAAGCTAGATTATCCGCCTAAGCCGCGGGTTGAGGGTGATCCCGGGTATCCGGCCGCGCTTGGCGACGGGTCGGCCCTCGATCTCCTTGATGTCGGCAGTGAAGTCGATCGGGGGTGCGCCGGAGATCGCGCTTCCCACCCCGAACGCGTCGACGGGGGCTCCTTTGGCGCGGAACAGGCGGATCCGGTCCGGATCGATCCCGCCGGAGACGACGATCCGGACGTGCTCGAACCCTGCCTGATCGAGGCGGGCGCGCACCTCCTTTACGAGATCGGGGGTGACCCGCCCCCGCTCGCTCGGGGTGTCGAGCCGCACCCCCCACAATTTGTCCCCGAGGGCGTGGGCGACGCGGAGGCTCTCCTCCGCCTCGTCCTTGAACGTATCGACGAGTGCGATCCGGCGCACCTTCGCATCGATGCACCGGTCGAACGCCTCCATCGCCTCGACCGTGTCCCCGAAGCACAGGATGAGGGCGTGGGGGATCGTCCCAGAGGGATCTATCCCGGCGAGCCGCGCCCCGGCCGGGGTGGCGCACCCCTGGCATCCGCCGATCACGGCGGCGTACTCCAGGCGGGGGGAGACGTCGGGGTGGACGTGCCGGGCGCCGAAGTGGATCACCGGGATCTCCCCTGCCGCCTCGACGCAGGCGCGCGCCTGCGTCGCCCAACCGGACTCGTGCGCCAGGATCCCAAGGATCGCGGTCTCGTAGACCCCGAACGACCGGTACGGCCCGCTGATCCGAAGGACGACCTCCCTCTTGTCCATCTCCTCCCCCTCGGCGAGCCCCCACACCTCGCCCCCTTCGGGAAGGACGCGACGGAGGAGTGATTCGACCTCGCGCATCCCGCACAGGATTCCGGCGCGGGCCGGGAAGACCTCCATCGTCACGTACGGGTCGATCCCCTCCCGCTCCAGGATGCGACGGGCGTTAAGGAAGTAGACGTCCGCCGTCTCGCCGGAGACGACCTCATCCGCCGGTGCGAACCGATCCTCGGGGTTCATCCCTCCTCCCCGATCAGGCGCGCCCCGAAGACCGCCTCCATGTGCCGCAGGCCGAACCGGTGCCCCTCCGGGTCGAACGAGGCGACCCCCTCCCGCAGCACGGCGATCCGATAGCCGCGGAAGTAGGCGTCGGCGACGGTGTGTAAGACGCAGATGTCGGTGCAGACCCCGCAGAAGGTCAGCTCCTCCACGCCGAGCCCCTGAAGCCGATGATGAAGATCGGTCTCGAAAAAGGCGCTGTAGGTAGTGGTCTCGATCAGGGTGCTCCGGTCAAGGTAAGGGGCGAGCTCCGGGATGATCTTTGCCTCCTTGCTCCCGCGGATGCAGTGCGACGGGTAGATCTTAAACTCGCGGTCGTTCGGGGAGTGGGCGTCGGCGGTGAAGAAGACCGGGATCCCCCGAGCGAGCGACTCCTCCACCGCATGGGAGACGGTGGGGATGATCCTCCGCGCCTCGGCCCCGCAGAAGAGGGGGTATCCCTCCTCCAGGAACCCCCGCTGCATGTCGACGACGATCAACGCTCGGTTCGAACCCATCTTCGATCACCCCTGCAGGATGGTAGATCTAATGCTAGGGCGTTTCAACGGGCGGATCAGGGCCTAGCTCTACAATCGAGCATTAGGAGAGGACGGCGATGATCCCCTTTAATCGACCGACCGATACGCTATCTCTATGGGCTTTTACCCTTGGCTCCTAGCACAAGGTTGCGTTGGAGGTGTAGACTATCATCAATGGAGAGGGTGACGGGTCATGAACCTGACGAAGGAAGAACGAAACTGGCTGGATAGCTTCGTTCGAGCGATCAAGGAGCGCTTCCCCGATAAGATCGAACGGGTCGTGGTCTATGGGTCAAAGGCACGGGGAGACGCCAGCCCTGATTCCGATTTGGACGTCCTCGTCGTTTTGAAGGATCAGACTGTCCCGAAGGCCGATATCCGCCTCCTCGGATATGAGATGTCGCTACAGACCGACGTCGTGCCCTCCATCTTGGTATACACCGCCCAGGAGCTCGAACAACGAAAAGAGAACCGATCCGTGTTCGTCGAAGCGGTGGAGCGGGAGGGTGTGATCATCTCGTGAGGAAAACCCAGATCCGTGCGGAATGGAAGCGGGCATTGAAGGCACACGGAGCGGCGAAGGCCCTGCTTAAGGAGGATTTCTACGAAGACGCCGTTTCACGGGCTTACTATGCCGTCCTCCACGCGGCCAAAGCGGCTTTATTAACGCGCGATGTCGCCTGTGAGAGCCATGCTGCCGTGAGACGCTCGGTCGGCAAAGAACTCATTCAGAAAGGGAATCTGGAAAGGGAGTGGGCCATCATCCTCGCGCAGGCACAGGACGACCGAGCACTAGCAGATTACGACGTAGAGCTGGCTTTCTCTGAGAAGGTCGCTCGGAAACGGGTGGAAGACGCAGGACGGTTCCTTGCCCGTACCTACTCACTTTTAAGGGAAGCAGACTTAAAAGATACAGAAATAACACCACCCACCGAACCCTAAAAGGGGGCGAGATACCTCAACCTCGCTGTCCGGAAAAAGCTCACTCTGCTCTGCCAAGGTTGCTCCCGTCGGTAGGGCCTCACTCCCGGATCATCTTCGCCCCGCACTTCGGACAGACGGTCTGATAACAAGGGGTCCCGACGCGATGAGCGACCCGCTCCCCGCAGCTCGGGCAGACGCAGTACCCCGACGGGCCGGCGCCGGCGCGGTTCCCTCCCATCCGTCCGCGGCCTTGTCCCCCTCTTCCGCGGCCCATCCCGGTCCCTGGACCGGCACCGGCCGGTCCTGTTCCATCTCCTCTCGGCATGATGACCTCCTTACAGTCGTTGATATATCCTCTTTGTCGCACCCTTCGTCCCTCGCTACGATCGGGCAGTCGCCTCCATAAATTTATAATAGACCTCGCGCATCGCCGCCCCGGCCGGGCTCTCCGGATCCTCGACAGCACTCCTCCCAGCGATCATCAGCCGCGGAACGGCGGGGTCGTACGGGATCCGGCCGAGGAGGGGGATCCCCTCCTCCCGGGAGAATTCCTCGATCCGGGCGCTTATCTCACCGTTCAGATCGTACTTGTTGATCACGAGATACGCCGGGATCCGGAAGTGCTGCACCACCTTTAAGATCCGTTCCAAATCGTGCATCCCGGATAGGCTCGGCTCGGTGACGAGGATAACAGCGCTCGCCCCGCTCGCCGATGCGATAACCGGGCAGCCGATCCCGGGTGAGCCGTCGATCAGGAGCCGCTCAGCGCTTATCTCCTTGGCGAGGGAATAGGCCCTCTGCTTCACCAACGTGACGAGCTTCCCCGACGTCTCCTCCCCTGGGTAGAGCTCGGCGCTCGCAAGCGGGCCGAGGCGGCTTTTCGCCGTGTACCAGCGGCCGGATATCCGCTCCTTGAGCGTGATCGCATCGGTCGGGCAGACGTAGGCGCACGCCCCGCACCCCTCGCACAGGAAGGGATCGATGTTGAAATCGTCGTCGATCGCGCGGAACCGGCAGACGCGGGCGCACTCCCCGCAGTTGATGCACTTGGAGTCGTCCTTCACCGCCTCCTTCGACCCCTGAAACTCCCCCTCCTGTTCGATCCTCGGGTCGAGGAGGAGGTGGAGGTTCGCCGCATCGACGTCGCAGTCGGCGAGGACCTTCCCCTCCATCAGGAAGGCGAACGCGCCGGCGAGGGAGGTCTTCCCGGTCCCTCCCTTCCCGGACAGGAATAGCACGCTCTTCATCCCGCACCCCCTCCCCCCACGAGCTGCGCCGCCGCCGTCTCGTACAGGGAGCGGAACCGCTCCTTCCACTCCGGGACGGCGTCGACGAGGAGGATCCCGCGCGAGTAGAGCTTGGCGATCTCGCGGTCGAACGGGATCTTGAACACGATCGGGATCCCCTCCTCGGCGCAGTAGCGCTCCACCTGATCGTCGCCGATCCCGTCGCGGTTTATGATCACCCCGATCGGGACCCCGAGAGAGCGGGCGACGCCGACCGCGGCCTTCAGGTCGTGCAGCCCGAACGGGGTCGGCTCGGTGACGAGGAGGGCGAGATCCGCCCCTTGGATCGCGGCGATCGTCGGGCAGCCGGTCCCGGGCGGGGCGTCGATGATCGACAGCGCCTCCGGATCGATCCCGGACTTGAGCTCGTGGACGAGCGGCGTCGCCATCGCCTCGCCGACGTTCAGAAGGCCACGGGCGAACGGGAATCCGCGCGCCGTCCCCTCCTCGATCACCCCGAGCTCGTGCGGGCTCTCGGAGATCGCCCCGACCGGGCAGACCATCCTGCACAGCCCGCAGCCGTGGCAGAGGTCGTTGTACACGAGGACCTTCTTGCCGATCACCGCGATGGCGTTGAACTCGCACGCCTCGGCGCATTTTCCGCAACGGGTGCAGAGGTCCTCGTCGATCTCGGGGAGGAGCTTCTCGACCGACCGCCTCCGCTCGATCTCCGGCTTCAGGAAGATGTGTGCATTCGGCTCCTCGACGTCACAGTCGAGGAACTCGACCGGATGATCCTCGGCAAGGGCGAGGGCGAGGTTGACCGCCACGGTCGTCTTCCCGGTACCCCCTTTCCCGCTCGCGACTGTGATCCTCATCCTCTATGTCCTCTCCCGCCCGGCCGATCGGCGCGGGTGAGCTTCCCCGCCCTGTAGGCGGCGATCGCCTCCTCCACCGTCCCCTGCACGCCGATGTACATCTCGACCCCGGCGGCGCTCAGCCCCTGATACGCGTTCGGCCCGACGCTCCCGGTTATCACAACCGAAGCCCCGTTATCCGCCACGATCCGCGCCGCCTGCACACCGGCACCGTGCGCGCCCGGATCATTGGAAACGGCTTTCAGTTCCCCAGTCTCGAGATCGTAGAACAGAAAATGCGCTGCCCGGCCGAAGTGAGGGTCGACCTCATCATGCAGGCTCGGCCCCTTCGCCGTGATGCAGATCTTCATTCGCTCCCCTTCTCCAGCTTCTCGAGCCGTCGATCGATATCGTCGAGCTTGCGCAGCATCTTCTTCAGCTCATCGGCAAGTCCGCTCGTGTCGGTCCCTGCAGCGGGAGGCGGTGGGGGCATCATCCCCATACCACGGCCCATTCCTCGGCCCATGCCGCGCCCCATACCCATACCACGACCGATGAACGCCCCCGCCGTCGGGGTAGCGGTCGGTGCCAGTCGGCCGGCGGCGAGCTCGATCGCTCGATCCTTCACCGTCCCCTGCGCCTGCACCATCTGCACCCCTCCCTGGGAGAGGACGTTCGATGCATTCGGGCCGAACGCACCGGCGAGGACCGCCTGCGCCCCCTTGCTGATCGCAAGCTGCGCCGCCTGGATCCCGGCCCCGCCCGTCGCCCCGGCGTAGGGGTTTTGGATCACCTCATGGGAGGTGACCTTCCCGTCCTCCACGTCGACCACGGTGAACGTCGCGCACCTCCCGAAGACCGGGGAGATCACATCATCGGGCCCGCCGCTATTCGTCGCTGCGATAATCCTCATATAGCCTCCTCATTAAGCCTATCCTGCCTGATACGAAGCGGGCGGATAGGGATAGCCCCGATATCCGCCGTAATAGGGGAGTCGGCCGTACCCGTACGCTCCGGTCCACCACCAGCCACGGGGGAGCCAGGGGAAGTTCCGGCAGTACGGGTAGGGGTTCCCCGGCCAGGGGGAGGCTCCAAATACGCCGTACCCCCATCTCCCCCGACCGGCTCCGTAGCCTCTACCGAATCGTCCACCGCGCATCGCGATCACGCTCCCTTCTCCAGCTCCTCGAGCCGCTTGGCGAGCGCCTCGAGCTGCCGCTCGAGCGCCTCCTTCTGCGCCTTCAGCCCCTGGAGCTCCTGCTCCCGCGACAGGGGTGCACCCCCGTAATAGGGCCATCCCCCAGCCGGGTACCCGGGATAGCCGAGCCAGTTGGCGAATTGCCCGACCTGCCCGGTCGCCTGCAGGTACTGAGCCCCGGGCGGCATCCCTCCCCAACCCGGGGAGTAGCCGAACCTCATCCAGCCGGGCATCCCGGTCAGATAGAACATGTTCCGATGTCCGTATCCACCCATGATCTCACCTCCTGGAGAAAGGATGGTTCGAGCGAGTATTATAAGCATATGCACAGAAAGTGCAACGCCCCCTCTGGCCTGGGCCGCGGGGGATCCATACACTTACTGGCCGGGAGGAGAGATGCCGCGCAACAAGAAGCCGCGTTATTGCCGGGAATTCGGGGGGTTCGATCTGTTTAAGCCCTCCGGGATCCCCCTCTCCCAGCTCGAGCTCGTCGAGATCAACCTCGACGAGCTCGAGGCGATGCGCCTCTGCGACATGGAAGGGCATCATCAACAGCGAGCGGCGGAGGAGATGGGGATATCCCGCGGTACGGTCCAGCGCCTCTTGCAATCCGGAAGGACGAAGCTGTTGGACGTCATCCTCCACGGGAAGGCCCTCGCCATCCGGGAGTGCGATCACGTGTTCATCCGGCCGCGGGGGCGCGGACGCCACCGGCACGGTAGGAACCCCCAACCCTGAAACCGCGAAAATCTGGTATAATCGGATCTCACCCTGACAAGGAATACAGAGACCACCCGGAGGGAACGATGGCCGACAACACGACGATGGAGAAGATCGTCGCTCTATGCAAGCGGAGGGGATTCATCTTCCAATCGAGCGAGATCTACGGCGGGATCGGCGGGTTCTGGGATTACGGCCCGCTCGGGGTCGAACTGAAGCGGAACATCAAGGAGGCGTGGTGGCGCGACATGGTGAGCGGCCACGACGACACCCTCCCCCCGCCGGGCGCCCCGTCCGCCTATTCGATGGTCGGCCTCGACACCTCGATCATCATGCACCCACACGTTTGGAGGGTGAGCGGTCACTACGACATGTTCTACGACCTATTCGTCGACTGCCGGACGTGCAAGGCGCGCTTCCGCGCCGATCAGCTCGCCGAATACCCCTGCCCGCGAAAGCCGAGCAGACGCGCCGGCGAAGGGGGGGAGTGCGACCTGACCGAGCCGCGCGAGTTTAACCTGATGTTCAAGACCTACGTCGGCGCCCTCATCGACCCGACGGCAGAGGCCTACCTCCGGCCGGAGACGGCGCAGGGGATCTTCGTCAACTTCAAGAACGTCCTCTCCACGGCCCGGGTGAAGGTCCCATTCGGGATCGCCCAGATCGGGAAGTCGTTCCGGAACGAGATCACCCCCCGGAACTTCACGTTCCGCTCGCGCGAGTTCGAGCAGATGGAGATCGAGTTCTTCTGCTCCCCCGAGGAATCGGAGGATTGGTACGGATACTGGCGGGACCGAAGGCTGAACTGGTACGTCTCGCTCGGTTTAAAGAGCGACAACCTCCGGCTGCGCGAGCACGAGCCGGCCGAGCGGGCCCACTACTCGTGCGGGACAGCGGACATCGAGTACGCGTTCCCGTTCCTCCCGGAGGGGGAGTTCGGGGAGCTGGAAGGTGTGTCGCACCGGGGGGACTTCGACCTGCGGAGCCACATGGAGGGGAAGCTGATCCGGGAGGGGAACCGGCTCGTCGTCGAGCTCGACGACGAGGGGAAACCGCGCTACCCGGGGAGCGGGAAGGACCTCTCCTACTTCGACGAGGCGACGAAGCGGAAGTTCATCCCGCACGTGATCGAGCCGTCGGCCGGGGCCGACCGGGCGGCCCTCGCCTTCCTGTGCGAGGCGTACGACGAGGACGCGATCCCCGACGAGAAGGGGGTCCCGCAGGAGCGGGTCGTCCTCCGCCTCCACCCGCGGATCGCACCGATCAAGGTCGCCGTCTTCCCGCTCGTCAAGCGCGACGGGATGCCCGATGTCGCCGCATCGATCTACCGGGGGTTAAAGAAGTGCTGGAACACCTTCTACGACGAGAAGGGATCGATCGGCCGCCGCTACCGCCGCCAGGACGAGTCGGGGACGCCGTTCTGCATAACGGTAGACAGCCAGACCCTCGCCGATGAGACGGTCACCCTCCGCGACCGCGACACGACGAAGCAGGAGCGGGTCAGAATCGATGACCTCGAGTCGGTCCTCGAGGAGCGCCTGAGGGCCGATTAATCGAACAGCCGGGCGAACATCCCGAGCCCGGCCGACAACAGGCCGGCGATCGTTGGGGTCCCCACCCAACCGAACAGGACGTGGGCGAGGACGCGACCGTCGATCGTCTTCACACCCTTGACCAATCCGATCCCGAGGACAGCCCCGACGACCGCCTGGGAAGCGGAGACAGGGACCCCGATCAGGGCGTAGACGTTCAGGGTTATCGCCTCCGCCAAAACGACGATCAGCGCCGTCAGGTGATCGAGGGAGACGATCCTGTTCCCGACCGTCCGGATCACCCGCCGGCTGAACGTGAGGATCCCCCCGCCGATCGCGAGCGCCCCGATCAGGGCCGCCATAAAAGGGGAGACGACCCCGGCGCCGACGTAGACGCCGGTCACGTTGGCGACGTTGTTCGCCCCGAGGGAATACGCGCTGTAGCAGGTGACCACTATCAGCCCGACCCGGATCACCGAGTTTCGCGTCACAAGCCGCGACGGGAGCGCGCTCGGGAACATGGTGAGGAGCTTGTACGGTATGAACGCGGCGATCATCCCCCCGAGCGGGGTGAGGATCCATGAGAGGAGGATCTTCACGAGCGGCTGGAACGAGACGCCACCCGCGATCAGGGCGGCGCCGACGATCGCCCCGACGACCGCCTGGGTGCTCGAGACGGGGAGGCCGAAGAACGTCATCAGCGTGACGGTGAGACCGGCGGCGACCATGGCGAGGAAGCTCGACAGCAAGGTCTGGACCCCAATCGCCTCGTAGGCGGCGAATCCGCGGCTACCGACGGTCAGCGCCCCGACGAGAACGAACACCGCCGCGATACTCGCCGCCGTCCAGAACCTTAGCGCCGCGCTCGCCACCATCGGACCGAACAGGTTCGCCGCATCGTTCGCGCCGAGCGACCAACCCATGAACAGCCCAGCGATCAGCGTCCACATGAGATCGTCCTTCCCTCAGTAATTGTATACGTCTATAGACTATATAGAGTTTTCGGTCCTGCGCAAACTTTATGATGAGTCTTGATTTAGATTTGATCTGAAAGTATACTTAGTCCATGAACAGAGGCGAGGAGCGATCAGCAAGGCTGCGTAAGCTAGGATTGATACCGACGGTTCAACGGCTCGCCGTGTTGGAATACCTGGACAGCGCCGATACCCATCCGACAGCGGAGGAGGTCTATGCCGCAATCCGGAAGCGCCTCCCGACGATATCACGGGCGACCGTCTACAACACCCTCGACGCCCTGACGAAATCCCGGGCGATCCTCCGCCTGACGATCGACCCGACGGCATCACGCTACGACGGACTGGACGAGACGCATACCCATTTCTATTGCCGGATCTGTCACAAGGTGTACGACATCGAACTACCGGCTCGATCGTTCCCCGAGGAAGTGAACGGCCACAAGGTCGAGGAAGTACAGACCTACGCATACGGGGTATGCGCGGCGTGCAGAACTTCCCAGACCGAGGAGGAGAGCGATGCCTGAGCTCCCCGAGGTGGAGACGATCGTACGCGGACTGCGCGAATCGATCGCCGGGGCGAGGATCGAGAAGCTCCAGGTGATCGACCCGCGGATATCGCTTCCTGAGAAGAAGATCATCGGAAAGCGGATCTCCGCCATCGAACGCAGGGGGAAGTACATCGTCTTCAGGCTCTCCCCAAGCGGCTCGCTCATCTTCCACCTGCGGATGTCGGGGAGGCTCCTGCGCATCTGCCCGGAGGGGGAGGGGAAGTATTCCCGCCTCGTCCTCCACCTGGACGACGGGGTCCTCAGGTTCGTCAACCCCCGCCGGCTGGGGACGGTCGAGTACGCGGAGGACGGGTTCCCCCACACCCTCGGGGTCGACCCCCTCGCAGAGGGGTTCACGATCCGGAGGCTGCGCAGTCTCCTCGGGAAGTCCCGCTCCCCGATCAAGGCGTTCCTGATGGACCAGAAGAGGATCGCCGGGCTGGGGAACATCTATGCGTCCGAGGCCCTGTGGCGGGCCGGTATCGATCCGCGGCGGCCGGCTGATCGGATCTCACTCGCCGAGGCAAAACGGCTGCGGGAGGGGGTCGTAAGCGTACTGAACGAGGCGATAGAACATATGGGGACGACGTTCTCCGCCTACCGGACCGCAGACGGCGAAGAGGGCGGGTTTCAGGGATTCCTCGCCGTCTACGGGAAGGACGGAGAAGCCTGCCCGCGGTGCGGGGAGAAAATCGTGCGGATCAAGCAAGGGGGGCGCTCGACGTATTTCTGTCCCGGCTGTCAGAAATAAAACCAACGACTTTAAAGGAGGAGTGAATGGAACTTAAGGGAACGAAAACCGAGAAGAACCTGCTCACCGCGTTCGCAGGCGAATCGCAGGCGCGCAACCGCTACACCTACTTCGCCAGCCAGGCGAAGAAGGACGGGTTCGTCCAGATCCAGTCGATCTTCGAGGAGACAGCGAACCAGGAGAAGGAGCACGCCAAGCGGCTGTTCAAGTTTCTGGAGGGCGGTGAGGTACGGATAGAGGCCGCCTTCCCCGCCGGGGTGATCGGGACCACCGCCGAGAACCTGAAGGCCGCGGCCGGAGGCGAGCACTACGAGTGGGAGGAGATGTATCCGACATTCGCCAGGGAGGCGCGAGAAGAGGGGTTCGAGGAGATCGCAGCGGTGTTCGAGGCGATCGCCGTGGCTGAGAAACAGCACGAGAGGCGCTACCTGGGACTGCTGAGGAACGTCGAGGGAGGGATTGTCTTCAAGAAGGACAAGCCCGTGGTCTGGCGCTGCCGCAACTGCGGGTACATCCACACCGGCCCCGAGGCGCCGGAGGAATGCCCGGCGTGCGCCCATCCCCGTGCTCATTTCGAGCTTCTGGCGGAGAACTGGTGAAGAGAGGTTGGAGGTAGCTGAAATGGAAGGCAACTCCTTACAGGTACAGGAAGCGACGGGAATGCCCCTGCTCGGGGACCGGTTCCCGCGGATGGAGGTACAGACGACGCACGGGGCGATGAAGCTCCCGGAGGCGTTCTCTGGGAAGTGGTTCTTGCTGTTCAGTCACCCGGCCGACTTCACCCCGGTCTGCACCACCGAGTTCGTGGCGTTCCAGAAGCGCTACGCGAAGTTCAAGGAGCTGGGGGCGGAGTTGATCGGCCTTTCGGTCGATCAGGTCTTCTCCCACATCAAGTGGATCGATTGGATCAAGGACAACTTAAACGTCGAGATCGAGTTTCCGATCATCGCCGGGACCGAGGCGATCGCGCACAGGCTCGGGTTGATCCATCCGGGTAAGGGGACGAACACGGTCCGCGCGGTGTTCATCGTCGACCCCGACGGGATCATCCGCGCGATCATGTACTACCCGCAGGAGCTCGGCCGGAACATGGACGAGTTCCTCCGGATGATCAAGGGATTCCAGATCTCGGATCGGGAGGGGGTCGC
>CAZGRE010000023.1:0-2549 GCA_964528085.1 uncultured Thermotogae bacterium | reverse complement strand
GAGGAGAACGACAACGCGGCGAAGATCATGCTCCAGTGGTTCGTGTCCGAGCAGGTGGAGGAGGAGGACTCGACCAAGAAGGTCGTCGATCTCCTGAAGCGGATCGGGGACTCCGGCCACGGCCTGATCATGGTCGACCGCGAGCTCGGGACGCGGAAGCCCGCCCCGACGATCGGGGGAGAAGGGGAAGCGGAGTGAGCCGGTTTGAGATCGCATCCGATCCGGCAGGGCTGAATCGCTCCCTGTTCGAGATGACGCACGGGCTGTACGTCCTCACCGCGATCATTGAGGGAAGAGCGAATGGCCAGTGCCTCGACGCAGCTATGCAGGTTACGAACTCTCCCCCGCGGATCGCGATCGGGGTAGGAAAGCGATCCCTCACCCACGAGATGCTCGCCGCGACGGGGAGGTTCGCACTGAACGCCCTCGACCGGGACGCCCCGAACCGCCCAGAGACGATCCGGCGGTTCGGGTTCCAGTCCGGGCGGGACACCGACAAGTTCGCCGATTTTCCGTACGAAGCGGGGGAGAACGGCTGTCCGATCCTCCCGGACGCGAAGGCGTTCTGGGAGTGCACCGTCGTTCCGGAGCTGACCATCGATCTCGGAACCCACACCCTGTTCGTGGCGACGGTCGACAGGGCCGGGGTCCACGAGGACGGGGAGTCTTTGACCTACAACGAGTACCGGAAGACGATGCGGGAAAGGAGGAAATGATGGATAAGTGGGTATGCACCGTGTGCGGGTACGTGTACGACCCGGCGGCGGGAGATCCGGACAACGGGATTTCCCCTGGCACGCCGTTCGCGGACCTGCCCGACGATTGGGTCTGCCCCGATTGCGGGGTGGGGAAGGACTTCTTCGAGAAACAACAAGCTTGAGGTAAGCTTCGGATTCCACCGGCCTGCCCTTTGACAAGGGTAGAAACGTCGATACAATAAAGAGATAAAAAGATCGTTTTATCTGGAGGAATGGTGCTCTACTCGCTGACGACAAAGTACGCGGTGATCGCCCTGGTCGAGCTCGCCTCCCGCGCCGGGCCGGTCCCTGTGCGGTACATCGCGGGGAGTCGAGGGATTCCGCCGCACTTCCTCGCCAAGCTGATCCCGCCGCTCGTACGTGCCGGGATCCTCAGGTCGGCGCGGGGGAAGAACGGAGGAATCAGCTTTGCCCGTGATCCAAGCGAGGTCTCCCTGGCGGACGTTGTGCGGGTGATCGAGGGGGAGGATTACTTTCGGGAGTGCGTGTTCGAGATCGACCGCTGCGACGGGGACCCGAACTGTCCGCTTCACGACGTGTGGGACCCACTCCGGGACGAGATCATCCGCTTCCTCCGCCAGACGACGGTGAAGGACGTGGCCGACAAGTTGAGCTCCGCCAAGGAGGGCTGATGAGCGAGCTGATATCTGCAAAAAAGAAAGTCGCGCTGCAGAAGATTCTCTCCCGCCTGCACGCCGGGGAATCGCCGGAGGCGCTCAAGGAAGAGTTCAAAGGCTTATTGGAAAACGTGACCCCGCTCGAGATCTCCCAGATCGAGGCGGAGCTCGTCAAGGAGGGGACCCCGCGCGCCGAGCTCGAGCGGCTGTGCGACGTGCACATGGCCCTGTTCCGGGAGTCGCTCGAAGGCGGTCCGGACGTTCCGGACTGGCACCCGGTCCGCATCCTCCTCGAGGAGCACCGGGGAATGCTCGATGCGGCGGAGCGGATCTGGAAGATCGCCCAGGCGGGGGATGCCGGGGACGGGCTTAACTCTCTCGGGGAGAGGCTCGCGGATACAGAATCCCATTATCAGCGCGAGGAGAACGTCCTGTTCCCCTATCTGGAGAAGCACGGGATCACCGAACCGCCGGCGATCATGTGGATGGAACACGACCGGATCCGCTCCGAGCGCAGGGCGGTTGTCTCCATGATCGAGGACGGCGTCCCGGGGAAGCTCCTGTCCGTAAAGGCGAAGGGCCTGTACGAGCTTCTCTCCTCTCACTTCCAGAAGGAGGGGAAGATCCTGTTCCCGAGCGCGCTCGAGGTGATCACCGAATCCGAGTGGGTGAAGATCAGGAGCGAGTTCGACGCGATCGGCTACACACCGTTCGCACCGACCGTTCCTGAGCCGCCGGCGATCGAGGAGACCCACGGCAGCGATGTGGGCAGCGAGATCAGGTTCGCCGCCGGGGCGCTCTCGCCCCGCGAGCTCTCCGCGCTGCTCGACTCCCTGCCGGTCGACGTCACGTTCATCGACAAAAACGATGTCGTGCGTTATTTCAACCAAGCAAAGGACCGCATCTTCGTGCGCAGCCCGGCGATCATCGGGCGGGCGGTGCAGAACTGTCACCCGGAGAAGAGCGTGGCGATCGTGAACCGGATCCTGGACGAGTTCAAGGCCGGGACGCGGGACTCAGCGGAGTTCTGGATCAACATGGGGGGCAAGACCGTCTACATCCGCTACTTCCCGGTGCGGGACGAAAACGGCGGGTACCTCGGGACGCTCGAGGTGACTCAGGAGATAACCAACATAAAGTCGCTCGACGGGGAGAAGCGGCTCCTCGACGAAGC
>CAZGRE010000022.1:17492-23274 GCA_964528085.1 uncultured Thermotogae bacterium | reverse complement strand
TTAGGGCGGGAGGATTCGAACCTCCGATCACGGCTCCAAAGGCCGCTGCCTTACCGCTTGGCTACGCCCTAAAACTTATATCCTCGGTCGGGAGTTCATCGCGTGATCCGTCCTCGCCGACGATCTCCCTGTACCGTTCAAGGATAGCCTGTTCCATCTTCAAACGGAAGTTGTTGTCGATCGGGTGGGCAGTATCGCGGAACTCCCCGTCCTTCACCTCCCGGCTCGGCATGGCGACGAACAGGCTCTCCTTACCCTGGATCACCTTGACGCTGTGAACGATGAAGACATCGTCGAATACAACCGAGCAGAACGCCTTCAGGTTCCCCTCGTTGCGCATCGGACGCACTTCAACCCGTGTGATCTCCACCCTCGGAACCTCTCCCAGTTGCGCTATTCAGAAAGGATGTTAGCGGACCGGCTGGGCGGTTTCAATCGTCCTTCCCTTCCGATATCTCAAAGACGGTCACACCCTCCCCGCCGAGGTTCGGCGGGGGGCTCTCGTAGGAGCGGATGAACGAGCAGGAGGAAAGATACGCGCGGATCGCGTCGCGCAGCGCGCCGGTACCCTTCCCGTGCAGGATGCTCGCGCTCCTGATGTCGGCGCGGATGAGGCGATCGAGGTAGCTTTCGACCTCGCGGAGGGCCTCGCTGACGGTCATCCCACGGACGTTCAGCTGGAGGGGGACCCTCCCCGGCCGGGGGAGCCGCCGCGGACGGCGGACGCCCTTCGCAGCGGATGTACGAGCCCCGCCGCGCGGGGACGAAAGGTCGTTCGGGCCAGTGACGAGGCGGATACCGTCGAGATCGACGGTGACCCTACCCTTAGGATCGAGATGGACGATCCTACCGTCGGCGCCGACGCTCCGAACATGGACCGCCTCCCCTTCGACGAGGTTCTCCGGTTTGAGTGACGGACGGTCAGGACCTGCCTTCTCCTTGCTAAGCTCCTCGGCCTGCCGACGGAGATCGTAGATGGCGTGGAGATCACGCCGGAGACGATCCCGATCCGGTTTCGCATTCGCCTCGGCGAGGATCGATTCGATCCTCTTCTGCCCGTCGCGGAGGAAACCCTCCAACCGGCGGAGCCCCTCGGACAGGGCCTCCTCGCGCTCCTCCTCGAACGAGGCGAGCCTCCGCTCGTACTCCTCCCGGAGGCGGCGCGCCTCCTCCTCCTCGCGGCGCGCGACCTGACGATGGGAAGATAAGGCCTCCCTCTCGCGATGCAGCTCCTCGATCACGTCCTCGGCGCGGACCTCCCCGGTCGAGAGGAATCCTTTCGCCCGCTCGATCAGCTCATCGGGGAGGCCGAGCCTGCGGGCGATGACGAACGCGTTGCTCTTCCCGGGGAGCCCCTCGATCAGCGAGAACGTCGGGGAGAGGGTCTCGGGGTCGAACCCCATCGACGCCGTCTTTATCCTCGGATGGCGGAACGCGAGGTACTTGAGCGGGGTAAGATGGGTCGAGACGAGGACGAACCCTCCCTTCTCGAGGAGGGCCTCTATTATCGCCACCCCGAGCGCTGCCCCCTCTTGGGGATCGGTCCCCGCCCCGAGCTCGTCGAGGAGGACAAGGGAGTCCGAATCGGCCTCGGCGAGGATCGACACGATGTTTTTCATATGCGCTGAAAAGGTCGATAGGTTCTGCTGAATCGACTGCTCATCCCCGATGTCGGTCCGGATCCGGGAGAAGACCGGAAGCTCGCTGTCAGGGGACGCAGGGATCGGTATCCCGGACTGAACCATCGTCGCGAGAAGGCCGATCGTCTTCAGGGTCACCGTCTTTCCTCCGGTGTTCGGGCCGGTGATCACCATCATCCTCGCTCGCCGGCCGAGGGTGATCGAAATCGGGACGACCCTCTCCTGAGGGAGGAGGGGATGGCGGGCGTCGTAGAGGAGGATCCTCTCCCCGATCCTTGGGAACGAGCAGCGATACGCCGCTCCGTAGGCTGCGCGGGCGAACAGGGAGTCGAGATGGGCGAGGATCGCCCGATCGCGGAGGAGCGCCGCTTCGCTGGCGATGAACAGCCCGGTCAGCTCGCGAAGGATCCTTCGGACCTCATCGCGGATCTCGCCCTCAAGCCCGGCGAGGATGTTGTTCTCGGCGACGAGGGCCGAGGGCTCGGCGTACAGGGTCTGACCGGTCGAGGAGCGATCGTGGACGATGAAATCCATCGCGCCGAGGGCCCCGGAGCGGATCGGGACGACGAGCCTCCCACCCCGGCGGGTGATCACCGGCTCGCTTATCAGCTCGGGGCTCCGATCGATCAGCGCGCGGAGCTTCGCCTCGAGACGCCCCTCGATGACCCTCTTCTTCTTTATGAGCTGGGAGAGGAGCTTCGATGCGTCATCGCGTACCCGGCCGCGCTCATCGATGACGCTGCGGATCCGCTCCTCGAGCCCCTTCCCGCCTCCGGTCAGCCGGCCGGCGTACCCGGAAAGGGAAGGGAAGACCTCCGCCGGGAAGAGGCCGCGGATCCTCCGGACCGCCTCCATCGTCTGCAGGACGGCGAGGAAATCCTCGCCGGAGAGGGATCCGCCCCCCTTCGCCCGCTCCAACAGGACAGCAAGGTCGCCCGCACCCCCGAGGGAGAAGCGCCTCCCTCCCTCAAGGAAAGAGATCGCTTCCTCGACCTCGGCTGCGGCCCGCTCGATCCCCTCCCGGTCGCAGACCGGGACGAGGGAGTCGATCGCCTCTCTTCCGAGGGGGGATGAACAGTAGGAGGAGACGATCTCCTTCAGCTTCGAGAACTCAAGATCGCGAAGGGCCTTCCCAGTGGCGATACCCATCCTTCCTCCCACCTTGGATGATACACGGAACCGGCCTCTCATCGCTCATCCGGTTGCATGATCGATGATCGGGCTGGAGAATCGACTGAATCCTGGTCTGGGGGTGGCGGTGAATCGGAAGGGATCTCTCTTGGTGTACGGCGCCTTGGTCTCGGCGATGCTAATCTGGGGGTTTTCGTTCCTCGCAATCAAGGACGCCGTCGCATCGATTCCGATCTTCCCGCTTCTATTCGCCCGTTTCTCGATCGCCACGATCATCCTTCTCCCGATCGCAGGGGTGCGGCGCGCCCTCCGCCTTCCGGGGCGCGATCTAGCGGTCCTCGCCGGGCTGGCCGCGCTCAGCCCGGTCGGATACTTCATCTTCGAAACGTACGGGGTCTCCTGGACACAACCGAGCCACGTCTCCTTGATCATCGCGACGATCCCGATCGCCGTCTACCTGATGGCGTTTGCAACAAGGAAGGAACGGCCGACGCTGAAGCGGGGGATCGGGGTCGTGATCGCCTACGCCGGGATAGTCCTCGTGATCGGGCTATCCCGGGGTGAGAAGGGGGCGAGCCTAGCCGGGGACGTCCTCGTCCTCGGGGCCGTCCTCTGCGCCGCCGTCCGGACGATCCTGGTCAAGGACGTCTTAAGGCGCGTAACCCCTCTTCAGCTCACGTTTTATCAGTTCTTCTTCTCCCTTTTCGTATTCGGTCCCCTCGCAGCAACAAGCGGGTTCTCCTGGCTAGCGGGGCTCACCCTTAAGGTGACCGGCGAGATCCTCTTCCTCGGGGTCCTCTGCTCGGCAGGGGCGTTCTTCGCCATGCACTACGCCCTCACCCACCTCGCAGCGACCCAGGTCGCGGTGGCGGCGAACCTCGTCCCGATCGTCACCCTGATCGCCGAGGCGACGATCCTCGGGATCGGGGTGACGATGGTGAAATCCCTCGGCACCCTCCTCACCATCGGAGGGGTGATCGTCGCCCAGCTCGGATCCACGTCGGAGCCGATCCCCGTAAGTAGCGGCTGATCGATCATCGGCCGGCTTTCGGATGAGGGCAGATCGAAGCGATCGGACAATCGGCGCAGATCGGGGCGGAGCGGCAGTGCTCCTTCCCGTGGCGGACGATCAGGGCGTGGTACTCCCCGTAGAGATCGGGATCGGGTGGGAGGGCAGCGAGGAACAGACCCCTGATCTCTTCGTAACCGGCCCGAGGTTCGATGGACCCGAGCCGGGAGAGGAGCCTCTTTGTATAAGAATCGACGACGAAGCTCGGCTTCCCCGCAGCGTAGAGGATGATCGAGTCGGCCGTCTCCGGGCCGATCCCCGGGATAGAGAGGAGGCCGTCCCGCAGATCGGAGAGCGTCTCAGCGAGGAGGCGGTCGAGGTCCCCTCCGTAGCGCTCAGCAAGGAATTCGAGGAAGGCCTTGAGCTTTTTCGCCTTCTGATTGTAGTAGAGGGCAGGTCGGATGAGGGATGCGATCCGATCGATGGGGGCGTTCATCAACCGTTTCCGATCGAGGAGGCCCGCCCGCTTCAGGTCCTCGATCGCCCTTGCCGCGTTCTCCCACGCCGTAGCCTGCGTCAGGATCGCACCGACGATCACCTCGAACGGTCCGTCGGCCGGCCACCACCCCTGCGGGCCGTAGGCGGCGAGAAGACGGTGATAGAGTCCGATGAGATCCGTCCTTTCCATCGATCGCCGAGGATAGCCGACCCGCCTTCTCATTGCACCGTGATGTGAGGGCGGGTAACATTATGAAAATGATAATCGTTATCGATTTTTGGAGGGGGATTTGACCTTAGACCAGCTCCGGTTCGGACAGCAGGCGAGGATCGTCGCCATCACCGGCGGGAGGGGGCTCCAACGCCGACTGCAGCAGATCGGGATCCATCCCGGTGATACGGTCTCCCTCGCCTCGCAGGGTTCTTTCCGCGGGCCGCTTCTGATCACGGTCAACGGGGCTCGCCTCGCCCTCGGCAGGGGAGTGGCGCGGAGGATCCTGATCGAACCCCTAGGAGGCCGCTGATGACGGAATCGACAAAGGAAGGGATAGCGAGGCGGCTCGCCGCGGCCGGGAAGCGGCTGACCCCGGAGAGGGAGCTCCTCCTCCGGATCATCGACGGAAACGCGCATCTCGACGCCGCTGAGATCTACCGGATCGCCCGCTCGGAGAACCCGCACATCGGGATTGCCACCGTCTACCGGACCCTCCACCTCCTCCGCGACCTCGGGTTGGTCCGCTCGATCGGGCTGGGGGAGGGGCACCGTCATTACGAGCTCCGCCGCGGGGACCACGTTCACCTAATATGTTCCCGCTGCGGGCGGGTGATCGAGATTCCGGCGCCGACCGGGCTGCAGAGCCTCGGTAAGAGCGAGGGGTTCGAGGTCCATCAGACGCGGTTCGAGGCGATCGGCTACTGCAAGGAATGCCTCGCCGAGCTCGAATCGCTTCACCGGGAAAAGGAGGGCGAAGACGCCACGCACTGAGCGGAACACCCTTCGGATCGCCCTCGTCGGTCAGCCGAACTGCGGGAAGAGCACGATCTTCAACCACCTCGTCGGCTACAAGGCGCACACCTCGAACCTCCCGGGGACGACGGTCGAATACCAGCGGAGCGAGGCGTTGATCGACGGCGCCCACATCGAGGTGATCGACCTTCCGGGGAGCTACGCACTCTCAGCATCGGATGAGGCAGAGGGGGTCACGCATGACTTCCTCCTCGGCGAGCCGATCGACGCGATCCTGAACGTCGTCGACGCATCGATCCTCTCGCGGAGCCTCGAGCTGACGTTGCAGCTCCTCGAGCTTCGCATACCGATGGTCATCGCCCTCAACATGTACGACGAGGCGCAACGGAAGGGGGTGAAGATCGATGCATCCCTCCTCTCCGAGCGGCTCGGCGTCCCTGTCGTTCCGACGATCGCCGTCCATGGGGTCGGGGTGAAGGAGGCGGCATCGGCTGTCGTCCGCGCAGCGAGAAAAGGGTCGCCCCCTCCCTTCCCCCG
>CAZGRE010000022.1:0-17392 GCA_964528085.1 uncultured Thermotogae bacterium | reverse complement strand
TAGACTCCCTCGAGGACCGGCTGACATCGATAGATGAGGATCGGCGGCGGCTCGTCGCGGTCAAGCTCCTCGAAGGGGATCCGTACTTCCTTGAATCGGCCGACAGACCACTGGTGGAGAGGGCCGCTTCCATCTCCGCCTCCCTTGAGAAGGAGCGCGGACGGAGCGGGGAGGAGGTACTCTCCGCCGAGCGCCATGCAAAGGCGATGGAGATCTTCGAACGGGTGGCGAGGGTCGGGAGGCCGACCGTCGGGCTGCGCGAGAGGATCGACGCCGTACTGATGCATCGGGCCTTCGGGATCATCGCCATGGCCGCGATCCTCTATCTCCTGTTCCTTTTCGTGTTCAAGGTCGGATCCCTCGCGGAGGGGCCGATCATCTCCTTGTTCGACCGCTCGATCGAGCTCCTCGCTCGGGCCATACCGGAGGGATCGATCCTGTTCGCCGCCGCCTCCGGGATGATACAAGGGGTGGGAGGGGCGATCGGGATCGTGATCCCCTACCTCCTCCCGTTCCTGATCGGCCTCGCCGTCCTCGAAGACGTCGGCTACCTCCCCCGCGCCGGATACCTGGCGGACGGGCTGATGCACCGGATCGGCCTGCACGGAAAGTCGGTGATCCCGTTCATCCTCGGGTACGGGTGCAGCGTCCCGGCGGTGATGGCGACGAGGATACTCGAGTCGAGGCGCGATCGGTTCATCACCGCGATGATCACCATCATGGTCCCGTGCGTCGCCCGCTCCACGATCATCTTCGGGCTGATCGGCTACTTCCTCGGCCCTCACCTCGCGTTCCTCCTTTATCTGATCAACATCCTCGTGATCGCGATAACAGGGAAGATCATGACGATAATCTTCCCGCGCGTCACCCCCGGGCTCATCCTCGAGATCCCTTCATACAAGATCCCATCCGTCCGGGTGGTGGGGGCGAAGGTCTGGCTGAGGATCCGCGAGTTCATCGTCGTCGCGTTCCCGATCCTGATCGGGGGTAGCCTCCTCCTCAGCCTCCTCGAGTACGCGCACCTGAACCGCTATCTGAACCTCGCCGTTTCCCCGATAACGTGGAGCCTCGGCCTCCCGCTTGTACTCGGCGTACCGCTGATATTCGGGATCTTCAGGAAGGAGCTCGCCCTGATCATGCTCTTCCAGGCGCTCGGAACGGCACAGGTCGCCTCGGCCCTCACACCCGGCCAGATGATGACCTTCGCCGTATTCACGATCTTCTACATCCCGTGCGTGGCGACGATCGCCGTGTTGAAGCGGGAGTTCGGGTGGGGAAGGACCGGCCTCATCCTCGCAGCGACGACGTCGATCGCCCTGATCACCGGGCTTCTCACCCGGGGGATCGCCGCCCTCTTTTGATCTAACCGGTCAACCATCACTTCAAATAAGGTGCCTGATTTCCCGGAGATCCCTCCCGATCGGACGGAGGCTGAGATGCCTGCCGGAGAGAATAGAGGGATGAAGGGGGAGACGATGCGGAAGACAGGGCTGCTCTTTGCGATGATCCTGCTCGCGGGGCTCTGCGGCTGTGCCCCGCTCTCCGGGCTTTTCAGCGGGGATCGGCCGCCGAGCGCGGCGGTATCGGCCTCTCCTTCGACCGGGACGGCTCCGTTGACCGTCTTTCTGAACGGTTCCGGTTCGACGGACGATCGGGGGATCGTCTCCTACTCCTGGAACTTCGGCGACGGAGGAAGCGAGACGACCGATACCCCGTTCATCGAGCATATCTATGAGAGACCGGGCCTCTACGAGCCCCTCCTCACCGTCACCGACGACTCCGGCCAGAGGGAGGAGGCATCCGTAGCGGTCCACGTCCTGAACAACCCGCCGATCGCGAGCTTCCGGATGTCAAGCGATTCCCCGCTTCCGGGAGAGACCGTGTCGTTCGATGGATCCGGTTCGTTCGACCCGGACGGGACGATCGTCTCGTTCACATGGGATTTCGGAGACGGGACCTCGATCGCCGGTGCGCAGGTCTCGCACGCCTACGTCGACCTCGGGGTATACACGGTCCGGCTCACCGTGACCGACGACTCCGGAGATTCGAGCTCCCTGACCCATACGGTCCAGGTCCATACCGGATCGCCGGGTGGATGCACGGGCGGGGGAGGGGTCTGTCTCGGCCGGTTCATACCCTAGCCGAACAGGGAGACGAGGATCACGGCGGCGAATACGAACAGACCACCGATCGCCGTCCGGACCGTCAACCGCTCCCCGAGAAAGAGGACGCTCATCAGTACCGTGAACAGGACGCTCGTCCCTGATATCGGGGAGAGGAGGCTCGCCGGCGCGCCACGGAGCGCGGTCAGCCAAAGGACCCAGCCGGCGAAATACCCGAAGAACGCGGAGAGGAGCGCGATCGAAACCCCGGAGCGCGTGACGGTGATCCGCCGCTTGATCAGGCCGGGGAGGACGGCGAGCCCCCACCAGATCCCGGCCGAGCCGGCGAAGAGGAGCTGATAGGCGATCGGGCTCATTCCCCCTTCGAGGCAGTACTTCGTCGGAACGGCGGAGGCGAACCCCCACAGCGCTCCGGCGCCGAGGGCGGCGATGATCGGGAGGATCCGCCGATCGGCAGGGTCACCCTTCCTGTCGAACATCAGGTAGGCACCGAGGATGACAGACCCGGCGGCGACGAATGAGACAGGGCTCGGCGGCTCGCCGAGGACGATGACCGCGCTTACGACACCCCAGAACGGGCTCGTGTTCGAAAGGATCGAGGCGCGATGGAGCGGGCCGGTGGAGATCGCGTAGTAGAAGAGGGCCGTCCCCAGAAACGCGTTTATGAGGCTGCCTGCGATCGCAACGAGGATCAGCCGGGGCGAACCGAACTGAAACCCTTTCGTCAGGAAGGCGTAGGGAACGATGAACAGAAGGCCCATCCACGGCCGGATCGCGGCGAACCCGACCTTGCTCATCCGCTGAAGGCCGAGCTTCATCAGAACCGAGGTGAGCGCCCACGAGAGGGCCGCCCCGAGCGTAAGAAGAATCGCTGCAATACCCATCCGCCCTCCGATCCCGATCCCTGAACGACGATCTGCGATTGTACCCGCAAGATATGGAACCTGTCGCTCTCTTCCCGGTTAAATCTTGTCGCAGGGGGCGATCGCCCTATACTGGTGATGGCTCAATCGACGGAGGGGATCAACTAGTCGCCCTGTCGACCGGGTTAGAGAATCGAAACGAAGGAGCGGAAGGAATGAAACGACCCCCACCTTTAGCAGCTCGCCCCCCTGTCCTCGTTGGACTCTCTCCTAAAAGTTGAGACGATGAGGAAAGGGCTCTTCTTACCGATCGCACTTGTATTGGTGGTCTTTCTCGGGCTGGGTTTGTCATCGGCACCGATCGTCCGTCTCACCATCTCTGGGTCGATAAACCCGATAAGCCGCGACTACCTCTTGCGCGGGATCGAGGAGGGCGAGTCGGTCGGGGCCCCGTTGATTGTGATCGAGCTCGACACCCCGGGAGGGCTCGAGGGATCGATGCGCGACATCGTATCGGCCGAGCTCTCCTCTCCGGTCCCGATCGCCGTATTCGTCTTCCCTAAGGGGGCGCGTGCGGCATCGGCGGGAACGTTCATCACGATCGCCGCCGACATCGCAGCGATGGCGCCGGGGACGAACATCGGTGCTGCCCATCCGGTCGGGCTGATCGGAAGCTCGCAAGGCGAGGAGGGATCGACCGAGACCGAGAAGGCGGCGAACGACGCCGCTGCGTTCGCCCGCTCGATCGCGGAGAGGCGGGGGAGGAACGTCGAATGGGCCGAGAAGTCGGTCCTCGAATCGAGCGCGTTGAGCGCGCAGGAGGCGCTCACAAACGGGGTGATCGACCTAATCGCCGAGGACCTCGATGATCTCCTTGAAAAGCTCGATGGATACGAGCTTCCCGATGGAAGGATCCTGAGTACGGAAGGGGCGAATGTGATGACGATCAAACCGACCCTCCGCGAGCGGCTCCTCTCTCTCCTCGCCGATCCGAACCTCGTCTACATCCTGTTCATCCTCGGCCTCTACGGGCTGATCTACGAGTTCTTCCATCCGGGGATAGGATTCGGCCTCGCCGCCGGCGGGGTCTGCCTCCTCCTCGCCCTGTTCGGGCTTCAGATCCTCCCGGTGAACGTCGTAGGGGTCGTCCTCATCCTGTTCGGGATCGGCCTGATCGTCCTCGACGCGTTCACCCCGACGAACGGGATACTGACCGGGGGAGGGGTCGTCTCCCTCCTCGCAGGATCGTTCACCCTGTTCGACATCCCGGATCGGGCCGTCGGCCTCTCCTGGGGGACGATCATCGCCGTCGTGGGGGTGACGACCGGGCTGTTCGCGTTCGTGATATCAAAGGGGCTCTTGATCCAGAGAAAGCCGGTCGTGACCGGAAAGGAGGCCCTAGTCGGGAAGAAGGGGGTCGTCCGCCGCGAGCTCAACCCGGACGGGACCGTGTTCATAAACGGGGAGTACTGGAGGGCCCGTTCCCTCTCCGGCCGGATCCCGAGCGGGATTGAGGTCGTCGTCGAGCGGATCGAGGGCGGAACCCTGATCGTCCAGAGGGTATGATCTCAAGGAAAGGAGAGCGATGAACAGAACGATCCAATGGGTGAGCCTCGCCGTCGTCACCCTCCTCCTTGCCGGGATCCTCGCGGTCCTCGTCGACATCTCCCGGAATGGGCTCCACATCGAGCACACAGGAAGGGTCGAGCTCGTCGGGATGTACGACAGAATCGAGCTTACGATGCCCGAGGCTGTCTCCCTCACGATGCCGGGGACGGTCCATCTCGTTACAACCGGGGCGGACGGAGGGGCGATACCGATCTCCCTTTCGGCCGACGGCTCGATGATCCTCCCGCTTAGGTTCGACTACTGGACCGGGAAGATCGAATGGGGGAACCCGAAAGAGGATCACTAGGCCTACTGGCCGATCGGCCTCCCTTCCCTCCAGAGGGTCTCGAAGTACGCCTCGTAGACCGAGGCGACCGGAGGGATGTGAAGGAGGGCGATGTTCGCCTCGACGTTCTTCTCGATCGAGTAGTAGTTCCAGTTCGTCGAGCCGAGGACGACGCTCTCCCCGTCGATCAGGACGAGCTTGGCGTGCGTCGTCTCGCTCGGCGAGTCGAACCTGACCTCGATCCCGTGCACGTTTAAATAGATCGCCGCGGCGAGGTTCGCCTCTGCCGATTCGGGATAGAAGCTGCAGTCATCGAGAAGGACGCGGACGTCCAACCCGCGGGAGGCAGCGTCTATGAGGGAATCGAGGAGCCTGTTCGTCGTGCTCTCCCAGTAGCCGGGGTAGTAGCTCATCCGGTAGAGGACGATGTGAACCGAGGTTGCCGCCTGCGGGATCAGATCGAGGAGGAACGAGGCGTAGACGGTGAGCCCGTCCCCATCCGGGAGGGGGACGATCGTCGGGATCCTCTCCTTCGGAAGATCGAGATCGACCGCGACACGCCCGGCCTTGAACCTCCCTTCCCACAAAAGGTCGAAATACGCGGCGAACGCCTCCCCGACCCGGGGGTCAGCGACCCTGACATCCGCCTGCTCCTGATCGGTGAGGGCATATCTGTTCCAGTTCATCGACCCGAGGATCACCTCGCGCCGGTCGATGATGACGAGCTTGGCGTGCGTCGTGACGCTCGGGTCGTCGAACCGCGCATCGATCCCATGCGATGTCAGGTAATCGATCGTCGGGCGGTTCTTCCGGGTGATCGACGAGGACCAGTCGCTTCGGTCGAGGAGGACGCGGACCGAAACACCGCGGCTTCTTGCATCGAGGAGGTAAGGGATGAGCGGATTCTCCTCGAGCTGGGCATCGGCGAGGAGGATGTCGATCGAACCCTCCGCCCGTGCGAACGCGGAACGTATCGCCGCACAATAATTGCAGGATCCTGGCCGGTCGATCAGCGGCTCGACGAGCGTCTCCTCGGCCGATGCGCCGATCGCCAAGGCAAAGAGGATCAAAGCGAGCCCAATCCAGGATTGAATACACCGCTTCATCTGCGCTAGAATCCTAGGCCAAGGAGGCGAGGATGGTCAAGGAACTTGCCGCAAGCGACCTTCGATATACATGCGATCCGTCCGGCTTCGACTTCGAGACGACGGCGCAGCTCGAGCCGCTCGATCGGATCATCGGGCAGGAGAGGGCGGTCACCGCCCTGAAGCTCGGCCTCGGGATCAAGGACACGAAGAACCGCTACAACATCTATGTCGCCGGCGGCCCGGGGACGGGGAAGCTCTCCGCCGTCGAGCACTTCCTGGGCCGGGCGAGCGCGACCGAGCCGAAGCCACCCGATCTCTGTTATGTGCATAACTTCGAGAACCCCTACAGCCCGCGCTACCTCGAGCTCCCGGCAGGGAAGGGGCCCCGGCTGAAGAGCGACCTCGAACAGCATATCAAGCGGCTCCGCCGGGAGATCCCGAAGCTGTTCGAATCGGACGAGTTCAAGGCGCGGAGCAAGCGGATAAACGAGCGCTACGGCGAGAAGCGCGCCGCCCTCCTCGAGGAGATGGAGTCCCGCTCGCGGAAGCTCGGGTTCGCGATCCAGCGGACGCCGATCGGGATAAACACCCTCCCGTTGCGCGAGAACGGGGAGCCGCTCAGCCAGGAGGAGTACGACGCCCTCCCCCAGGAGAAGCGCGACGAGATCCGCGAGCGGCAGAGCGAGGTGCAGTCCCTGATCCAGGAGCACCTGCAGGAGATCGCGCGGCTCGACGAGGAGAGGGAGGCGGAGATCAAAAAATTGGCGAAGGAAGCGGTCCTGTTCATGATCGAGCCGCACTTCGCGCAGCTCAAGCGCCATTACGAGGGCCTGACCAAGGTCCTCGACTTCCTCGATGCGGTGAGAAACGACATCGTGGAGAACCTGGACGACTTCCAGAACGCGGGAGCGAAGAAGGCCCCGTTCCCGTTCCCGATCCCGCAGCAGGACCCGTTCAAGCGCTACTCGGTGAACGTCCTCGTCGACAATTCCCAGACCGAGGGGGCGCCGGTGATCGTCGAGCAGAACGCCACCTATCCGAACCTGTTCGGGACGATCGAGCGGCGGGTGCAGATGGGGGTCGCGGTCACCGACTTCACGATGATCAAGCCGGGGTCGCTCCATCGGGCGAACGGTGGCTACCTCGTACTCGACGCGAACAACCTGTTCCGGCTTGGGATAAGCTGGGAGGCGCTGAAGATCGCGATCAAGCGCCGCGAGATCAGGATCGAGGACCCATGGCAGATGCTCGGCTACTCGACGACCGAGGGGCTCCGCCCGGAGCCGGTCCCGTTCCGGATCAAGCTGATCATCATCGGCAGCCCCGAGATCTACGAGCTCCTCCACTACTACGACGAGGACTTCTCCAAGCTGTTCAACGTCAAGGCCGACTTCGGAACCGAGATGGAACGGACGGAGGAGAGGGTGGCCGACCTCGCCCGGTTCGTCAGCGCCTGCCACGCGCAGGACCCGGGGATCCTCCCGTTCGACCCGACCGGCGTCGCCGAGCTGGTCGAGTACTCGGTCGAGCTCGCCGGGGATCGGAAGAAGCTCTCCTGCCAGTTCGGGAACCTCGTCTCGATCGTCAAGGAGGCCTCCTACTGGGCAAAGACCGATGGGGCGAGCGCGGTCAGCGCCGAGCACGTGAAGCGGGCACTCGAGAAGCGCGACTATCGGCACGATCGGATCGATGAGAAGATCCGTGAGATGATCGCGCGCGGGTTCATCTTCGTCGACACCGAAGGGGAGAAACCCGGTCAGGTGAACGGGCTCGCCGTACTCCAGATGGGGGATTACGCGTTCGGGAAGCCATCGAGGATCACGGCGAGCGTACACGCCGGGAAAGCGGGGATCGTCGACATCGAGCGCGAGGCGAAGCTCGGCGGGAAGACCCACACCAAGGGGATAATGATCCTGAAGGGGTTCCTCGGCGAGCGGTTCGCAAGCGAGAAGCCGCTCTCGTTCTCGGCGAGCCTTGCGTTCGAGCAGAGCTACTCGATGATCGACGGGGACAGCGCGTCGAGCACCGAGCTCTATGCGATCCTCTCCGCCCTCGCCGACCTTCCGATAAAGCAGGGGATAGCCGTCACCGGTTCGGTCAACCAGAAGGGCCAGATCCAGCCGATCGGCGGGGTGAACGAGAAGATCGAGGGGTTCTTCCGCGTCTGCCGGGAGAAGGGGCTGACCGGCGATCAGGGGGTCCTGATCCCGGAGGCGAACGTGGAGAACCTGATGCTCTCCCAGGAGGTCGTCGACGCCGTCGCCGCGGGGAAGTTCCACATCTACCCGATCTCGACCGTCGAGGAGGGGATCGAGATCCTGACCGGCGTACCGGCAGGAAAGAAGAGGAAGGACGGGACATACCCGAAGAACAGCGTCTTCGGCCGCGTCGCCGCCCGGCTCGATGAGTTCCGAAAGGCGGTGGAGAAGGAAGGGGAGGCTGAGGGTGAAAAGGAGGAGGAGAACGATGGATAACAGAAGAAGAGGGCTGAATAAGGTGGCTTCACTCGTTCCGGTGTTATCCATCCTGATCCTTCTCTCCGGCTGCATCGGAGGGAGGCTCCCGATCGCCGATTTCACGGCGAGCCCGCGGTTCGACTATCCCCCGCTCGATGTGACGTTCGATGCGAGCGGCTCGCACAGCCCGAACGGGGCGATCATCTCATACGAATGGGACTTCGACGACGGTGGTACAGCGAGCGGGGTCGTGGTCGAGCACACGTTCACCGAGAAGGGGGTCTACGCCGTCACCCTCACCGTCACCGACTCGGCCGGGAAGACCGGCTTACGGACGAAGACGGTCGAGGCGTTGAACCGGCTTCCGGTGGCGTCTTTTGAAGTCAGCAAGTATTGGGTCGGCGTGAACCAACCAGTCCGTTTCGACGGTTCTGACTCCTACGACCCTGACGGGGAGATAGTTCAGTACATCTGGTCGTTCGGGGACGGGACGAGCGGGGAGGGAATGATCGTCGAGCACTCCTACACCTCGGCGCACGGGAGCGGCTGGAGACCGGTCGTCACCCTCACCGTGGTCGACGAAGACGGCGGAAGCAGCTCGACGAGCAGGACGATCTACGTCGCGGGTTGCGATACCTGCGGGTGATCAGTCCTCGTCCGTCAGAGTGACGTTGACGACGCTCGACCCCTCAAGGCCCTGATCGTCGTAGACGGTCAGCCTTGCGACGTAGGTGTGGGTCGGGGTGCGAAGCTCGTAGACGTGGGTGACGTCCGTGTTCGATGTCTCGACGAGGAGATCTCCGTCGCCGAAGTCCCAGGCGTAGTACTCGATCGCATGCCCGGCGTCGGCGTACGAGCCGGAAGGGCTAAAGGTCGCTTCGAATAGAGAGGGTATCGTCGGCATGGCCGTCGACTCATACGTCTGAACCAGTTCGACTACCTCCACCTCAGCGACCGGCTCCTCGTCCCCTGGGTTGGGATCGGGGACGATCACCGTGATCTCCACCTGGTCGGTGCCGACATCCCCTTCGCTGTTCCATACGAACAGGGTGACGGTGAACCTTCCGGTCTGATCGGGGGTGAACGTGTGGCTTATCTCCCTGCCGATCCCCTTCTCCCCATCACCGAAGTCCCAGTCGTACTCGGTGATGTTCCCCCTCCCGCCGGTCGATTCCGTCCCGTCGAGGGAGACGGTAAGGGGAGAGACGCCGATGATCCGATCTGCCATCAACCGGGCTACGGGAAACCCGGTCCCTTCGCCTTCTGCACCCTCTCCGGGGATGACTTCGATGCTCTGTGAGGTCACCGAGCGTCCTCCCCGGCCATCGGTGACGGTGAGGGTTACGGTGTAGATGGTCGTTTCGTCCGCTGCTTCGAACGTATGCTCGATGGTTTCACCGGTACCGGTATCGCCATCGCCGAAGTCCCATGCGTAAGAGAGTACATCGCCATCGGGGTCTTTCGATCCCGAAGCATCGAACCTGACGGTTAACGGCGATTCACCGGCAAGAGGAAAGCCTTCAGCAACGGTAATCTGCGCAACCGGAGAGTGGTTGAACAGGGCGCAGCCGGCGAGGAGGAGGAACAAGGTCACGAGACCGACCGGCCATCGAAGCACACGCCAGCTTTCCCGCTTCATCGTTCTCCTTCACGGCTCCACCCTGTCTGCTGAGCCCCGGCCACAGCAACAACACTTAAAGGCGCTCGTAGGCCCCGCCCCGACTCAGATTTCGCTCAGATTCTCCTCCGCTCCCTTCTTCAGGAACACCGTCCGTGAGAACGGCTCCGATTCCGCACCGAGCCAGTCGACCGCAGTGACGGTGATCGTGAAGTCATCCGCGTCCCCGGTGAAGTTGTAGACGTGGTACATGACGGTGTCCCCAGCGGCGTTGTAGTCAAACCGTTCAATACCCGTCCCGTCGCCCCAGGTGACGTCGAGATACCGGATCCCCCATCCCTGATTCGGGAACCAGTCCGGCCAGTTGTCACCTGTCCACTTCTGTCCTTCCGGATCGTAGGAAAAATTGTGGTCGGCGTAGTCGGTTGGCTTGTCGGGTGTAGCTGATGAGGTCGCAGGTGTACCGTCAGCCAGCTTGAGTTCGTCCTGATCCTTGGTCCCGTCTAGTTTGAACCAATCATCATCCGGGATCTTCATCGAGCGGATTACGACCGAAACGGTCTGCAGATCGCCGAGGTTTCCGTAGACGACGTCGTCGGGAACCCACTCATCCTGGTGATCGGGATCGTCCTCGTCATAGTCGTTGGCCGGCTCGGCCGGGTCAACATACTGGACGAGTCCTGCTCCGCCGTCACCGCCCGGGGGGTTGCCGATCTCGAAGCCAGCGACGGGTTGGTGGTTGTACGCCTTGACCGTCTTGGTGATCGAGTCGGAGTCGTTCTCATTGTCATAGACGGCAAGCATCACAGAGAAGACCTCTTGCGACTCGTCTGTCAGATAGACATGCGTCTTGTTCGCGGCGTTCACGTCAGAGGCTGAAGAGCCGTCCCCGAACGTCCAGACGAAGAGCGCAAGAACCCGCCCCGCCGCTGCCTCGGAGTCAGACGGATCGAACTCCGCCTGGAAGGGGGCGACACCGACGCTGCTTCCGACTATGTCGAACCGCGCACTCGGGTTGTTGGCGGGTGTCGTCTCTCCAGGTGCACTTACTGTGACCGTCCCGGTCGCCGTACCTTCTTTGCCGTCCGGCCCTCTCACGATCAGCGTGACCGTGTACGTCCCCGCTCCGATGTAGAGATGGCTCACTATCACGCCGCTTCCACTTCCGCCGTCACCGAAGTCCCATGTATAGGTGAGCGGATAGGAGGTGTACGTGGAGGCAGAGGCATCGAATCTGACGGACAGAGGGGAGGTCCCGGAACCCGGCGTTGCGGTGAAGCTCGCCGTCGGACCGGGCGGCTCAGGGGGTGTCACGTAGACCGTCTTCGAGGTCCTGTCGGTCTGACCGGCGGAGTCGGTCACGACAAGCGTGATCGTGTACGTCCCCGCCTCCGTATAGGTATGAGAGACGGAAAGCCCGGCGCCCGAGGTACCGTCTCCGAAGTCCCAAGCATAAGTCTCGATGTCCCCGTCCGGATCGGATGAAAGGGCAGCGCTCAAGGTCACCTCGAACGGAGCCTGGCCGGCCGTGCTCGGCCCGATCGTGAACGCCGCCTGCGGCGGATCGTTGAACAGCGTGCACTTCGCCGCCCCCAGCAAAAGCCCGATGGCCAATATAAGAAAGACGGCTACAAATCGAAAACTCGACACCCGTTTCGCTCCACGTTTCACCTTGGGCCTCCTTCGATCGCTCCCACTATAATTACAGACCTCCAGCAAATAAGGTAGCCTCAAATGGGGGGATCAGTCAATACGTATCGGATACTCTAACAAACGACGGCTGTCCTTCGCTGAGGAGACACCGGTTCTGTCTTCCTCACCCTAACCCTCTCCCTGAGGGAGAAGGCGGGGTGAAGGAAAAAGAAAACCGGGCGAGGGGTTCAACCCCCGCCCGGTCACAAGCGGAAATCCGTTAACTCGACTTACTCAGTCCCCACTGGCGCAGGGGCAGGCGCCTCTTCCTGGCCGCCACCGAGCAGCCCGCCGAGCGAAAACTCGGCCGACAACACAAGCGTGTTGCCAACAGGCTCGTCGATCACGTACGCAGCGTCAACGTACAGACCGGCTACGTTGATACCAGCACCGACCGTGAAGTAGTAGCTCTGGAAGTTGTCCGTCAGCACAACCCCGCCACGCAGCGCCAGCTCGTTGATCACCTTGAACTCAACGCCAACGTGCGTGTCACCGAGCGCGCTACCGTCAAAGTCAACGTCAGCGGCAAGGATCAGCTTGTCGTCGGCAAGCTTCATCGCCATCCCAGCCTTGTACAGACCGCTGATGACGTCGGTCGCTCCGCCGTCCCACGCAATCGTGCTTCCGGCAAGGTCCGTCGCGTTCACACCGAGGACGAACATGTCGCCCAGGCTCACGAGCAGCCCAAGGTCGAACCCAAACCCGCTTGCCGAGTCGTCGATCCCGTTGTCGGCCAGGTAGTACTTCACGTTCGCCCCGGCCATCGCTACGTCCATCACGTTCGTAGCCAACGATCCGATGATCGCCTGCTCCGTCCACGTGAACGCCTCGCCAAGCCCGCCTTCACCGTCGACTACCTGCCCGCTGACAGACGCACGCTCCCACGCCAGCCCAACCCCAAGGTTAGCAAACGTCGTAACAGCACCGATGTACTGGTGCGTCAGCCCCTTCCCGAACAGGTCGGTAGACATCCCGGCAAGCCGCGTGTCACTGAGCTGCGCCAACCCCGCCGGGTTCCAACATACAGCCGTAGCATCATCAGCCACAGCCACAAACGCCCCACCCATGGCCAGAGCACGCGCGCCAATACCGCTCTTAAACGCGCTGAACGCCCCAATCCCATCGGCCAACACGACCGCGGACAGGACCATGATGAGCGCTAGACTTACGACCATCACTCTTTTCATCGTCGTTCTTACCCCCTTCTATCGGGTCTAAGTCCGAGGGCCGCCGGGGCCCGAAGGCCCCGGCTCCCCCCGTTCGCGTTTATCGATCGATGAACACCCAGCCGTCGCCGGTGAAGGTGTTCGTCCCATCCGTCGCTGTGATCATGTACATGTACGGGCCGTTCGCCAGCAGCGCGCCGGTCTCGTCCGTACCATCCCAGACGATCTCAGTTACGTTCGCCAGCTCCTGGCTCCATACCACATGACCAGACGCGTCGCGTACCTCAACCGACATGTCAGACGCGATACCGCTTCCGATATATCCGAACGTCGTCGTGTCGCTGAACGGGCTCGGCCCTGCGTAGAACCGCTCCACGTCAAGCGCACTCGCGATGATCGTTATCGTGTCACTGCTCGTGTCCGTCGGGTCGGTCGGGTCCGTGTACGTAGCCGTGATCGTGTCGCCCGCCGCAAGCCCAAGGTCAAGCCCATCCGTGATGAACTCATCCGTTGCACCGGCAAGCGGCGTCAGATCGTAGCTCACACCACCGATCTCAACCGCGTTCGCCAGCAGCACAGCCCCGGCGTGCGAAGGATCGATCACCTTCACGTACACAAGATCGGCGTCCGTGTAGCTCGTTACCTCGTTGCCCTCAGCATCGACAAACATCGTCGTCGACTGCTGGCTCGGAGGCGTAGCCCCACCGCCGATCCCGACCTTGATCGAGATCCACGCCGAGTCACTGTGGTTGCTCGGATCCTGGTACACAGCGATGATCGTGTCGCCAGGGAGGACGTCGAGCGTCGGGGTGCACTCAGAGTAGACGCTCGTCAGGTCGATGCAGATCACGCTGACGAAGTCGCCAGTGGCCACACCCGTCTCGAGCAGGTCGACCGCCGCCCAGTGCCCGCTGCGCGGGTTGAGGACGTAGACCTTCGCCCAACCGGCATGCGCAACCTGGTGTTGAGCATCGTAGTAGTGCGGCAGACTGGTGGCCGGGTTGTCGTTGAAGATGTTAACCCGACCGAGAAGGTCATTCACACAGCGATGCTCGTCGTACGGCTCGTTTCCACACTTGAACTCTTCAGTCGCCACCGGACCGAACGGGACGTTTTGACCGCCGTCCCAGAACCCATCGATCCGCTCGCGGCGGTACTGATCCTCATCCTGGTCAGGGTCGATCACCTCGATGAATACACAATCGGAGTTCACGTACCCGCTGACGCGGTTCCCCTGACGGTCGAGGAAGTACATCTGCGTGCTAGAGCCGTTGTAGACCTGCGTGTCAGCGATCGACATCGTATCGAACGAGACGTCGTTGAAGACCCGCACCTGCCTGATCTGCGGCGGGAACGCGGTAGCCATACTCTGGTCGCCGAGTCCGTTCATCGAGGCCTGCGTGTAGTACACATCGTTGTAACGCGCATACACATCATCCTCGTTGAACACCTCAAGCTGCCAGTTATCCAGCCGGAGCTGGTAGCCGCCGTTCATCCCCGCAAGCCCGACGCCGAGTGCATCCCAAACGGGGAGAAGCCTCATGCCCGCGTTCGAGAAGAAGACAGGCGAGTTCGAGCTCGTCTCGTCAAGGACGATCCATTCAGCATCGTCCTCACCGTGCGGATCGCAGATGTGAACCACTACCTGCTCAGGGCAACACGGATCGACGTTCGCGTTCGCATCGATCACCTGGACGTAGACCGGGTCGCGGCCGATCCAATAGACCTCCTTGTCCGTCCGCGCCGAATCGGTGAACGAGGTGATCGAATGCTGGTGCTCCTCGATGTACGCCGTGGCGAGCTTGAAGTCGTCAAAGTCGTTCGGGTCGAGGTAGTATGCGACGAGGACGTCGTGCACGTTCAGGGAGTTGAACCCGAGATCAGCTCGGATCGAGTTGAAGTTGTACTCGAACACCCCCGTGCTGACGCCGGTCTCCTTGGCGAAGAAGACAACCTTCGTTACGTTATCCTTCACGTCAAACAGCGTCTTGTAAAGCGTGGCGCTATCCGACTGAGACGGATACCAGATGTAGCGATCTTCGTAGATGTTGAACCAGCGAATCTGATCCTTCGCCGCCCCAGTTTTGTCAAGTCCGCCCTTCCACTTCAACGCGCAGAAGCTGTTGACAGTGGCGCTAGCGGTCTGGTTCCAGGAACCCGGGTTGACAAGCACGAAGAACGGGACGTATTCGACCTTGTTGCAGTTCAGGTTCTCGTCCGGATCGACGATTATCACCTTCGCCGCACCGTTCTCGTCCTTGTAGATCTCCTGATCCCAGGAGATCGTCGCCTCGGTGTCGATGATCTTCATCATCCCGACGGCGATATCCTTATCATCCTTCGGATCTTGGTACATCCCAACAAGGGTGTCCATGTTCTCGAATCGGCCGATAAGGTAGCTTCCCTCATCCAGCTCGTCGCAGTGCGGCAGCGCCGTCGGCGATTGCTTCATGCACGTTAGGACGTTGGTCGCGAAGTCTTTGAACACCCACTTGCTACCATCGTACTGGAAGTACCCCCGATCGTCGCCGGCAGCGTTGTTGTTCGCAGGAGGGCTATCATAGATGAAGTCACCCCACTGGAAGTCCTTCGCGTCATCGTCGACGACGTGGGTGAAGTACACGTACTTACCGAGCGTGTGATTCCCGGTCGCGTACTTCTCACGCGTTCCGATCTGGAACTGTCGAATGGAGACGAAGACCCCGGTATCAGCACCCGTCTCCTCAAAGTAGTCATAATTTAGGGCGTTTTTGTCATTATCATGGACGTTCACGCCTTTGTAGCCGCCCGAATCCCAGATGATGTACGCGCCGGTCTTCGGGTCCATGATCTTCACATCCGCCCAGAACTTGTCGCGGACGTCGCAATCGATGTTCTTGTCGTTGTCGATCACGACGATCCACACCTCATCACCCTCTTGGATGTTCGTCACCCGGCTCTGGCCGTTGCTGTCGGACGAGAAGTAAAGCTGCGCCTCCGACGCCACGGCAGACAGGGCGAAGAGCGCCATGACAAATATCGCCACGACACCCAAGACCACTAGTCTCTTTTTCAACGTCGTACCTCCTTTGCGAGTCAAAGATTTCGCTTGTGCCTGCATCTTTTTCATCGGGGTCAACCCCCGCTTAACTCCTTTCGCACGCATAGGGACATACACGGCTTTAAAGATCGTACCACCTCCCTCATCAAAACCCAAATCTTACTTCCACCTTCCACGGCAAACGCTTCGAGCGCTTGCTCCCTTCTCTCAATCACCAAAGGATATAGAACCCACCCCATCTTCGCCAAGTTCTGAGGATCTTAGCACACGATGATGACCCATGTCAAGCCGGATCTGAACGAGCCGGACGTTCATCCGCCGCTTTTCTCTCACCCCGCGTCGGCCACATCCAGACCGCTGAGCTGCGGTCTCCGGACGTTCCACCTGGTGGATCACCCCCTAAGGTCATCGTTTTATCAGTCAGACTACGCTGCAACGTCGGCGTACGTCAAGGATAGGATTTCAGGGAGGTGAAGGAACACCATCGCGTCCGATTAGAGAAAGACACCTGTCCGTGATGAACCGCACACCCCGATGGCCTTTCACCCTCCTGTGTGACACCCCCTTCCCCTTTGAATAGGAATACACTCCCTCTCCCTTGGGGAGAGGGTCGGGGTGAGGGGAAGATCACAGACCGGGGAAACCGTCCCGCTTGACAGATGCACGACCTTAACGCTATTGTGCTTCGGGCGATACCTCGCCTCCGGAGGTAAGGAGGATGGACCAGAGAGCGGGTCGGAGTACGTACCTTATCATTCTACTTTCCCTTCTTATGATTTCACCTATGGCTTCGGCTATCCCAGCCCGCATCCTGACGAACACCGGATCGGTCGCTGAGGGGTCGATATCCGGGATCGGGGGGAAGATCCGGCTTATCGACCCGGGTAGCGCCGTTCTCATCGGACCGGCGACGCAGTTCGACGTCCCTGCTTCATCGATCCTCCAGATAACGGTCGATTTCCCCCGGATCGTGATCGAGGCGGAGGATCAGACCATGATCGGGCCGTTCTCGGCCTTCTCCGGGATCGACGAGGAGATAAGGCTGAAGGGAACGGACGGAGGGGACCTTCTGATCCCGATCTCATCGATCCGGGCGATCGCGCTGAACGGAAACCCGCTCCATCCCGCACCGCGGGTCTGGCTCGGGGATCGTTACCTGAAGATGCCGAATGTCATCTCGATAGGTTCAACCGCTGAAGAGGGCTGCGCGTCGTGTACGATCACAAACCCCTCCCCGTCCGATGAAACCCCGATCTGGAACACGATCCACCCTATCCTTCCTCCCCCTGAAACAAGCTCAGAGCTCCCGTGGTGGCTCGGCCTTATCGGAGTCGCTGCGCTCCTCGGCCTGATCTACTTCGTCTCGACCGGCACGGGATCGAGCTAGGAGCGATGGAGGCTTGCAGCGGGGAAACCGACCCTCTACCATAAAGGATGGAGGGATGACCGAAT
>CAZGRE010000021.1:0-23484 GCA_964528085.1 uncultured Thermotogae bacterium | reverse complement strand
ACCGGCGTATGGACGGTCGGTACCCTCCTTCCTGGAGCTAGTGCGACGCTCGAGATTACCGCTACGGTTAAAGAAAGTGGAAACTATGAAAATCCCGCTGAAGTTGCTGCGGCCGATCAGGCAGACATCGATTCGGTCCCGGCAAACGCGGCGACTACCCACGAGGACGACGACGATTCAGCCTCCGTGATCGTCGCCTCCCCCCTCGCCGACCTCGCTATCAGCAAATCCGTGAACAACCCGACTCCGATCGAGGGGGAAGCGGTCGTATTCACGATAACGGTCGTCAACAACGGTCCGGACGCTGCAACAGGAGTCGTCGTGACCGATTCCCTCCCATTCGGCCTCGACTACGTGGCCGATGACGGCTTCGGGACGTACAGCCCAGTGACAGACGAATGGACGATCGGATCCCTCGCCGTCGGCGAGTCGGCCACCCTTAACATCACCGCAACCGTGGCCGAAGGGACACGCGACTCTACGATCGTCAACCTCGCCGAGATCACCGGCTCCGACTTGAACGATCCGGATCCCACAAACGATCGGGACCAGGCCGAGGTGACCGTCGGCACTCCATCGTCAGCGGACCTGTCCGTGGCGAAGACCGTCAGCAACCCTACACCGAACGAGGGCGATCTGATCATCTACACGATCACCGTCTCCAACGATGGCCCGGACACGGCGACCGGGGTGACGATCTCCGATCTCCTCCCCACCGGGCTTACGTATGTCGGGGATAACGGCGCCGGCTCCTACAACAGCGCAACAGGGACTTGGACGATCGGAACTCTCACCGCTGGCACGTCGACATCGCTCAACATCACAGCCCAACCGGATGTGGGGACCGGTGGCCTCACACTGACAAACGTCGCTTCAGTCTCCGGCTCGGATCAGCCCGATCCTAATCCCGGGAACGACCGGGATCAGGTCGATATCGTGGTCCAAACCCCTCCCGGCGGTGGGGGTGGTGCCCTCGACGAGTGCACCGGGAAGGTGATCATCAACGAGGTCGCATGGGCAGGTACGGCCGCCGATCCGAACGACGAGTGGATCGAGCTTCGGAACATTGGAACCGCACCGGTCGACCTGACCGGGTGGGTCCTCCGCTGGCGGCGTAAGCGGCCAGTCACCGTCGAGGACTACCAGTGGAAGGTCGTCCCACTCTCCGGACTCCTCACCGGCTCTGGCACGTCGGCGTGCGAGCTCGCCGATACCGAACAAGCGCCACCAGCGCAGTTCAAGAAGCGGGAGATCGACGACATCTCTTGGGAGGTCGTGGCAAACCTGCCGGAGGACGATGGAAGCTACCTCCTCCTCGAGCGGATAAGCGACGATACGGTCGAGGACATCAAGGCGGACATCGTCTACGATACGACCGAGCCGTATCGGATGGAGCTTCCAGACGAGGGTGCCATAATTGAGCTTCTGGACGCCGACGGACAGGTCGTCGATACGGCGAACGCGTTCCAACCGATTCAGGACGGATGGCCGGCCGGCGACCAAACGGTGCACGCGACGATGGAGCGTACGAACCCATTGGGGCCGGACGAGCCGTGGAACTGGCATACCAACATCGGGATCGTCACACACGGCGAGGATGAGCGCTCGCAGCCGCTCGTCGCAACGGCGGAGACGATCAACTCGCCGTCCCTCGACGAGCTCACCCTGTTCGCGAAACTGGAACCGACGAAGACGATCGCTGGCGCCCGCCTCGAGGTCGCTCTCGATCTGACGCCCGATGAGCGCCGCGTCTACGGCTGGCCGTGGATCAGGGTGACCAGGCCGAGTTCTGTGGAAGCCGCCGGTGGCGGTGGCGCGATCGCACCGGAGGATGAGTCGTACTACTCGTTCGCTGGGCGGTACGCGAACGACTTCTACTGGCTGGCGATCGATACCTCGGGGTTCGCGCCGGGCGACTACCTGATTTGGGTCGTATACGGCCCCGGACGGGTCGTCCTCGTCCCGATCACCGTCCTTCAATAGGGAACAGCCAAGCAAGGCGGGCTCGAAACGATCGGGCCCGCTCTTTTTTTTGCCGAGCGGAAAGCCGAGCGTAATATCTCCTTGCATGAGCACCGAACCGATCCAGCGCGGCAACGAAAAAAAAAGAGGGTGTGAGTAAAGGATGAGCATAGCCGCCTACATCATCCTCGCTTATCTGATCGGGGCGTTCCCGAGCGCGGTCGTACTCGGCCGTCTCATTTGGCGGACCGATGTGCGGAAACACGGAAGCGGAAACGCCGGCGCGACGAACGCATGGCGCGTCCTCGGCTGGAAGGCCGGGCTGTCCGTTTTGATCCTCGACGCTGGGAAGGGGGCGCTCGCAGCGGGGGTCATCCCTTACATTCCACTCGGGGGATCCCCCCTCGACACAAGGACCCTTGCAATCATCTGCGGGATGGCGGCCGTCGTCGGACACGTCTTTCCGATCTACACCAAATTTCGGGGAGGAAAAGGGGTAGCGACCGCAGCAGGGATGCTCGCCGTCGTCGCACCGATCCCGGTCGGCTTCGCCGTCGGCGTCTTCGCCGCAGCCATCCTGGCGTCCGGGATCGTCTCCCTCGGCTCGATCCTCGCCGCCTGGGCACTACCGATCTCTGCCATCCTCCTCTCCTCCTTCGCCCGAGCTTCGTATCCACCGCTCCTCTTCGCCCTAACCCTCGCGCTCGCCCTGTTCATCACCTACACTCACCGCAAGAACATCGCTCGGCTGTTGAAGGGGGAGGAGAGGTCATTCCCGCAGCTACGCCTCTGGAAACGACGAGGGTGAGGAAAAGCCCTTTAAATATCGTTCTGAACTGCGTTTGACGCTTCTCAACCATGGTGCTACAATCGGAGCGAGGTTTGAAGGAGTCTCCAATGCAAGAAGGGCCGAGTAAGGATCTGAGAAACAGGAATATGCGGAACATCGCGTTCATCACGATCTCCGTCATCCTGGCATTGATCCTCCTCCAGTCCTGGTTCGGCCGAACCGGAGACGAGAACGAGATAAGCTACAGCGCGTTTAGGGCGCTGGTCGAGAAGGGGGAGATCGCCAGCGTCACGATCAAGGACGATGTCGCCCATGCCCTGACGACCGCCGGAAAGAAACTGACCGCCCGTCTCCCTCAGGATCAATCCCTGTACGGCCAATTCCTCGATGCGAACGTCCCCGACATCATCTACGAGCCGCCGTCGAACGGCGGCCTCCTGATGCCGCTCCTCATCTATCTCCTTCCGATACTCCTTCTGATCGTCGTCTGGATCTACATCATGCGCCGGACACAGGCGGGAGGGGGGGCGCTCTCGTTCGGCCAGTCGAAGGCGAAGCTGATCCGGCCCGACTCGACGCAGGTGACGTTCGCCGATGTCGCTGGGATCGACGAGGTGAAGGAGGAGGTCGAGGAGATAGTCGATTACCTGAAGGACCAGAAGCGGTTTGCCCGCCTGGGGGCGGAGGTGCCGAAGGGGGTCCTCCTCATCGGAGCTCCGGGGACAGGGAAGACCCTCCTGGCGAAGGCGATCGCCGGGGAGGCGAACGTCCCATTCTTCTCGATCAGCGGGTCGGACTTCGTCGAGATGTTCGTCGGTGTCGGAGCCGCCCGTGTCCGTGACATGTTCCAAAAGGCAAAAGCCTCCGCCCCGTGCATCATATTCATCGATGAGATCGACGCTGTCGGCCGGAAACGGGGTGCCGGCCTCGGCGGAGGGCACGACGAGCGCGAGCAGACGCTGAACCAGCTCCTCGCCGAGATGGACGGCTTCCAGCCGAACAAAGGGATCATCATTCTCGCGGCGACAAACCGGCCCGATGTCCTCGACCCGGCCCTCCTCCGGCCGGGGAGGTTCGATCGGCGGATCTCCGTCCCTCGGCCGGATATAAAGGGGCGCGAGGAGATCCTGAATCTCCACCTGAGGAATAAGATCGTCGGTCCGGACGTCGACGCGTCTATCCTCGCCCGCCGGACCCCCGGATTCGTCGGCGCCGATCTTCGTAACCTGTGCAATGAGGCCGCCCTCCTCGCCGCACGAAACGACAAGGAGAGGATCGATATGAGCGACTTCGAGGAGTCGATAGATCGGGTGATCGCCGGCATCAGGCGGAAGGGGATAATCATCGGCCCGGAGGTGCGCGAGCGGATCGCCTATCATGAGTCGGGGCACGCCCTCCTCGGCCAGCTCCTCCCCCACACCGACCCGGTCCACAGGATCTCGATCATCCCCCGCGGAGACGGATCGCTCGGGTTCACGCTACAGCTTCCGCTCGAGGACAAGTACATCGTCTCCGAGGAGGAGCTGGCGGACACGCTCGTCACCCTGTTCGGCGGGAGGGCGGCGGAGGAGATCGTGTTCAACGAGCTGACGACCGGGGCGTACGACGACCTGAAGAAGGCAACCGCCCTCGCCAAGCGGATGGTCGTGGAGTACGGGATGAGCGCCAAGCTCGGCCCGATCAGCCTGGCGCGCGAGCGGGTCGATGTCTTCCTCGGCGAGGAGATCGTGAAGAGCAACGAACACTCGGAGGAGCTCTCCTCCCTCGTCGATGAGGAGATCCGCTCGCTCATCACCCGCTCCTACGAGCGGGCAAAGCACATCTTAAAGAAGCATCGCTCGATCCTCGATCGCCTCGCCCACGAGCTCCTCGAACGGGAGGTCCTCGCCGGCGAGGAGCTGGAGCAACTCTTCGCCTCGCTCGTCCCATCTCCCGCGAGCTGATGAAAAAGGAGGCCCGGATCGCCATCCTCGGCTCGACCGGCTCGATCGGGAGGCAGACGATCGACGTAGTCGAGCGGCTCCGCCGAACCGGAAGGGGATTTGAGATCGTCGCCCTCGCCGCAGGGAGGAACCTTGAGCTCTTCGGTCAACAGATCGAAGCGATCCGTCCGCAGGCGGTCTGCGTAGCGCGGAAAGAGGATCGGGACAGACTTCTAAACCGCTATCCGGATATTCTCGCCCTCCACGGGGAAGAAGGGCTGACTGAGATCGCCCGGCTCGATGGGATAGATATCGTCGTCAACGCCCTCGTCGGTGCGATCGGGCTCAGACCGACCCTTTCGGCCCTCGAACAGGGGAAGATTGTGGCGCTCGCGAACAAGGAGACCCTGGTGATCGGCGGGGGGCTCGTGAAGCGGGCCCTCGCTGATCACGGAGGTAGGATCCTCCCGATCGACTCCGAGCACAGCGCCCTACTCCAGGCCTTATTAAGCGGTAAGAGAGAGGAGGTGCAGAGGCTGATCATCACCGCATCGGGCGGGCCGTTCCTCAACACGCCGCTATCCGAGCTTGAGCGGGTTCGTCCGGCAGAAGCGCTGAACCACCCGAAGTGGAGGATGGGGGAACGGATCACGATCGACTCAGCGACGATGGTGAACAAGGGGTTCGAGGTGGTCGAGGCGCATCATCTGTTCGGCATACCCTACGATCGGATCGACGTCGTCATCCACCCGGATTCGATCGTCCACTCCCTGGTCGAATACGTCGATGGCTCGATCGTGGCGCAGCTTGCCACCCACGACATGCGGATCCCGATCCAATACGCGCTCACCTATCCGGATCGGCTCGACAGCGGCCTCCCCCGTCTCCGATTCGACGAGGGGATGGAGCTTTCCTTCCTCCCCCTCGATACAGCCCGCTTCCCCGCGTTTTCGACCGTCCTTGCCGCGGCTCGAGCCGGTGGGAGCGCGCTTGCCGCGATAAACGCGGCCGACGAGGTCCTCGTATCACGCTTCCTCAACGGGGATATCCCGTTCACCGGGATAGCACGCGGCCTCGCCGCGATCCTCTCCCGCTGGGAAGAGGAAATCCCCTTACAAACCGAGCCGCTCCTCCCCGACCTCCTCCGCGTCGATCGTTGGGCGCGCGCCGAAGCGGCCGATCTAACCCTTTGTGACAATGGGGGCCTCTCCGTATAATCCGCGCATCGACAAAGGAGCCCTTATGGAGATAACGACCGATCGGGTAACATCATCCCTCGAATCCGTCATCGACCCTGAGCTTGGGATAAGCGTCGTCGATCTCGGCCTCATCTACGACATACAAATAGAGCCGGGCAAGATCAGCATAGACATGACCTTAACGACGCCCGGATGTCCCCTCGCTGCGATGATCGCCTCTGAGGTGGAGGAACGCCTCCGCCAGACGTTCGAAGGGACTCAGATCGAGGTGAACCTCGTCTGGGACCCGCCATGGACGCCGGATCGCCTCTCGGAGTCAGCGAAGAGGCAGCTCGGTTACAATCGCTAGGTCGCTTCCTCATCACCGCCTAGCAGGCTGAACATCCCAGTCAACCGCATGAACAGAAGGTAGAGGCCCCCACCACCGATCGTCAGAACCGAGACGGATATCGCTGGCGCAGCGCCGCTCAGGAGCGAACGGATCCCGAGCAGAACCCCTCCGAGCAACCCGGTCCCGAGAACGATCATCCCCAACTGCTTTAGGAGGCACCGACCCGGCTCGAACCGCGGCAAGAGGAAGAACAGGAGGGCAAGCGCGTTCACCGCACCGGCGACCGCTGTAGCGAGGGCCAATCCCCCCTCGCGGAGCGAGCCGACGAGGGCGAGATCGAGGGCGACGTTCGTCGCCACGGCGAGGATCGACGCGACAAGAGGGAAGACCGTCCGTCCGACGGCGTAGCAGGCGCGCGTCTGAACGTATACAAGCCCGTAGGGGAGAAGCCCTATCACGTAGTAGGAGAGGGCGCGCGCCGTGCGGAGGGTGTCGGCGCTTTGAAAGCTCCCATGCTCAAACAGAAGACGGATGAGATCGGGGCCAACGATGAACAGCCCGACCATCGCCGGGAGGAGGACGAGGGCGCTCGTCGCGATCCCATCCCCCAGGTAGCGCGAGAAACGCCCCCTCTCCCCCTTCGCTTCCGCGGCCGAGAGGCGGGGGAGGAGGGCGGTGGCGATGCTGACGGCGAACACCCCGAGCGGAAGCTGGAACAACCTCATCGCGTACTGGAGAGCGGAGATACTCCCATCTCCGAGATGGGAGGCGAGCTTGTTGTCGACGAGCATGTTCACCTGTGCGACAGCGAGTATCAGAACGGCCGGTCCGAGGCGGCGGAAGAGCTGTGAAATCCCAGGATGGATCGGGAAGAGGGTGAATCGGAAGCGAACCCCGACGGCGCGGAGGGAGGGGAGCTGAGAGAGGAGCTGTCCCCCTCCTCCGATCAAAACCCCGAGCGCAAGCCCGTAGATCGGCCGCTGGGGGAAGCGGAGGGAGACGAAAAGGGCTCCGATGATCATCCCGACGTTGAACCAGACGGGGGCGAACGAGGCCGAGAAGAAACGGTGATGCGAATTCAAGACCCCCATGAACAGGGCACCGAACCCGATCAGCGCGATGAACGGAAAGACGATCCGAGCGATGCTGACAGCGAGGGCGAGCTTCTCGGGGGGAAAGCCGCTCGCAAGGAACGGAACGTAATAGGGGGCGGACAGGATCCCGATTCCGACGACCACCGGGTAAAACACAAGAAGGAGAGAGAAGAGGTTGTTTGCGAACCGATCTGCGTCCTCCCCGGCGATCCTGAGCCGGGTATAAACCGGTACGAACGCCGTTGCCAACGCCCCCTCGGCCAACAGCTGCCTCAAGAATTGCGGGATGAAGAACGCGATCAGGAATGCATCGTACGCCGCCGTCGCCCCAAAGTGATCGGCGATCACGACCTCCCGCCCCAGACCGAACAGGCGGGAGATCCCGGTGGCGAGCGCCATCGCAGCGATATCGCGGGCGAGGCGCTTCATCGCCCGATCGGGACGAGACAGAGGGCGGATATGACCGGCTCCCCGCTCACCAGATCGTCATAAACCCCGGAATCCGAATAGATGAGCCCTCCCGATCGGCCGAGGCTGAGGACGAACCCATCCTTGATCGGCACGGGGAGGGAACGGAGGTAGGTTGAAAGATCGCTCAAGCTTGCCCCGGCGCTCCCCCCTCCTCTGATCACCGAAAGGAGGATCAAACCGCCGTACCAATCGGTGCAGACGACGCTCCACGCGGAAAGCGTGTCGGCGGCCGGCCCCAGGGCATCCGCAAGGGCCGAGGAGAGATCTATCCCCTCATCGATCAGGATGCCAACTATCCCAATGGCATCGATTACCTCTGCCCCGTCGAGCCGGTGGGTCACGATCTCGGCCCGGTCGCCGAGGGAGACCGAGGAGAATCGGGCCTTCGCTCCACCGCTTGCAACGATGAACGGGGCCGTCGGGTCGGCGGCGACGAACGGGCCTTCGTACACCGAGACGACCCGCCCGTCGCGCAGCTTAATGACGAGAAACGATCCGGGAACACCACGGGCGATCTCACGGGTGTAACCGGGGGAGAAGGCGACCGCCTCGCCGTACAGTATCGGACGATTCGCCCCATCGATCGGTATCCTCTCTCCATCGCAGCGGAGGGCGACCGAGACGGAAGGGGAAAAGACGCTCGGCCTTCCGAACAGGTCGAACCCGAGCGCATGAGCCCCCGCCGGCTCGAGGGCGTACGGGATCCCACCGAGCACGAAGAATCGAAGCTCAGACCCCGCCCCGATCGCCGCCGATGCACCGCATGTTCGCGCGATATCAGAAATGGCGGACGGCTCACCGACACCAGCGGTGGAGATACCCGGACGAAGGCGATAGTCCCTCCGCCAATCGGTGACTGACAGATAGACGATATCGGTCTTTCCGCCGCTCATGACGGTCCTCACCTCATGGACGGTGAAACCGGATTCAAGCGCGGTTTCCGTCTCGAGGTACGCCTCGTCCCCGATCCGGATCGAGACGGAATAGAACCCCTCCTCCGCCGTCCTCCTGATCCGAGGCTCACCCCCGCTGCGAAGGGTGAGGGTGAGCTGACACCCGTCAGGGTCGGCGGGAGCGATATCGACTCTGCTGATCCTCCCCTCGGCGAGGAGGAACGAACGGGGCGGGATCCGCATCCGGGAATGGTAGAACCGGATCCGGACCGTATCTTCGTCCTCGGCGATCATCTCCTGCGGAACGAACCCGTCGAACCTGAGGATCACCTCCCCGTCGGTCGCCTCAACATCATCGAGATACCGGATATCCGTCTCGACGTGCCGCTCATCCCCGATCCGGTGAACGCTACCCCCGAGGAGCGAGACGAGCCAATCGACCGAGACGTAGAGTTCCCCATCGAATATCGGAAAAATCTCCGCTTGAAACCTCCCCTTACCGCCGTCCCAGCGGAGGTTCACCTCCCCGCCGTCCGGGGTCCGGACCGCCTCGACCCCAACGCGGGGGGCGAACTGGGAGAGCGGGGCATACAGGGTCCCGTCGGAGACGATGAGAGGGGATGAGAATCCGGCTGGCTCGCCGTCGATGAATAGGGATACCTCCCCTCCACACGCTGCAAGCGGAAGGAGGATCAAAGATAAAGCGATCCACCCGGCCGGCCCGCCTCTCATCGCGGGTTACTCCTCCTTCGCCCCCTCCTCATCGACACGGACCCGAACGTCGACAGTAATGTCCTTGTAGAGGTTGATCGTCACCGAATGCGGGCCGAGGGTCTCGATCGGCCGCTCCAACCGAACCTTCCCCGGCTCGATCCCCTCTCCGATCAGCTCCTCGATCTTCGCTGCGATCTCCTCCGCCCGGACCGAACCGTAGAGTCGATCATCGTCATGCGCCTTCCTGACGAAGACGAGCGTCTGATCGGCAAGGCGATCGCGGATATGGCGCGCCCGCTGTTCCCTCTCCATCAGCTCGGCCTCATGCGCCTTCCTCTCCTCGGCAAACCGGGCGATGTTATGCTCGGTCGGCTCAACGGCCAGCCCGCGCGGGTAGAGGTAGTTGCGCGCATATCCGTCGGCCACTTCGACCACTTCACCGACGTAGCCGAGGTTTTCCACCGTAGTCGTCAGCAATACCTTTGTGATTGCAATCACCCCAATCTCGTATTCATTCGAATTGTAGGGTTCGAAAGCAAGCGCGTCAAACGCCGATTCTACCTACACCAAAGCGCATGGTATACTCATGTCATGGATCGATTCGCTGAATGGCACGAAAGGCGCGATCGCGTGTTGGTGATGGGGATATTGAACGTCACGCCCGACTCCTTCTACGACGGGGGGAGGTATGCCCTTCCGACGGCGGCGGTGAAACGCGGGCTGGAGATGGAAACGGAGGGAGCGGACATCATCGACGTCGGCGGCGAGTCGAGCCGGCCGGGGGCGGAGCCGATCCCGCCCCAGGAGGAGTTCGACCGGGTGATACCGGTGATCGAGGGGCTGAGGAGACGGAGCGACGTGTTGATCTCGGTCGATACGACGAAGGCGAAGGTGGCGGCCGAGGCGATAGCCGCCGGGGCGACGATGGTGAACGACATAAGCGCCCTCAGGTCCGATCCAGAAATGGCGAGGGTCGTGTCAGAGAGGAAGGCGATGGTCGTATTGATGCACATGCTCGGTACCCCAGCGACAATGCAGCGCTCGCCGTCATATACGGACGTCCTCGGGGAGATCCGTTCCTTCCTCGCCGAGCGGATAAAGTACGCGGAAGCCTCGGGAATCCCTCGGGATCGGATCGTGATCGATCCGGGGATCGGGTTCGGGAAGCTCCTCTCGCACAACATCGCCATCCTCCGCGGGCTTCACCGGTTGACCGATCTTGGGGCACCGATCCTGATCGGTGCATCGCGCAAGTCGTTCCTCGGCGAGATCCTCGACCTCCCGACGGAGGAGCGGCTCGAGGGGACGATAGCGGTGAACGCGATCGCCATAATGAGGGGAGCGGACATCATCCGCGTCCACGACGCAAAGGAGGGAAGGAGGACGGCGGACGTCGCGTTCCGCCTCCGGGAAGATGCCGTTTGATATCGGTGAGTTCATCGATCATCCGGGTCAGCGGCTCCCGATCCATCTCGTGTTGGAGGGCTCGTGGAGCGACGGAGGGATCCGGACGGTCGATCGGATGACGCTCGACGGCGAAGGGTTCGTCCAGCTCGGGGTCCTCTACGTGGAGGGGACGGTCGGGGGACGGGTGACGGAGCCGTGCCGGCGCTGCCTGAAGCCGGTCACCCAATCGATCGAGCGCTTCGAGGTATTCGAGGTCAGGATCCCGCTCGGAGCGGAGGAGGTCGATCTCTCAGACGACCTCCTCCGCCTCGTCCTGTCGGCGCACGATCCGAACGTCCTCTGCCGGAAGGATTGCCGCGGATTGTGCCCGATATGTGGTGCCGATCTGAACGAGGACCAGAACCATACCTGTCATCCCCCGGAGGAGGAACGCCGGACCCTCCGGGATCTACTCCGATGAACAAGCCAACGGTTACAATCGGGTTCGACCCCGGACTCGCCACGACCGGGTACGGCGTCGTCCGGATGACGGCCGATGGCTGGGAGGTAATCGCCGGCGGGGTGATCGAGACGGAGAAGGAGCGGCCGCGCGCGGAACGGCTCCAGGAGATTTACCGGGAAGCGCGGGCCCTGATCAGGGAATATCGGCCGGACGGGGTGGCGATCGAAGAGGTATACCTCGCCACGAACGCGAAGACGGCGATGCGGACGGCGGAGGCGCGCGGCGCCCTCCTGATGGCCGCCGCGGATCTCCCTGTCCGCGGTTACACGCCCCTCCAGGTGAAAAAGAGGATCACCGGATACGGGAAGGCAACCAAATCGCAGGTGCAGGCTATGGTTAAGCGGCTCCTCCACCTCTCCGAAACCCCGAAGCCGGACGACGTGGCCGATGGGCTGGCCCTCGCCCTCTGCTACATCATCGACGTGGCTGGCCCGGGGAGGAACGACAATGCCTACCTATGAGGAGATCCTCGGCCTGCCGGAACCGCTCAACGAGGGGCGTCTCCTCCTGTTCGATGGGCACTCGCTCGCCTACCGCTCCTATTACGCGATCCGCGGACTGACGACCCGTTCCGGCGAGCCGGTGAACGCCCTGTTCGGGTTCTGGCGCGCGCTCCTCAAGACCCTGCGGGAACACCCCTCGGCGTACTGCGCCGTGGTGTTCGACGCCGGCGGGGTCACCTTCCGCCACGAGATCTATCCGGATTACAAGGCGACGCGAAAGCCGATCCCCGAGGACCTCGCATCCCAGCTCCCCTTGATCGAACGCCTCCTCACCGCCCTCGGGATCCCGGTCTTGGCCGAAGAAGGGGTGGAGGCCGACGACCTGATCGCTTCGATCGCCCGCCGCGCCGCGGAGAGAGGGATCGACTGTCTGATCGTCACCTCGGACAAGGATCTCGCGCAGCTCGTCGACGAGCGGATCAGCCTGATTCGGCCGACCGGCCGTGGGGAGAGGATAAGCGAACAGCTGATCGATCCTGAGGGGGTGAAGGAGAAGTACGGGGTGGAACCGGGCCGGATCGTCGACCTCCTCGCGCTCGTCGGAGACGCGTCAGACAACATCCCCGGGATCCCCTCAGTCGGAGAGAAGACCGCCCTCCGGCTCCTTGAGGAGTTCGGATCGTTGGATGGGATCCTCGATCGGGTGGATAGCGTCTCGAACGAGAGGATCCGCCAGAACCTGAAGGCCTACGGTGACGACGCCCTCCGCGCCCGAAGGCTGATCAGATTGAAGACCGACATCCCGATCGGCGACCCACTAAAGCTCTGCCGGCTCCGCGGGATCGATCGAGAGGGGCTGAGATCCTTCTTCAACGAAGTCGAGTTTGAAAGCGCTCTCTCAGAGCTATCCCTCGCGGATCCCCGACCGCAGGCGGAAGGGAAAAAGGCCGAATACCGGGTCGTCCTGACCGAGAAGGAGCTCGATGTGCTCTGCGACGAGCTCTCAACAACCGATTCGTTCGCCATCGACCTCGAGACGAGCGGGCTCGACCCGATGACGGCAGAGATCGTCGGGATCGCCATCTCCCCCCGGCCGTATCTCGGCTATTACATCCCTGTCGGGCATGATGCCCTCACCGCACCGGAGCAGCTCCCCCTCTCACGGGTCATCGAGCGGCTCCGGCCGTTCATCGAGGACGAGGCCCATCGCATCCTCGGGCAGAACATCAAGTACGACCTGGTCATCCTGATGCGCTACGGCCTGAAGCCGCGCGGTATCGCGTTCGATTCGATGATCGCCTCCCACCTCGTCCATCCCGAGCAGCGGAGGCACAACCTGGCGCAGATCGCGGCTTTATACCTCGGGGAGAAAGTCACAACCTATGCGGAGGTGGCGGGGAAGGATACGCCATTCTCCTCGGTATCGATCGAGAAGGCGACCGGGTACGCCGCGGAAGACGCGGAGATCGTCCACCGCCTCCGCGATCCCCTCACCCGCGCCCTTCGTGAAGCGAACGCGATCGATCTGTTCGAACGGGTGGAGATCCCGCTCGTCAGCGTCCTCGCCCGGATGGAGCGAAACGGGATCCTCGTGGATACGCGGGTCCTAGCAAAGCAGGGGGAAGAGCTCCACAAGGAGCTTGAGATAATCGAGGCCGATCTGTTGGATATGGCGGGAGAGCCGTTCAACCCGAGCTCACCGAAGCAGGTAGCCGAGATCCTGTTCGACCGCCTCGGCCTCCCGGTGATCGAACGGACGAAGACCGGCCCGTCGACGAGCGCACGCGTCCTCGCCGAGCTCGCCGTTCACCATCCCCTCCCAGGGAAGCTGATAGCGTATCGGGAGCTGAAGAAGCTCCTCACCACCTACATCGACCAGCTCCCGAAGGCGGTGAATCCGACCACCGGTCGGATCCATACGACGTTCCACCAGACGTCGACGGCGACCGGCCGGCTCTCCTCCTCCGAGCCGAACCTCCAAAACATCCCGGTCAGGACCGAGGCCGGCGTGAGGATCCGCCGGGCGTTCGTCGCACCGGAAGGCTCGCTCCTCGTATCGGCCGACTACTCCCAGATCGAGCTTCGCATCCTCGCCCATCTCTCCGAGGACGACCGGCTGATCGCGGCGTTCGAGAGCGGTGAGGACCTCCACCGCCTGACGGCGAGCCACATGTTCGGAATCGCGAAGGAGATGGTCGACGAGCGACAGAGAAACGCGGCGAAGCGGATCAACTTCGGCATCATCTACGGGATCAGCCCGTACGGGCTCGCCCGCGACCTCGGGATCACCCAAGCAGAGGCGAAGGAGTACATAGACCGGTTCTTCGACGCCTACCCGAAGACAAGGGAATACATCGATCGCTTGGTGAAGCTCGCCACCGAACGCGGGTACGCGGAGACCCTCCTCGGCCGCCGTCGACCCCTCGTCAATCTGACCTCACGTAACGTCCCTCAGCGAAACTTCGACAAGCGGAACGCCGTAAACACCCCGATCCAGGGGAGCGCGGCCGACCTGATCAAGCTCGCCATGATCAGGATAGACCGGCTGATCGAAGGGGGGGAGCTCCCCGCTAAGATGCTCCTTCAGATCCACGATGAGCTGATCTTCGAGATCGAAGAGGAAGCCTGCGAAGAAGCAGCAGCGACGATAAAGGACGAGATGGAGAACGTCCTCGCCCTCCGCCTCCCGCTCGAGGTGAAGATCACGATCGGAAGGGACTGGGGTGAGATATGAGAAAAGGAGTAGGGCCAAGCGGGGAACTTCCACAAACCTCGGGTGTAACTTTTTAATGATGGCTAAGAGGCTGATTAAGAATATAGGGATCATAACGATCCTCGCTCTCCTCCTATCCCCCGTCCTGGTGGGGGAGGCGAACGGGCTCCCCGATCTCGTCGTCATGCGGATCGACATCCGGCCGGAATCGCCGAGCCCGGGTTCGGTCGTCTCCATAACGGCCGAGATCGGAAACGCTGGGGAAAGTGAGGCTGAGGGAGAGATCTTCGTCAGGTTCACCGTCGACGGTGAAGAGGTGAACACGAGCCTGATCGCCGGGCTCCGTCCGGGTGAGACGGAGACCGTCTCCACGGCGTGGATCGCCGAGGATGGGACGCATACGATCTCGGTCGAGGTCGACCGGCCGTATCAGCGGATTCTCGAACGGGACGAGACGAACAACACGGGATCGATCACCGTATTCATCCCCTCTCAACCGTGGCTTTCGGAGGGGATAGGGGGGCTGAGGATCGCAATCGCCCGGTTCGAGGACCGCTCTAGGTCGGGGTTCCTGAACGTCGGAGAAGGGGTGGCCGATCAGATCGCCGATCGGTTGGCAGAGAGGGGAGCACGCGTCTTACCGCGGAGCGAGTTGGAGGGGATAATGCAAGAGCGCGGCCTCAACCCCCTCTCGCCGGAAGGGATCGCAGAGGCGGCCTCCCTCCTCGGGGCGGAGATCGTCATAACCGGGGTGATCGATGATATCGACTTTAAACAGGCATCGCTCAGCATCGGTTTCCTTCGCTTTTCCAGCTTATCCGCCGACGTCACGCTTTCCGCTACACCGATCGCGGTCGATGGCGGGGAGCCGCTCTTCACCGTCTCCGCTGAGGGACACGACGAAGGGACGAGCGGTTTCTCGATCGATATCGGGGACCTCCTCTCGCTCGTCACCTCCTCGACCCCATGCTGGGGGGGGCTGAGGACCGACCGGCCTTGGTACAGCATAGGCGAGGCGGTATCGATCGGGTACCGGAACCCCGGACCCGACGGCTGGTACAGCCTCGAGATCCACTCCTCGACCGGGGCGTTCGTCAGATGGCTCGGCTGGGAGTACATCGAGGCCGACTCGTGCGGAAGGTGGTTCTGGGACCAGAAGGACTCAGCCTCAAGCCAGGTCCCCCCCGCTGTATACGTGGCGAAGCTATGGGATGGGGCCTCGTACGTCGCATCGAGATCGTTCCAGATCCGGCCTAATGGGGGGATCTCCATAGATCTCCTCGAAGATATAACGGTCGGGTGCGAGCCGTTCGAGGAGACGGTGGTCGGTGCAGCGGTGGAGCAGGCCGTCGATCGGCTCGCCACAGAGCTGATCTCAGGGATCGAGGAGGCCGGGATCAGGCCGAAAAGGGTTGAAGCAGCGCTCTCACCGGCCATGACCACAGAGCATCGTGACGGCCAGATCGCCGGGATCCTCCCCGACGGGCGGATCGCGATCAACATCGGGGCCTCGGCCGGGGTCGCCCCGGGCGATCGGTTCGAAGTGATCGAGACCGAGAACCTGATAGTCGATCCGGAGACGCTCTCCATCATCAGCTACGACGCCGTCGGTGTCCAAGGGGAGATCCTGATCGTCGAAGTGCGCGATAACGTCTCGTACGCCGTCAAGATCGGGGAATTCACCCCTGCGATCGGCGACGTCGTCCGGTTCATCGGGCCGTGAACTAGCAAGGCCACCCCAAAATCCGGTAGACTCACTCGCGATGGTTGCAAGGGATGGTCGGATCCTCCTCAGCGTTCTATTGATCGCCGGGCTCATCGGGTGGGCCGGCGTTTCTCAGCTTTCCTCGATCGGGATCCGGATCGTCCTCCCGTTCACCGGCGAACCGTTCCTCGTCGGGATAGAGGCGACAACGAACCTCAGCTTTGGGCTCGGAACCGGTTCATTCCTCCTCGATAGCGCCGGAAGGACGCTGATCGCAGTAGGGGTGGACATCGACTTGGGCGAGGAGGGAAGCTCAGCGCGGACCTACCTCAGGCTGACGACGGGAATCTATTACTTCGACCCCTCCCGCTCCTTCCCCTCCCCCCTGATCGGGGGGGGGGATCTCCTACCGTCTGCTGACCTTTCAACCGCTCGTCTTCGGATTCGCAAGCGAGTTTATCTACCCGCTCGCATTCCCCGTACCGATGTTCTCCGCTTCGGGAGGGTGGTCGTTTAAATGACGAGGTTATTCGGGACGGACGGTGTACGGGGTGAAGCGAACTCCTTCCTCACCCCTGAGCTCGCCATCGCGATCGCCCGTGCTGCAGGGACGCGAATAAAAAGGCCGGGGAGGGTGATCATCGGGAGGGACACGCGGGTGAGCGGGCCGATGCTCGAAGCGGCCCTCGCCGCTGGATTCGCCTCCGCCGGGCTCGACGTCTCCCTCGCCGGAGTGATCCCCACCCCGGCGATCTCGTTTCTGCTCAAGGATGAACGGGCCTCTCTCGGCGCGGTGATCTCCGCATCTCACAATCCTCCGAGCGACAACGGGATCAAGCTCTTCGACTCCCGCGGGATGAAGCTCCCCGTCGATGAGGAGGCGGAGATCGAGCGACTCGTCTTCCGCGATTTACCCCCGGCCGATGGGGTCGGGTCGATCCGTCCGCTCGAGGCGGCCTCGGCCCGGTACGCATCCTTCCTGATCGGAACGATCGACACGGACGGGGTCGACCTCTCCGGGATGACGATCGCGCTCGACTGTGCGTTCGGCGCGACCGGTCGGATCGCCCCTCACGTCTTAAGCCACCTCGGCGCGACGGTGATCGAGCTCAACACAGAAGAGGACGGGTCTCGAATCAACCAGGGATGCGGCTCCACCCATATCGAGACGGTGAAGAGGGCGGTGGCAGAGAACAAGGCCGATCTGGGGATCGCGTTCGATGGCGATGGGGATCGCGTCCTTCTCGTGGGCCCCGATGGTATGACGATCGACGGGGATCGGATGATCGGGGCGGCCGCCATCTACCTGAAGGATAAGGGATCGCTCACCCCCCCGCTCGTCGTTGTGACGATCATGAGCAACCTCGGACTGGAGGAGACCCTGGCGCAAAACGGGATCGGGATGATCCGCACCCCGGTCGGGGACCGGAACGTCTCACAAGAGATGCTGCAGCAAGGGGCGAGGCTCGGGGGGGAGCAATCGGGGCACATCATCTTCGCCGATCATTCACCGACCGGGGACGGGATCCTGACCGTCGTGAAGCTCCTCGAGTTCGCCCACGACACCGGGGTCGACCTTCCGACGCTCACATCAAGGATTAAGCTCTATCCCCAGATCAAGCGGAACGTCCCGTGCCCCTCGCCGGTAGAGGCGGCCGACTCCCCCATCCTCCGCGATGCGATGCGGGAGGCGGAAGCGGCCCTGAACGGAGAAGGGAGGGTGATCGTCCGGCCGTCGGGGACGCAACCGCTCGTCCGGATCACGGTAGAAGGGCCTAACGAGGAGATCTGCGAGGAGATAGCCCTCCATCTCGAGGAAAAGGTGAGAAAAGCCCTTCCCTAGTCGGAGAACGGAAAGGTCAGGACCGGTTCACGCGCAGCGCGGGTCTGATCGAGCCGGCGGACCGGCGCCTCGTGCGGGGCCTCACGGAGGAGCTGCGGATCCTCCTTCGCCTCCTCCGCTATCCTCTCCATGACCTCGATGAACCGGTCGAGCGTCTCCTTCCCCTCGGTTTCGGTCGGCTCGATCATCATCGCCTCGCGGACGATCAGTGGGAAGTAGACGGTGGGGGGATGGAACCCGTAGTCGATCAGCCGCTTGGCGATGTCGAGGGTCGTCACCCCGGAGGCGAGCCCCCTCCCCGACAGGACGAACTCGTGCTTGCACAGGCGGTCATAGGGGAGCTTATACGTCCGCTTCAGCCTCTCTTGGAGGTAGTTCGCGTTCAGAACGGCGATACCACTCACCTCGCGCAACCCCTCATCACCGAGCTGAAGGAGATAGGCGTACGCTTTAACCATGACGAGGAAGTTCCCGTAGAACGAGTGCATGCTCCCGATCGAGCGGGGGGCGTCCCAATCGAGCCTGTAGGCCCCATCTTCATGAACGATCCGCGGAACGGGGAGATAGTCAGCGAGATCGGCGGAGACAGCGATCGGACCGGAGCCGGGCCCTCCCCCTCCATGCGGGGCGGCAAGCGTCTTGTGGAGGTTGAAGTGGAACATATCCGCCCCCATATCCCCGGGCCGGGCCCGGCCGAGGTACGCGTTCAGGTTCGCCCCATCGAAGTAGCAGAGGCCGCCCGCCTCATGCACCATCTCCGTTATCTCCAAGATCCTCTCCTCGAAGATCCCGAGCGTATTCGGGACGGTCAGCATGATCCCGGCGACCGTCTCATCGAGGGAGGAGCGCAAGGCGTCGACATCGACCATCCCCTCCTCGTCCGATTCGATCTCGGTCACAACGAATCCGGCCGCCGCCGCCGATGCCGGGTTCGTCCCGTGCGCCGAATCCGGAAGGAGGATCCTCTTCCGACCGGTCTCCCCGCGTTCCTCGAAGTAACGCTTGAGGAGGAACATACCCGTCAGCTCCCCATGCGCACCGGCTGCCGGCTGGAGCGAGACGGCCGGAAGGCCGGCGATACCGGCGAGGAGGCGGCTCAGCTCGTGAAGGAGGCGGAGCGCCCCCTGGGCGAGGTCGGGATCGGACAGGGGATGAAGGGCGGTGAACCCGGGGAGGCGGGCGAGGACTTCATCGACCTTCGGGTTGTACTTCATCGTGCAGCTCCCGAGCGGGTACATCCCATCCTCGATCCCGTAGTTCGCCCGTGCAAGGCGGGCGTAGTGGCGGGCGAGGATCGGCTCGCTCAAACTTGGAATCCGCGGCGGGGAGGAGCGGAGGAGCCGCTCCCCGACGAGGGAAGCGGCGCCCGCCGGCGGAACATCGAGCTCCGGGAGTATCCCCTCGCTCCTACCCTCAGGCTCCTCGAAGATCGTCCTCATCTTGTCCCCTTCAACGCTTCGATGAATCGATCGAGCTCGTCGCGGCTCCGCCGCTCGGTAACCGCGATCCTGATGCCATCGTCGATACCGAGGGCTCTCAGCCCATCGGTCCCTGAAACGAGGAAGCCCTCCCGCTTCAGGCGCTCGCGCACGGAGTCAGGATCGACAGGCGTATGTACGACAAACTCGTTGAAGAACGGCCCATCGAATGCGATCCTGTACCCATCGATCCTCGAGATCCGCTCGGCGAGATAATGCGCCTTCTCCACGTTGAGCTCAGCGAGACGGCGAAGCCCCGTCGCACCGAGGCTGGCGAGATAGACCGTCGCTCCCAGGGCGCAGAGGGCCGAGTTGGTGCAGATGTTCGATGTCGCCCGGCCGCGGCGGATGTGCTGTTCGCGCGTCTGCGCCGCCATCACGTAACCGGTCTTCCCATCCGCATCGACCGTCCTCCCAGCAATCCGGCCCGGCATCTGCCGGAGGTAGCGTCTGCGCGTGGCGAACAGCCCGAGGAGGGAGCCGCCAAACCCCATCGGGAGGCCGAGCGGCTGCCCCTCGCCGACGACGATGTCCGCCCCGAACATCCCGGGCGGCTCGAGGATGCCGAACGCAGGCGGGTAGGCAGAGACGATCAGTAGGGCATCACCGATTCGCTCCTTCAACCGATCGAGATCCTCGATCACGCCAAGCCCGTTCGGGGTCTGGACTATGAGCCCGGAAAGGTCGCCGGGAAGATCAGAGAGGGACGTACGACCGGACCGGTCGTACGGGATCTCGATGACCGAGATCCCAGCCGCCCAACAATAGGTGTCGAGGACCCGCCGGTAGTGGGGAAAGAGGGCTCGCGAAACGGCGATCCGGCCGCGGCGGTTGATCCGCTCGGCCATCAGCGCCGCTTCGGCGAGGGCACTCGCCCCGTCGTACATCGAGGCGTTCGCGATCTCCATCCCGTAGAGCTCGCAGACGAGCGTCTGGAACTCGAACATCGCAGTGAGGGTCCCCTGGCTGATCTCCGGTTGATACGGGGTGTACGCCGTGTAGAACTCGGGCCGGCTCAACACATCCCCTACAATGCTCGGGATGTAGTGATCATAGATCCCTCCCCCGATAAACGGGATCAGGCGTCCGCCGCTGTTCTCCTCCGCCAATCGCTTAATCTCAGAGGAGAGCTCCAACTCGCTTCGCGCCTCAAGGTCGAGCGGCCGGTACCGCTCCAAGACCTCCGCAGGGATGTCCGAGAATAGCTCGTCGATCGAGCCCCGGCCGATCGATGCGAGCATCTCAGCGCGCTCCTCGGCGGGGCTGGGGATGTGACGCATCCGCTTACCCCTCGGCGATGTACTTCTCGTAGTCGGATGCAGTGAGGAGGGAGTCGAGCTCCGCTGGATCGGCAAGCTCGATCAGCGCTATCCACCCCTCCTCATGGGGGGATCGGTTGATCGTGTCCGGGGAGCCCTCCAATGCACCGTTCACCTCAACGACCTTACCGCTGACCGGCGCATAGACGTCACCGACCGCCTTGACCGACTCCACCGTTCCCAGGTTGTCCCCCTTCTTGACGTCGGTCCCGACGGACGGAAGCTCGACGAAGACGACGTCACCGAGCTCGTGCTGAGCGTGATCTGTGATCCCCACGCGGGCGCGATCCCCTTCGACCTTCACCCACTCGTGATCCTTGGTGTAGCGGTATTCGTTCGGATACGACATATCCCCTCCTGTTATGCGGTCATCTTCGCAGGGATTATACAAACCGGGATCGGCGTTGGCACACCGATCAGAACGGCGCCGCCTCCTCGGGGACGCGCGGATAGAAGCTCGCATACGCCTTGTTGAACGCGATCCTGACCGTCCCCGGCGGGCCGTGCCTCTGCTTCGCTATGATGATCTCCACCTCGGATCCCGCCCCCTGTCCGGAGACGTGGACCTTCTCCGGCGGCGGCTCGTAGTAGTCCTCCCGATAGATGAACATGACGACGTCCGCGTCCTGCTCGAGCGCGCCGCTCTCGCGCAGATCGGAGAGCATCGGGCGCTTCGATTCTCGCCGCTCGACGGCGCGGCTCAGTTGGGAGACGGCGAGGACGGGGACGTCAAGCTCACGCGCCAGCTTCTTCAGCGAACGGGAGATGTACGCTATCTCCTGCTCGCGGATGTCGGCCCTGATCCCCGCCTCGACGAGCTGGAGATAATCGACGATGACGACGTCCAACCCGTACTGGGAGGCCATCCTCCGCGCCTTCGCCCGGATCTCGAGGATCGACGAGCCTGGGGAGTCGTCGATGATGATCTTCGCCTCCTGCAACCTGGCAGCAGCGCTCGCTATGCTCTTCCACTTCTTCAGCGGGACGTACCCGCCGCGCAGCTGATGGAGGCTCACCTTCGCCTCCCCGCAGATGAGCCGCTCGAGGAGCTGCTCCTTCGTCATCTCGAGCGAGAAGATCCCGATCGTCGCGTTCTCGCGGATCCCGACATGCCGGGCGACGCTCAAGACAAAGCTCGTCTTCCCCGTCGCCGGCCTCCCGGCAATGATGATCAGATCGGACGACTGAAGCCCGGATGTGATCTCATCGAGCTCGGAGAAGCCGGTCGAGAGCCCGCGGAGCTTATGCCGTTTCGGATTGTTCGCCATCTCCTCAAGGGAACCCATATGCTCGACGATAAAATCCTTGATCAGGTAATAGGAGCGGTCGAGGTTCTTCGCCGTAATATCGAATATCAACGATTCGGCCCTATCGAGGACGGCGGCGGTTTCGCTCACCTCATCGTAGCCGAGCTCAGCGATCCGCCCGCCCGCGTTGACGAGCGCACGGAGGACGGCCTTCTTCTTGACTATGTCCGCGTAGTATTCGAGGGAGGCCGTCGTCGTAACGCTGTTTAGAAGCTCATTCAGATACATCCTCCCCCCGGCGGCCTCCATCTCCCCCCGCTCCTCGAGCCGGTTCGCCACCGCGATGATGTCGGTCGTCGTATTCCCCGCCTGGGCGAACAGCTCACAGATCGTTCGGAAGATGACGCGGTGCCGCTTCAGGTAGAAGTCCTCGGGCGCGAGCTTCTCGATCAAGATCGGGATGCTCCTCTCCGGATCGAGGAGGGCTGACCCGAGCACGGCCTGCTCGGCCTCGATATTCTTCGGCAGCTCCCGAACGGCCATACGGTCGATCGGAGGAACATCTTTCTCTCTCATCGATCCCCCTTCCGATTATACGCTCCCCGGCTCGCCTACGGCCAATCGGGGGAGGGGGAGATATCGCACCGATTGAGCAGCGCTTGGCCGTTTGCTATACTCCGGCATACCGACACCAAGGAGGGTGATGTGGAAGTCCTAACAATGAAGGAACTGCTCGAGACGGGGGTGCACTTCGGGCATCGAACGCGCAAGTGGAATCCGAAGATGGCAAGCTACATCTTCACCGAGCGGAAAGGGATTCATATCATCGACCTCGAACAGACGGTCGAAATGTTCAAGAAGGCGTACTACTACGTGCGCGACCGCGCCGCCGAGGGAGCGGAGATCCTATTCGTCGGCACGAAGAAGCAGGTACAGGCGACGATCGCCGAGGAGGCACTCCGCTGCGGGGCTCACTACGTGAACCGCCGTTGGCTCGGAGGGACGCTGACTAACTTTGCAACGATAAGACAGAGCATCGCCCGGATGAAGAAGATGGAGACGCTCGTCGAGGACGGAACCATCGAGATGATGCCGAACAAGGAGGCGAGCCGGCTCCGCCGCGAGCTGGCCAAGCTCCACAGAAACCTGGACGGCCTCCGCCATATGGAGCGGATCCCCGACCTTCTGTACATAATCGACCCCGACGTGGAGCAGAACGCCGTACGCGAGGCGAACATCATGGGGATACCGATCATCGCCATCGTCGACACGAACTGCGATCCGGACCCGATCGACTTTCCGATCCCGGGAAACGACGATGCGATCAAGGCGACGAAGCTGATCACGGCCCGGATCGCCGACGCCGTCCTCGAAGGGAGGGAGGGGCGGCAGGACGAGGTTCCTGCATCCGTCACCGAGGAAGGGATCGCTGAAGAGGAAAAGGCCGCCTC
>CAZGRE010000020.1:0-23987 GCA_964528085.1 uncultured Thermotogae bacterium | reverse complement strand
TATTGTGCAATTTTGCAACAATAATAGCACTGGTCTCCCCTTCTGTCAAGGTCTGTGCTCTTGCGCGTCATAAGATGGTTGTCAGGCGAGGAAGGTAGGAAGAGAACGGCCCTGGAAGCGATCATCCAGGGCCTTTTTCGAAGATCCTTGACGTTCTTAGACGAGCATCAACCGGGCGCGCTCCGCTCCATCACCGCGGCGGGGGCCGAGCTTCACGACGCGGGTATAGCCGCCCGGCCGGTCCTTGTACCTCGGGCCGAGCTCGTCGAACAGCTTATCCACCGCCTGTTTGTCCTGCAGGCGCGCGAAGACGAGCCTCCGGGCATGGAGGTCGCCGCGGCGGGCCAGGGTGATCACCCGCTCGGCGAACCGCTGGCCGGCCTTGGCCCGCGCCAACGTGGTGTCGACCTTCGAGTGCATGATGAGCGCCGTGGCCAGGTTGGCGAGTACGCTCTCCCGATGCGCCTTCTCCATCCCGATCTTGCCAACGTTCCGCCTATGTCTCACCCCGCACCTCCCCCTCGCTCTTCAGCGTGTACCCGAGCTCGGCGAGCCGCTCCTCCACCTTGCTCAACGTCTTCGCCCCAAACCCATGGATGTCGAGTAGCTCCTCGCGCGGATGGGAGAGGAGCTCGGCAAGCGTCGTGATATCAGCCTCGTGGAGTAGGTTGCATGCGCGCTGATCGAACCTGAGCTCGGTGAGCGGGATCGCCAGCTCGCCCTCCTCCGCTCCCCCTTCTTCCGGCTCCTCCGCCGCCACCCCGAACGGGTGGGCGGCGAAGTCGTCGAACAGGGAGAGGTGACGCTGCAACAGCCGGCTCGCCTCGGAGATCGCCTCCTCCGGCCGGATCCCGCCGTCGGTCTCGAGTTCGATCATCAGCCGCTCGTACCCCGTCTTCCCCCCGACCCGCGTCTCCTCGACGGTGAAGTTCACCTTCTTCACCGGTGAGAAATCGGCGTCGATCGGGATGACGGAGAGGGGCGAGTCCTCGAGCCGGTTCATCTCGGCCGGGACGTATCCGAACCCGGCCTCGACCTCCATCTCGAGGTCGAGGGCCCCCTTCGCGTTCAGGGTGGCGATGTGGTGAGTCGGGTTGATCACCTCGACCCCAGGCTGGAGGGTGATGTCAGCGGCAGTGACCTCGCCCGGACCCTTCTTCTCCAGGGTCAGCCTCTTCATCTCGCCGTCACGGAGCCGGAACGCGATCCCCTTCAGGTTAAGGATAATCTCGAGCACATCCTCCTTCACCCCCTCGATCGTGTCGTACTCGTGGTACTTCCCGGCGAACCTGACCCTGACCACGGCCGCACCCGGGATGGCGGAGAGGAGGACACGGCGGATGGAGTTCCCGAGCGTCGTCCCGAACCCCCGCTCGAGCGGCTCGATGATCAGCCTCCCGCTCGTGTCGGTGAGCTCATCGACCTTGATCTCCTTTGGGAAGACCAGCTCTTCCATCGCTACCTCCTAACGGGAGTAGAACTCGACGATCAGGTGCGCCGCGATGTTCAGCCCCATCTTCTCGACATCCGGTTTCGCGATGACCTGGAACTTCATCGCCTCTCCGTTCTTCTCCAACCAAGCGGGGACTTCGCGATCCTTGTTCGCCTCCACGATCCCTTTCACCCGATCCCGACGGGTCTCCTTCACCGCGACGACGTCCCCGTCCCGCAGGATCGTCGAGGGGATGTTCGTCGGCCGGTCGTTCAACAGGAAATGCCCGTGCGTGATCATCTGCCGCGCCTGCTGACGCGACGAGGCGAACCCGGCGCGATAGACCAAGTTGTCCATCCGTCGCTCGAGGAGCTCGAGGAGCGCCTCTCCCGTCACTCCCTTCTTCCGCTTCGCTGAGGCGACGTAGTTGCGGAACTGGCGCTCGCGCACACCGTAGATCCGTCGCGCCTTCTGCTTCTCCCGCAGATGGATCTGATACTGGCTCCTCCGCGGCCGGCGCTTCTTCGGCCCCTCCCCCGGCGGCGAGACCCTCCGCGAACCGGAGAGCGGACAGCTGCGCGAGTAGCAACGCTCCCCCTTGAGGAACAGCTTCTCCCCCTCCCGCCGACACTTCTTGCACTTAGGCCCTACGTCTCGTCCCATTATCTTCTCCCCTTGCTGTGGGAAATCGGGGTGACGTTCTTCACCTCTTCTACCCGGATCCCGGAGGCCTTGATCGTCTGGATCACAGACTGCCGACCGGATCCGGTCCCCTTCACCCTGATCGACACCGAGCGGATCCCGAAGTCCTTCAACTGCCGCGCCAGGGCATCGGCCGCGATCTGGGCGGCGTACGGCGTCCCCTTCTTCGATCCCTTGTATCCGACCGTCCCCGGGCTCTTCCACGCGATCGGGTTCCCGTTCATGTCCGTCGCCGTGATGATCGTATTGTTGAACGTCGCATGGATATGGACCAGGGCGCGCTCGAGCTTGATATTCTTCGCCATCCCTACCTCTTCTTCCCCGCTTTAGCCGGCCGTGGACCCTTCCACGTGCGGGCGTTCGCCCGCGTCCGCTGCCCCCGGACCGGGAGCCGCCGCTTGTGGCGGATCCCGCGATATGCGTTGATGTCCTTCAACCTCTGGATGTTCGCATAGATCCGGCGGCGGAGATCCCCCTCCACCATGTGCTGCTCCACCTCGCGCCGGAGGGCGGTCACCTCGTTCTCCGTCAGATCCTTCACCCGCACATCGGGCGAGATCCCCGTCTTCTCGATGATCTTGACGGCCCGACTCCGCCCGATCCCGAAGATGTAGGTCAATGCGATCTCGATCCGCTTGTTGTTCGGCAGGTTCACCCCGGCTATCCGTGCCATATCCCTCTCCCTCTAGCCTTGACGTTGCTTGTGCTTCGGGTTCCGGCAGATGACCATCAACCGGCCTTCGCGCCGGATAACCTTGCAGTGCGCACAAATCTTCTTAACCGAGCTCCTCACCTTCATCTCTCCTCCAGCGTAGTCAGCTCTCCCGATAGACGATCCGTCCCTTGGTCAAGTCGTACGGCGACATTTCCACAACGACGCGGTCGCCCATCAGGATCCGGATGTAGTGCTTCCGGATCCTCCCGGAGATGTGACAGAGAACGACGTGACCGTTCGTCAGCCTCACGCGGAACATCGAGCCGGGAAGGCTCTCGATCACCTCTCCGCGCTGGCGGATGACGTCCGTCTTCTTTCCCCGCGACTCATTCGCTCCCACTACGCCCGCTGTCACCTCCCCGTGTCAGAACCTCAGGCCCATCTTCCGTCACTGCAACGGTATGCTCAAAATGGACGCTCAGCCCGCCGCTGGCGGTCACGACCGTCCAGCGATCCCCCTTCACCTTTGTCGGGAGATCGTCCGTCTTCACCATCGGCTCAATCGCCAACGTCATCCCCCCCCGGAGGCGGATTCCGCGTCCAGGCGGACCGTAGTTCGGGATCTGGGGCTCCTCGTGCAACGCCCTCCCGACCCCATGCCCGACGTACTCGCGCACCACATGATAACCCGCCTTCTCGACGAAGGAACCGATAGCGTGCGATATATCGGACAAACGGTGCCCAATTCTAACTTGTTTGATCCCCTCCCACAAGCTTCGCTCACCGACCTCGAGGAGCCTACGCGCCGCCGGGGAGACCTCGCCGACGGGGACGGTCGTCGCCATATCGGCGACGAAACCGTTGCGGAAGATCCCGATGTCGATCGACAAGATATCACCTTCCCTGAGGACCCGCTCCTTGGAGGGAATGCCATGGACGATCTCCTCGTTGATCGAGGCGTTGATCGTCCCAGGGAAGCCGGCGAAGACCTTGAACGCCGGCTCGCCGCCGCTCTCCTTAATCATCTCCTCGGCGAGCCGGTCGAAGAAGAGGGTGTCCTTACCCGGCTTCACCTCGGAGCAGAGGGCATGCAGGACCTCGGCGAGGATCCTCCCGTTCTCGCGCATGACCTCGAGCTCCTCTTCCGTCTTGAGCGGGACCATCAACCAAGGATCCTCATGATCTCGTCGAACACACGATCGGCTGGGAGCGAACCGTCGACATTCCTAAGGAGCCCGCGCTTCTCATAGTAGTCGATGAGAGGGGCGGTCGACTCCTGATATACATCGTAGCGGTGCTCGATCACCTCCGGCCGATCGTCGTCGCGCTGGTAGAGCTCCCCGCCGCAGGCGTCGCACCGCGCACCCGGAGGAGGGGGTTCATCGAGGTTGTAGATCCTCCCGCAGTCGCGGCAGATCCACCTCCGCGTCAACCGGGCGAGGACCTCCTCGCGGGAGAGGACGATGTTGATCGCGACGTCGAGCTCGACTATCCGGTCCAACGCCTCGGCCTGGGCCACCGTCCTGGGGAACCCGTCGAGGAGGAATCCATCCGTCGCCTGCGCTATCCGGTCGGCGATCATGTCGATGATCAGCCGGTCGGGGACGAGCGCCCCCCGATCCATGTACGACTTCGCCTTCATCCCGAGCTCGGTCCCCCGCCCGACCTCGTCGCGGAGGATGTCACCGGTCGAGAGATGGACGAGCCCGAGGCGCTCTACGATCCGCTTCGCCTGCGTCCCCTTCCCCGCCCCGGGCGGGCCGAGGAGGGTCACCCTCGTCAGCGGCATACGATCACCCTCTTCGGCCGAGGAGCCGGCCGGACTTGGTCAGGCTTTCGTAATGCCGCATCACAAGGTGGGCCTCGATCTGCATCAGGGTGTCGATCCCGACACCGACGACGATCAGAAGCGACGTCCCACCGATCAGGAACATGCTGCGAAGCTGGCTTAGGGAAGAGAGGATATACGGCAACACCGCAACGGCCGCCAGGAAGAGGGCTCCGATCAGGAGGAGGCGGTCCTGTATCCCCCTGATGTAGTCGGACGTCGGGTTCCCCGGCCTGACCCCCGGGATGAACCCGCCGGCCTCGCGGATGTTCTTCGCGATGTCGTCGGGTTCGAACACGATCGAGCTGTAGAAATAGGTGAAGAAGAAGATGAGGAGGACGTATATGACAATGTAGGCAAGCCCTCCCGGTTGCACGTATGGGACCATCCATGCAAGCGAAGGGATAGCACGGAATATCGTCACCGGAAGGCTGAGGAGGGCGGAGGCGAAGATTATCGGAATGACCCCGCCCTGATTGACGCGGAGCGGGAGATGCGACGTGTGCCCGCCATAGACGCGCCGCCCCATCGTCCGCTTGGCGTACTGAATCGTGATCTTCCTCTGCCCTTGCTGGACCATGATCATCCCCGCGATCACGACGATGAGCAGGACGATGAACGCCACCGCCCAGACCGGATGCGCCGAGCCCGTGCTGATCGCAACCCACATGTCGCGCAGGTTCGCCGGGAAGCGGGAGAGGATTCCGATCATGATCAGCATGCTGATCCCGTTCCCGATCCCGTTCTCGGTCATCCGCTCCCCGAGCCACATCAGGAAGATCGTCCCCGTCGTGAGGGAGACGATCGACGTCAGATAGAACCAGATCCCCGCATGCCCGATCACCGCTCCCCGGATCAACGATGTCATCGCCGCCCCTTGAACGATGGCGAGGAAGACGGTGGCATATCGGGTCCACGCAGTGATCTTCCTCCGGCCCTCGCGCCCCTGCTGCTGAAGCTCCTTCAGCCGCGGGATGACGGCCGTCAACAGGCTGAAGATGATCGAGGCGTTGATGTACGGGGTGACGCCGAGGGCGAACAGGGAGAACCGCTGGAGCGCCCCGCCGGTGAACATGTTCATGAAGTCGAAGATCCCCCCGCTCTGTCCGGCGAAGAACTGCTTCAGGGCGGCGGCATCGATCCCAGGGACCGTTATGTGGGTCCCGAGCCGGAAGACGATGATCGCACCGAACGTGAACAGGATCCTCTGCCGAAGCTCGGGGACCTTGAACAGGCTTGCGAGTTTCTCCCACACCCTAAATCACCTCGGCCTTCCCACCCGCGGCCTCGATTTTCTTCCTAGCCGATTCGGCGAACCGATGCGCACGGACGATCAGCGGCTTGGTCAGCTCACCGCGGCCGAGGATCTTGACCGGCTTCTCCCGGCCACGGATGATCCGCATCTCGCGCAGGGTATCCGGGGTGACCTCGGCGTTGGGATCGAAGCGGTCGTTCAGGGTGTCGACGTTGACGCACGCGTACTCGCGCCGCGTGAAGTTCCTGAACCCGCGCTTGGGGAAGCGCATCCAGATCGGCGTCTGGCCTCCCTCGTACCCGAGGCGGACACCCCCGCCCGAGCGGGAGTTCTGCCCCTTTGTCCCCCGTCCGCTCTCGTGTCCGCCATGACCGGAGCCGTACCCGCGACCGACGCGCTTCCGCCGGTGCACGCTCCCCTTGGTCGGGCGGAGATCTTCAGGCCGGATCATCGACCGTTACCTCCTCTTTCTTTTCGCTCGACGCGATCCCGCGCAGCTCCTCGGTCTCCCTCCGACTCCGAAGCTGGGCGAGGCCGTTCAAGGTGGCGCGTGACAGGGTGATCGGGTTCGTCGTACCGATCGACTTGCTCAACACGTCCCTGATCCCGGCGAGCCGGCAGATCGCTCCGACGGTCATCCCGGCGATCACCCCTGTCCCGGGGTGCGCCGGCTTTAAGAGGACCTGACCCGCCTTGAACTTCCCGATCACCTCATGCGGTATCGTGTTCCCATCCATGTTCACCCGGATCATGTTCTTCTTCGCATCCCGGATCGCCTGCTGGATAGCGCGGGGGATCTCCCGCGTACTCCCGACGCCGACGCCGACCCCCCCTTTCCTATCCCCGACGACGATCGTGACGCGGAACCTAAGGTTACGGCCACCCTTGGTGACCTTGCTGACCCGCCGGATGTCGATGATCTCGTTCTCGAACTCGTCGTGGTTGATCAAAACCGCAATCCTCCTTCGCGACAGGCCTCGGCAAAGGCCGCAATCACGCCGTGATACGGGTAGCCACCCCGGTCAAAGACGATCGTCTCCACACCTTCCTTCAACGCCCGCTTTGCCATCAACGCACCGAGCTTCCTCGCCGCCTCGATGTTCGGGCCGTTCACCTGATCGCGGATCTCCGGATCGAGGGTCGATGCCTGCGCCAGGGTCCTCCCCGTCGTGTCGTCGACCAGGAGGGCGTAGAGGTGATGCAGCGTCTTGGTCACACACAGGCGGGGCCGCTCGCTCGTCCCGCGAACCTTCTTGCGAATCCGCCGATGCCTCTTTATCCGTTCTACAGTCCTATTCGGCCGTGTCATATACACTCCCTAGCCGGCTACTTGGCCGCCCAATTTACCCGCCTTCTGCAGGACCTGTTCGTCCTTGTAGCGAATCCCTTTCCCGTCGTATACGTTCGGCTTGCGCAGCGCACGGATCTTCGCGGCGACCTGTCCGACGCATTGCTTGTCGGCACCGCGGATGATGATCTCGTTCGGGTTCGGAAGCTCAACCTCGATATCCTCGGGGATCTCGTACTCCATCGGGTTCGAATACCCCAGATCGAGGATCACCGTCCTCCCCTGCAATCGGGCTCGATACCCGAGCCCCTTTATCAGGAGGACCTTCTCCCACCTCTCCGAGACGCCGTGCACCATATTGGCGAGAAGGCTCCGGTAGAGACCGTGGTAGGCGCGATACGATTTCCCCTCCTTGCGGCGGGAGACGGTCGCCGTCCCATCCTCGACCTTAATCTCCACCATGTCGGGGCGGTACGCCTCCTCGAGGCGCCCGTACTTCCCCTCGACCGTAATCGTCGTCCTCCCGACGGTCACCTTGACCCCGTCGGGGATCTTAACCGGTACCTTCCCCACCTTTGACATCTTCGATCACCTTGGCTCGAATTTACCAGACCTCGCAGAGGACTTCACCGCCGACCCCTTGCGCTCTTGCTTCCTTCCCCGATAGCACTCCATGCGAGGTGGAGAGTATACAGATTCCCATCCCTGCCAGAGGGCTTGGGATCTCGTCCTTTTCCACGTACACCCGCCGGCTCGGCTTGCTCACGAGCCGAATCTCGCTTATCGCCCGCTTCATCTGCGGGATGCGCGTCCCCTTGTACTTCAACCTGATGACGAGCTCCGGTTGGGGATCGGCGTCGATCACCTCGTAACCGAGGATAAACCCCTCCTGCTCGAGGATCCGCGCGACCGCCTCCTTCAGCTTCGAGTGCGGCATGGATACCGTCGGATGGAAGCGACGATTTGCATTCCTGATGCGCGTTAACATGTCACCGATTGGATATGGAATCATCTCTACCCCTACCAACTAGCCTTTTTCACGCCGGGGATCTCCCCCAGGTGGGCAAGCTTGCGGAAACAGAGACGGCAGATCCCGAAATCGCGTATATATCCGTGCGGACGCCCGCACAGGCTACAACGATTGTACGAGCGCACCTGATATTTCGGTGTCCTCTTCTGTTTCACTATCCATGCCTTTCGCGCCATTCACTCCCCCCTAATCATTGAACGGAAGGCCGAGACCCTTCAGCAACGCGTACCCTTCCCGATCGTCCCGCGCTGTCGTCACGATGGTGATGTCCATCCCCTGCGTCTTCACGACCTCGTTGTACGATATCTCGGGGAACGTCAGCTGTTCGCTCAGCCCGATCGTGTAGTTCCCGCGGCCATCGAACGCCGAGGCGGAGAGCCCGCGGAAGTCGCGGATCCCGGGAAGGACGGCGTTGAACAACCGATTCAAGAACTCGTACGCCCGCACCCCACGGAGGGTCACCTTGCAACCGATCGGGTCGCCGGCCGTCAGCTTGAAATCGGAGATCGACTTCTTCGCCCGCGTGACGACCGGGCGCTGCCCGGTTATCTTCGCCAGGTTCTTAACCGCCCCTTCAAGGACCTTCGGGTTGTCCTTGTCGCCGACCCCCATGTTGACGACGACCTTCTCCACCCGCGGGATCTCCATCACGTTCTCGAGCCCGAGCTCCTCTTTCAGCTTCGGGGCGATCTCCTTCTCAAACCTCTCCTTCAGCAGCATCATTCGAAGATCTCCCCGCAACGCTTACATCGCCTCATCTTCTTCCCCTCGACCATCGTGAATCCGACCCGGGTCGGCATACCGCAGCCGGGGCAGATCGGAAGGACGTTGGCAACATGAATCATCCCTTCCCGTTTGATGATCCCCGGCTCGCGCAGGTTCTGCGTCGCCCGTTGATGCTTGGTGATCATGTTCACGTTCTCGACGATGACCCTGTCCTTGTCCGGATAGACGACGAGGACCTTCCCGATCTTCCCGCGGTCGTTCCCCGCGATCACCTGTACCCGATCACCCTTGCGGATCTTGAACATCCCCATCCTCCTAAAGGACCTCGGGCGCGAGCGAGATGATCCTCATCATCTTCTTGTCGCGGAGCTCGCGCGCCACCGGCCCGAAGACGCGTGTCCCGACCGGCTCGCCCTGAGGGTTTATCAGGACGATCGCGTTGTCATCGAACCGGATGTACGTCCCGTCCTTCCGGCGGTAGGCGCTCTTCGTCCGAACGATCACACCGCGGACTATCTGACCCTTCTCGATGTCGCTCGTCGGGAGGCGCTTCCGCACCGAACCGACGATGATATCGCCGATCGCGCCCCGCCTCCGATTCGACGGGCCGAGGACGTTGATGCAGCGGACAAGCTTGGCACCGGAGTTGTCCGCCACCTTCAACATCGTCTGCATCTGGATCATCGCTTCTCCTCCGCCTTCTCGATTATCTCTACTAGCCGCCACCGCTTCATCCGGCTCAACGGGCGGGATTCCTCGATCTTCACCAGATCCCCGGGGTGCGCCTCTTCCCGTGGATCGTGCGCGTGGAACTTGAAGTGGCGGCGGATATGCTTCCGATACCGCGGGTGGAGCCTGCGCTCCTCCACCCTGACCACGATCGTCTTCGTCATCCGGTCGCTCACCACGCGGCCGATCTTCACCTTCTTCATCCTTCCGCCTCCCGCGCCTTCTCCTCCGCGATCGTCTTCACCCGCGCTATATCCCGCCGCGTCCGCTCCAGTTCAGCCGTGTTGCTGAGCTCCCCCGCTGCGAGCTGGAAGCGAAGGTTGAACAGTTTCCGCTTCAACTCCAGCTCCTTGTTCCTAAGCTCATCGAGGGTCATCTCGCGCAGCTCTGTCGCCTTCATCCCTCCCCTCCCAGCACGATCCTCCGCTTCAGCCGCGTCCTGATCGGAAGCTTATGGGAGACGAGTTTATGGACCCGCTTCGCCTCCTCCGGGCTCACCCCGGAGATCTCGAACAGGACCCTGCCGGGACGGACGACGGCGACCCAATGATCGACCGGCCCCTTCCCCTTCCCCATCCGGGCCTCCGCCGGATGGCGGGTGATCGGCTTGTCCGGGAAGATCCTGATCCAGACGCGCGCACCCCTCTGGGTCCTCCGGGCGATCGTCGTCCGGCACGCCTCGATCTGCGCACCGGTTATCCACGCCGCGTCAAGCGCCTGAATCCCGTACTCCCCGAAGGCGACCTGATTCCCGCGGGTCGCCTTACCCCGCCGCCGACCGCGATGGGCCTTCCTATACTTCGTCCGTTTCGGAAAGAGGAGCGCCATCTCTAGTTCACCTCGTCGCGGCGTTCCTTCGGGGAATACTCGCCGCGGAAGATCCAGACCTTAACCCCGATGTTCCCGTACTTCGTCTTCGCCTCGACCAACCCGTAATCGATGTCCGCCCGGAGGGTCTGGAGGGGGATCCTCCCATCCTTCATCGTGATCGAACGGGCGATGTCCGTCCCGCCGAGGCGGCCTGATACCTTGATCTTTATCCCCTGGGCGCCGGCGCCCATAACGCGCCTGATCGCCTCCTTCATCGCCCGGGCGGGGGCAGTCCGGTTCTCGATCTGCATCGCCACATCCTGGGCGACCAGCCGGGCCTCGAGGTCGGGGCGCTCGATCTCGCGGATGCTGACCCTGACGTTCCTGCCGGTCAGCTCCTCGAGCGCCGCTTGCAGCTTCTCGATCTCGCTCCCACCGCGGCCGATGATGATCCCCGGCCTGGCCGAGGCGATGACGATCGACACCCGATCCTCCTTCGGCCGCTCGATGTTCACCTCCGCCACCGCGGCGCGGCGATACCGTTGCTGAATCAGGTCGCGGATCCGCTTGTCCTCGGCTATGTACACAGGGGCAAGCTTCGGGTTGAACCAGTTGGAAACCCACTTCCGGTTCACACCCACCCTGAACCCGATCGGATGAACCTTCTGTCCCATTACTCTCTCCCCCTGTCACCGACGACGATCGTGATGTGGCTCATCGGCCGGCGGATGATATCCGCCCGTCCGTACGCCCGCGGCTTCATCCGACGGAGCGACCTACCCATGTCGACCGTCGCCCTCACGACGTAGAGATCGTCGACGTCGATGTCGTAGTTGTTCTCCGCATTGGCGATCGCCGATTCGAGCGTCTTGCGGATCGGCCTCGCCGCCTTCTTGTTCGACAGGCGGACGATCCGGAGCGCCTCGTTGACGTCCTTCCCACGAATCGCGTCGATCACAATCCGCGCCTTGCGCGGAGACAGACGGACATCCTTTGCAACGGCTCGCACTTCCATATCAACTCCCTACGTCAAGCTCGGAGTGCGCTTCTTCTTCATCCCACCGTGACCGCGGAACGTGCGGGTCGGCGCGAACTCCCCCAACTTGTGCCCAACCATGTTCTCGACGATGTACACCGGAACGTGGGTCCTACCGTTGTGCACCTTGATCGTCAACCCGACCATCTCCGGGGTGATCATCGATGCCCGCGACCACGTCTTTATCTCCTTCAACTCTCCCCGCTTCGCCCGTTGAACCTTCCTAAGCAGGCTCTCCTTGACATACGGTCCCTTCTTGGTAGATCTAGGCATCCTCACCGCCTCCCTTTACCGGCGCGCCGGACGATCAGGCTGCTACTCTTCTTCCTCTTCTTCCGCGTCCGTCCGCCCTTGGCGAGCTTACCCGTCGGGGAGACCGGGGGGCGCCCGACGCGGGCGCGCCCTTCCCCTCCTCCGTGCGGATGATCGACCGGGTTCATCGCCACCCCACGCACATGCGGCTTCCGGCCGAGGTGGCGGACACGCCCTGCCTTCCCGTGCTTCACGTTCTTGTGATCCGGGTTGGAGACCTCGCCGATCGTCGCCCGGCAGGCCGTGCTGAATATCCGCACCTCACCGGAAGGGAGGCGGACGTGCGCCCGACCGGCCTCCTTCCCGATCAGCTTCGCCGACGTCCCGGCCGAGCGGGCGATCTTACCGCCGCTCCCCGGCGAGAACTCGAGGTTGTGGATCACCGAACCGAGCGGGATCCTCTCGAGGGGCATGGCGTTCCCGACCCTGACCTCCGCGTTCTCCCCCGCCTCGACGACGGCACCGATCTCGAGGGCGAGCGGGGCAAGGATGTAACGCTTCTCCCCGTCGGCGTAGTGAAGGAGGGTGATCCACGCCGAGCGGTTCGGGTCGTATTCCCGCGTCGCAACGCGCGCCGGGACCCCGTCCTTGTCGCGGGCGAAGTCAATGATCCGGTAGCGCCGCTTGTGCCCCCCCCCTCTGAACCTCGCCGTGATCCGCCCCTGGCTGTTCCGTCCGCCGCTCTTCGTCAACGGGCGGAGGAGCCGCTTCTCCGGCGGGACAGGGGTCAGTTCGCTGAAGTCCGGGTGTTCGGCATGCCGAACACCCGGGGATGTCGGCTTGTATCGTTTGAGCGCCATTCCTATCGCGACCCTCCTGTCATCATCTCGATCTTCTCACCCGGGGCGAGGCGGACGATCGCCTTCCGCCAACGCGACGTACGGCCGTGCAACTGGCTGAGCCTCTCCCGCCGCGGCTTCCCCTTCCGGTTGGCCACCCACACCCGCTCCACCTTCACCTTGAATATCTCCTCGACCGCCTTCCTTATCTGGATCTTGTTGGCGCCGAGGGCGACGCGGAACGCGTATTTCCCATCCTCCATCTGTCTCCACGTATCCTCGGTGAGGATCGGAGAGATCAGTATGTCCTCGGGATGATAGATCCCCTTCGCCATATCTAAAACCTCCCCTTAAGCTCCTCCACCGCGCTGAGCGTAAGGAGGAGGTTCTCATGCCGTATGATGTCGTATACGTTTATCCCCCGCACGGAGATGCACTTCACGTAAGGGAGATTGGCGAACGATTTTCGCGTCGCGGGGACGCACTCCTCGGGACCGACGACGACGAGCGTGCTCCCGGACAGGCCCAACCTGTCAAGGAGGGCGAGGGCGGCCTTCGTCTTCGGTTCCTCGAATGAGATCCGATCGATCAAGACGACCTTCCCGTCCTTCGCCCGATCGGAGAGGGCGGAGAGCAGGGCACCGCGCTTCATCTTCTTCGTCAGCTTGATCTCATAGGAGCGCGGCTTCGGCCCGAAGACCGTCCCCCCTCCGACCCAGATGGGAGACCGTCGGGATCCGGCGCGGGCGCGCCCGGTCCCCTTCTGCCGCCACGGCTTGCGACCCCCGCCGCGGACCTCGCCGCGCGTCTTGGTCGAATGGGTCCCCTGCCGGCGATTCGCCAGCTGCACCCGGACGGCGCGATAAAGGAGATCCGCGTTCACCTCAGTCCCGAACAGGGCCTCGTCCAACACGGCCTTCTCCGGCTCGGCCGCCTCCCCGGTGAATGAGTAGAGCTTCGCTTCAACCATCGCGTTTCCCTATCCTTAAAATCGAACCGCGCGGGCCGGGGGTCGACCCCTTGACTATAAGAAGGTTCCTCTCGGGATCGACGCGAAGGACCCGTAGGCCCCTGACCGTCACGCGGCGCGCACCTGTATGACCGGGGAGCTTCTTCCCCTTGACGACGCGCCCCGGCTTGACGCAGTTTCCGACGGATCCCGGCCGACGGTGAAAGTGCGAACCGTGCGACTTCGGCCCGCCGGCGAAATCCCACCTCTTCACTACCCCCTGGAAACCGAGCCCGCGCGAGACCCCGGAGACGTCGATCTTGTCACCCTCGGCGAAGATGTCGACGCTCACCGTGTCCCCGACGCTGTAGTTCTCCGGGTCGACGCCCCGGACCTCGAACAGCCGCCGTTGGGGAGGGACCCCGGCCTTCTTGAAATGCCCGACGAGCGGGCGGGTGAGGCGCTTCTCCTCGGTCTCGTCGTACCCCAGCTGAATCGCGTTGTACCCGTCCGTCTCCACGGTCTTGACCCGCACGACGGTGCACGGCTTCGCCTCAAGGACGGTCGCTCCGACCGCCGCGTCTCCGACGAACAGCTGGGTCATCCCTATCTTCCGCGCTAGCAGTCCTCGTGCCATCTTCCGCCAACCCCCATGCCTTAGAGCTTGATCTCGATATCGATCCCTGTCGGGAGTTCGATGTCCATCAAGGCATTGATCGTCTCCGAGGTCGGCTCTTTGATGTCCAACAGACGGGTGTGGATCCGCCGCTCGAAGTGCTCCATCGAACGCTTGTCGATGTGCGGGGAACGCAGGACCGTGTAGATCCGACGCTCCGTCGGAAGCGGGATCGGGCCGGAGATCTTCGCCCGCGTCTCCCTCGCCGATTCGACGATCTTCCGAACGGAGCTGTCGACGAGCTCATGGTCGTAGCCCCGCAGCTTGATCCTAATCTTCTCTCTCGCCATAGTCAGTATCCCCTACTCCGGACGATCTTCTCGCGTAATCCGTCCGGGACATTATCGTAACGCACCACGCGCAACGAGTACATCGCCCTCCCTTGGGTCAGCGACCGGAGGCGCGTCGCGTATCCGAAGGTTTCAGCGAGCGGGACGCAGACCGACAGGATCTGCACCGTCTCCCGCGCCTGAAGCTCGCGGATCTCCCCACGCCTCCGCGCCAGGTCTTCCATCACATCACCCAGATACTCGCTCGGGGTGACGACCTCCCCCTCCATGATCGGCTCGAGGAGACCGAACACCCCAGTGGCATACGCTTTATGCAGCGCAACAGACGTCGCTGCACGGAACGCCAACTCTGACGAGTCTACCGGATGGAAAGACCCACCGATTACGGTGGCCCCAATATCGGTCAAAGGATAACCGGCGACCGGTCCATTTGTCAACGTGGCTCGCAGCGCGCTCTCAATGACGCTCCGGTACGGGTGCGGTATCTCCTCCTCCTTCGCCGTACACGCAAACCTGATCCCGCTCCCCCGCTCTAGCGGCTCCAACCGGATAATGACATGCGCGTACTGCCCACGCCCCCCTGCCTGCTTCACGAACTTCTCTTCGACCTCGAGCGGCTCGAGGAGGGTCTCACGGTAGGCGACCTGCGGCTTTCCGACGTGGGCCGTGACCCCGAACTCCTCCCGCAACCGGCGGAGGACGACCTCAAGGTGGAGCTCCCCCATCCCGCCGAGGATCATCTGATTCGTCGTCTCGTCCGTCGTCAGATGGAGCGTCGGATCCTCCTCCACCAGCTTCATCAACGCCTCGGTCAGATCGGTGAACTCGGCCTCGGTCCGCGGCTCGACCGCCACGAAGACAACCGGATCGGGGAACTCGATCTTCTCAAGGAGGATCGGGGCCGAGGGATCGCAGAGGGTGTCCCCGGTCAGGACCTTCTGCGAGCCGACGATCGCCACGATGTCGCCGGCCTGCATCGATTCGAGAGGGGTACGATGGTTCGCGTGCATCCGGAAGATCTTCGTCACCCGGAGCCCCTTACCGGTCGAGGCGTTCAGGACGTGCCCCCCGGCGGAAAGCGTACCGGAATAGACCCGAAGGAAGACCAAGCGGCCGGCATAACGGTCGGTGGCGACCTTGAACGCGAGGGCGGAGAACGGCTGAGACGGATCGGCCGTCCGCTCCTCTCCACCGTCGACCCCCTTGACCGGGGGGACATCGAGCGGGGAGGGGAGGTACCTGACGACGGCATCGAGGAGGGGCTGAACACCGATGTTCTGGAAGGCGGAACCACCGAGGACGGGGATCAGCTCACCGCTCAGACACCCACGCCGGAGGCCGGCGTGGAACAGCTCGGGGTCGATGTCCTCTCCCTCGACGAAGAGTTCCATCACCCGATCGTCGACGTCGGCGACCCGCTCGATCGCCATCTCCCGGTATTCCTCGACCTTCCCCTCCATCCCGGCCGGGATCGGATGGGCTTCGAACACCGCACCGAGGGATCCCTGATCCCAGACGATCAGCCGACGTTCGATCAGATCGATCATCCCCAGGAGGCGGCGATCGTCGTCCCGGTAGGGGAAGAAGAGGGGGACCGGCCTGACCCCGAGACGCTCCTCGATCATCTTGAGCGTCTCTTCGTAGCTCGACTCGACGCGGTCGAGCTTGTTGACGAACGCGATCCGGGGGATGTTGTACCGATCCGCCTGCCGCCAGACGGCCTCGGACTGCGATTCGACCATCTCCACCCCGGAGAATATCACCACCCCTCCGTCGAGGACGCGGAGGGAGCGTTCGACCTCGGCCGTGAAATCGACGTGGCCGGGTGTATCGATGATGTTGATCCTGTGCCCCAGCCAGGGGCAGGTCGTCGCCGCTGAGGTGATCGTGATCCCGCGCTCGCGCTCCTGGGCCATCCAGTCCATCTCGGCCGCGCCGTCGTGGACCTCCCCCATCTTATGGATCTGGCCGGTGTAGTAGAGGATCCTCTCCGTCGTCGTCGTCTTCCCGGCATCGATATGCGCCATGATCCCGATGTTGCGCACCTTATCGAGGGGGACCTGAGCGAGACTCGACATCGGACTACCTCACTTAGGTTCGAATGATGCGGGGAAGGGGGAGGTCACGCTACCAGCGGTAGTGAGCGAACGCCTTGTTCGCCTCTGCCATGCGATGGGCGTCGAGCCTCTTGTTGTACGCCTTTCCCTCCTTGCGGGAAGCGTCGAAGATCTCCGCCGCCAAGCGCTCGGCTATCGTGTGTTCTCCCCGGGCGCGGGCGGCGCTGACGATCCAGCGGAGGGCGAGGGCGATCTGCCGGTCGGGAGGGACCTCGTATGGAACCTGATAGTTCGCACCACCGACCCGGCGGGTGCGGACCTCCAACCGGGGGGAACAGTTGGCTACCGCCTCGTTGAAGACGTCGAGGGCCGGAGCGTCGCTCTTCGTCTCGAGGATGTCCAGCGCCTCGTAAACGATCCGCTCGGCGAGCGCCTTCTTGCCGTCGACCATGACATAGTTGATAAGCTTAGCTAAAAGCTTGCTGTTATATTTGATATCAGGAGTGACGTCGCGGCCCGGGATCTTCATCTCTTAGCTCCCCTTCTTAGTGCCGTACTTCGAGCGCCCCTGGCGGCGGCCTTCCACTCCCTCGGCGTCCAAGGTCCCGCGAACGATGTGATACCGCACCCCAGGGAGGTCCTTCACGCGCCCGCCGCGGACGAGGACCATCGAGTGCTCCTGAAGGTTGTGCCCCTCCCCGCCGATATAGGCCGTCACTTCCTTCCCGTTGCTCAGCCGGACGCGCGCCACCTTCCGGAGGGCGGAGTTCGGCTTCTTCGGGGTGCGCGTGTAAACGCGCGTGCAGACCCCACGCCGCTGCGGGCAGGCATCGAGCTGCGGGGCCCTGCTCTTCTTCGACTTCGGCTTCCGGCCCATTCTTATTAGCTGATTGATTGTCGGCATCTTATCTCCTAAAGGGTGCAGCGATTATAAGCCCATCCCGAATCCGGCTCAACCCGTCTCCACTTTCTCCTCTGCTTCCGCCGCGGCCCCCTCGGCCTCTAAGCCGCCCTCTTCATCCTTCCTGAGAGGGAAACCGGTACCGGCGGGGATCCTCTTCCCGACGATGATGCTCGGCTTCAGGCCGTCGAGTTCATCGACCTCGCCGCGAAGGGCCGCCTCGGCGAGGACCTTCGTCGTCCGTTGGAACGAGGCGGCGGACAGCCAGCCCTTCGTCTGAAGGGCGGCCTTCGAGATCCGGAGGAGCTCGCGCTCGCCGGCGGGGAGGCTCTTCTCCCCGAGCGGGATCTCGACCGATCCCCCATCGCGCTCGATCCGAACGACCGTCAGGCCGGCGCGCCGCGCCGCCGCGATTATATCCTCGGTCAACGCCTCGCCGGCCGTGGCGATGATCCCCCCACCGGAGGTGAGATCCTCGGCGATCTTGCTCCCGATCGCCTCCCGTCTCATCCGTTCCGCCTCCTGGTTCCATTCGGAGAGGAGGCGGACCTCCTCACGGAACTCCTCGAGCGGGACGAGATCGCCGAGGAGGAAGCGGGAATCCCCGCGGTCGACGATCCTGACGTTATTGAGGATCTGGCGGATGATCACCTCGAGGTGCTTATCGTTGATGTCCACCCCTTGCTGTTTGTAGACCTTGTGGATTTCAGTTAGAAGGTAGCGCCTCGCCTTCTGCACACCGGCCGTCTCAAGGAGGGCGTGAGGGGCGACAACCCCCTTGGTGAGGAGGTCCCCCTCCTCGATCTTGTCGCCGACCCTGACCGTCACCGCCTTATCGATCTTCACTATGCTCTTCGGCTCCAACCGGAGGGTGGCGATCCCGTCATCTATCTCGATCGATTCGATCCGTACCGTCCCGGTGTGGGCCAACTCCAGCCGGACGACGTGCTCCTTCGCCTTTACCGGGTCCCCATGCCTCTTGAGCGGGGAGATATCAGGGGTGAGCGGGATGCAGATCCCGTTCCCCTCGGGGTTGTACACGAGGATCCGATCGGGGAGGACGATCGCCGTCCCCTCGTTCTCCGCTTGGATGAATATCGGCTTCGAACGGGATGTGATCCGATTCCCTTCCGAGACCGTCGAGCCCGGCTCGACCATCAGCCGCGCCCCGTACGGGATCCGATGTTCAACGACGACGTTCCCCTCCTCGTCAACGATCTGGAAGAGGCGGTCGTCCTCCTCAGAGATAAGGAGCTTCCCCCGCCGATCGGCAACGATCGGCTCGACGTTGAATCTCTCGGTCAGGGCGTCCCCCTCCGAGACCCTGTCTCCCGTCTTCACCTTCGGCTTCGCACCGGGAGGGAGGGGGTAGGAACGATCCCCGGAGGATGTGTCTATGATCATCAGTTCCTGTTTCCCATCCGGCCCGGGGATCAGGTATACCTCGCCCGTGCACGGGCTCAACGGATCGATCAGGGAGGAGACCTCGACCTCCTCCCCTTCAGCCGCGGCGAGGATCGCGGCGGGGATCGTCGCGGTCCGCGGCTCGCCGGTGATCTCGACCCGATCCCCTCCGGTGGCGGTCGAGGTGATGTCCGTCACGTGACCGTCGAGCGGGGAGATGCCGGCTTCTCCCCCCTTCGTCGCCTTCCGCGCCTCGAACAGCTCCTCGGCGCGCGGGAGCCCCTGGGTGATGTCCTCGCCGGCGACACCGCCGGTGTGGAACGTCCGCATCGTCAGCTGCGTCCCTGGCTCCCCGACCGACTGGGCGGCGATAACCCCCACCGCCGTACCGAGCTCGACCGGCCGATGGTTGCTCATGTCGTACCCGTAACAGAGCTGGCATACCCCGCCCGGGAGCTCGCAGGTCATCGCCGACCGGATGACGATCCGCGGCCGGACGCGGATCCGCTTGATCCCCGCCTTGTGCAGGGTCTCGACCAACCTCGATGTCAGGAGCTCATCCGCTCTTACAAGGACGCGCCCTCCCTTCGGATCGGTTATGTCCTCGACGCTCTTCGTACCGACCACCCTCTCCCTCCCCGCCGGGCTCCCGAGGGAGAGCTCGCACTCCAGCTGACCGAGATGAGAGGCGATATCGCGGGTGATCCATTGGTTAGCCTCGACGATGATCTCCCCGCTGCTCGGATCGATGACCGGGTGCGCCGTCACCCGGCCGTAGATACGGTCCTCGATCGACTCCATGACCTCCGTCTTGCTGAACCGGAGCGGATCGATATCGATCCCCTGGCTCGTCCCGCAGTCGACGGCGCGGATGATCGTATCGGACGAGGCATCGACGAGCCGGCGCGTCAGATACCCGGAATCGGCGGTCTTCAGCGCCGTGTCCGCCGCCCCCTTCCTCCCCCCGTGGGTCGATATGAAGTATTCCATCATGTCCAGGCCCTCGCGGAAGTTGGAGATGACCGGCCGCTCTATGATCTCACCGGACGGCCCGGCCATCGGTCCGCGCATCCCGGAGAGCTGCTTCACCTGATCCGGACCGCCGCGTGCCCCTGATGTGACCATCCCGTACACCGGGTTAAACTTATGCCGCCGGAGGTTCTCCATCGTCACCCTCTCGACCTCATCGACCGTCCGGCGCCAGATCCGGATCACGGCGTTACGCCGTTCTTCGTCGGTGGCCAACCCCATTTTGTACATCGTCTCGATCCGCTGGACCGCTGCGAGCGAGTTGCGGACGATCTCCTCTTTTTCCTCTGGGATCAGGCAGTCCTTGATCGAGATCGTGAGCCCGGAAAGGGTGGCGTACTTAAACCCGAGATCCTTCAGGTCATCGAGGACCTGCGCCGCCTTCTCCCACCCGTAGCGGTGATAGCACTCCATGGTAATCCTTTTCACCGCGCGTCGATCGATGACGCAGTCGTAGTCGCGGATATCTTCGGGGAGGACGAGGTTCAGCTCCGCCCGGCCGAGCGTCGTATCGATCAGCTTCCCGTCGATCCGGATCTTCACCGGGCTGTGAAGGTCGATGATCCCTCCCTCGTACGCCTTCCGCGCCTCGTCGATGTCGCGGAACGCCTTCCCCGCCCCCTTCCCCTCCTCGTCCAACACGGTCAGGTAGTAGTAGGCGAAGATCGGGTCCTGGGTCGGGAGGCTGAGCGGCTCCCCGTTCGCCGGGGATAGGATGTTCCGCGGGGCGGCCATCAGCTCCCGCGCCTCCTTGATCGCCTCGGGCGAGAGGGGGAGGTGAACCGCCATCTGGTCGCCGTCGAAGTCGGCGTTGTACGGCGGACAGACGAGGGGATGGATGTGGATCGCTTCCCCGTCGACGAGGACCGGCTCGAACGCCTGCATCGAGAGGCGGTGGAGGGTGGGAGCGCGGTTCAACAGGACAGGATGGTCCTTGATCAACTTGTCGAGGATGTCCCACACCTCCGGCATCTCCCCCATCAGGGCGCGGTTCTTGATCTCGTCGAAATCGGAGAAGGTCGTCGTCTCCAGATAATGGAGGATGAACGGCTTGAACAGCTCGAGGGCCATCTTCTTCGGGATTCCGCACTGGGAGAGCTTCAGCTTCGGATCGACGACGATCACTGCGCGGCCCGAGTAGTCGACGCGGCGGCCGAGGAGGTTCCGACGGAGGCGTCCGTGCTTCCCGTGGATCCGCTCGGAGAGCGACTTGAGCGGCCGGTTATCCCGCCCCTTGATCGGGTTCTCCTTCTTCTCGTTGTGGATCAGGGCGTCGACCGCCTCCTGGAGCATCCTCCGCTCGTTCCGGAGGATCACCTCAGGCGCCCCCATGTCGATCAGCTTCTTCAGCCGGTTGTTCCGGTTGATGATCCTCCTATAGAGGTCATTCAGATCGGTGGTGGCGAACTTCCCCCCCTCGAGCTGGATCATCGGCCGGAGGTCGGGGGGGAGGACCGGTATCACCTCGAGGATCATGTCCTGCGGGTTGTTACCGGACGAGCGGAGCTGATCGACGACCTCGAGGCGTTTGATCAACCGCCGCTGGTTCCCAAGCGCCGTCTCGCGCTCGATCTGCTCGGTCAACGTGCGATGAAGCTCATCCAGATCGATGACCTCAAGGAGCCCCTTGATCCCCGCCGCACCCGTCTCGGCGATGAACCCGCCCGGGTATATCCTCTCGTACGCCCGCTTCTCCAGGATCGTGAGCCGATCCCCGATCGATAGCGGAACCTTCGGGTCCTTGATCCTGATAACGATGAAGACGAGGCTATCGATGACCTCGCGATCGAGGGCCTCCCCCTTCACCCCCGCCCCGTAACGGTCGACGAGCATATCGAACGCCGTCTTCGAGCAGACCTCTCCCACCGGTCTCTCGGCGATGACCGTCTCGGCCTCCACCTCATCCCCGTCCTCGACGAGGAGATCGACATCCCCTACGAGCGGGTATTCCTGTGAGCCGATCACGACGGAGCGGATCTTTTCCCCGTTCGTCAGCTGGCGGTCCTCGATCGTCACCCTCCCCGCCTCCTCTGCGACGACGCGAGGGGACTTCTCGATGTAGTACGCCGGCTCGACCTCGAACGGGAATGCCTGCCAGAGGACCTCGTATTCCAGGGAATACAGCGTCTCCCGCGGCCGGACCTCCTTGCATCCGGAGGAGGTGACGATGTACAGCGCCTGCTCAATCGGTTCGGTCTCGTAGTAGGCGATCCGCTGCAGCTCCCGCTTCTTCATCCCGAGAAGCCGGCTGAGGAGGCTCGAGACCCCCTTCAAGAACCAGAAGTGAACGACCGGGCTCGCCAGCTGGATATGAGCCATGTTGACGCGGCGGACGGACGAGTCGGTAACGAGCACGTGGCATTTCTCGCACGTGATCCCCTCATACTTCTTACCCTTATACTTCCCGCATGCGCACTCGTAATCGTTGACCGGCCCGAAGATCTCCTCCGCATACAGCCCGCCCCGTTCGGCACGATGTGTGCGGTAGTTGATCGTCTCAGACTCGGTGATCTCCCCGTGCGACCAACTGAGGATCGTAGCCGGGGAAGCGAGCTGAAGCTTCAACCGCTTGATGTCATCGCCAGAAATCACTTATCTCACCTCGCCCTGGCATCGCGTAACCCTGTCCGCGCAAGAACAAGCGGCCCACCCCGCCGAGCCGTCAGAAGAACACACCTTTCCTCCTATGAGGATGATCGTCAGGGGGCGTACCGCTTACCCTTCGGCTTCGGAGACGGTCGCCGCAGGTTCCTTCCCCTTGCCGCCGTTCCCCTCCGCCGCCTTGGTCCTCTTCCTGCGATAATCGGTCGAATAATAGCCGGATCCCTTATAGACGACCCCGATCCGGGGCAGGAGCCTCCTCGTCCGCTTGCTCCCGCAGGCGGGACAGACGGCCGGATCCCGGTCTCCGTTCTGCTGGAGAACCTTGAAAGTCCCTTTGCATTCCATGCATTCGTAACGATAAAAAGGCATAGGCCCCCCTCTTCTAGAACCGGGGTTCTCACAGCCACCTAAATAAATTCGGACCGCTTTTTAAGCAGATCCTCCTCCGCTTTGTTTCTTTGCGAACCTGAAGAGAAGAGTATAGCTTCTCCTCCCCTCATTTCAAGGCCGAGGCGCCGCGCGTCTCGAGCGGGACCACCTTAACCGTCGCCAGCGATGAGACATCGGCGGGGGAGTCGAACGGGAGGACGTTGATCAGCCACTTCTCATCTTCGCTCTCGAAGCGATAGTAGACCGGGACCGGGACACCGGGGGTCCCGCTGGCGTGCGTCGCTGTGATCCGGCAAGCGAGCTTGATGATCTTATCACGAGCGAAGTCCGATTTATTGTCCCAGTCCGTCCTGACGAGGGTCATCGGTCCGTGCGGGGTTGCGGGATAGACCCGCAGATCCTGAGGGAGGAAGAGATCTTGGAGGAGGCGCTTCTCCCGCCCGTCGAGCGCCACCACCATCCTGATGTCGGGGGAGATCTCGTAGTAAAGCCGCAGATCGAGGAGCCGCAGTGCATTCAGCGTGAACCCGGTGTCGCAGAAGAGATCGGCGACGCGATCCCCGAAACCGGGCGTCGTCAGCTTGCACCTGGCCAGTGAGCCGAGCGGATCGTCCGGGTCCATCCCCAGCTCACCCGCCAATCCTTGAAGGGCCTCATGGGAGAGGCGAGCCCCGCCGATGGGATCCGCCCATTCCAACAGATCGTCGACATCGAGCTTGAGCCCCGGCGAACAGAGGGGACGGAGGATCCTCCCCTCCAACTCGACGCTCTTCGCGATCCGCGCAAGCGTCGCTCCCCACAGTCCGTGCTCGCCGGCGATCTCGCCGGTGACAATCAGATCGGCCCCGACCCTCTCCATGTACCGGACCGCCCGCGCCAGGAGGACCGTCCGGCAATTGATGCAGCTGCGGGTTAGGGAGAAGGAATCCCCTGACAGGCCGATGAGGAGGCGGTATTCTCGCTTCAACGACTGCGTCCGAAAGCTGACTCCGGGCCACTCCTCCCGGACGAACTCCCTCATCTCCGCGAATTCCCGCGCGAACGGGGAACGGAAGTGAAGGAGATAGACCTCTTCCACGCTCGGATGACGCTCCACCAACCGGGT
>CAZGRE010000019.1:10588-24609 GCA_964528085.1 uncultured Thermotogae bacterium | reverse complement strand
TGCAGGGATTCCACGGTAACCTGCGGGAGGATAAACCCGCCCAGGTCAATGAGCCCGAGCGCAGCGGAAGCAAGCCCGCCGTGGCAGAGTTCGATCAGCCGCAACCCGGCGGCAAACGAGCCGGGAGCATCCACGCCGGCGTCGATCAGCGTCGCGCCGCACGGCATGGTACGAACATCAAGCCCGTACTCCCCTGCGCGGTCACACAGGGCGCTCACAAGCCCGGCGCTCCGGTCAGCAACGGCCGCGAGGATTTTGGGATCGAGTTCCAATGCCATTTCTCTCACGCAACCAACTCAGGGAGATAGAGCTTGTGTTTCCCCCACTTGCCGCCGAACGACGGGGCGGTGATGCGGACTATCCCCGGAGTAGAAGCGAACGCATCGATCGCGGTGCGCAATCCCTGTTTGATCTCGTCCAACCCAATCCCGATGAGCGGGTACTCGATCACCGCGTCGGCCCCGGCGGGGATCTTGGTCGCGACCCGGTCCTTCAAACCGGGGCAGAACGGCTCGTTAATCGTCAGCCCCTCCTCCCGGTAGTTGATCCCCCCCACCTTGGCGCCGCTGATCCCGCCGAGAGGGTAGTTGAACAGGGCGACTCCTGGAACGTCGTGGAAGATCCGGTCGGACGCCTCCTGGGCGCCGGTGAGGCACGAGGCTGCGTTCTGCCCGAACACTTCCAATACCCCGTCCATCCCGGAAACGATGTAGAAAGTCCGCTCGATCAGGATATCGCCGGTCATGATCGGAAGGCGGATCATCCTACGGCCAGCGAGCTCCTCTTCCCGTTCGAACCCATCCCCCCATCGGCGGATGTGCTCGCCGATTTCAATCTCCTCCTTTTCATCCGCTTTCGGGCTCGCATCGAACAGGGAGCACGTGAGAAGGTGGGGGAGGATGTACAGCCGGTCGAGCAAGGCCTTCTTGAACGAGTCCAATCCAAGTGCGGTGGGAGCGTTGAACTGGATGAGGACGCCCGGACGTCCGTCTGGGGTCTTTTCCGGAGCGACCCGTCCCTCCACGCACGCCTGGAGCGGGGCGGCGGTGATGATGGAATACCCGGCCAGGTAAGTCGCCTCCTGCAAAGCCACCCGCTCGGTGAGCGCAGTGAGGAGAGCACGACAGAGATATACATCCGTACACTCGCAGTGCGTCTCTTCTAGTTCGATGTTCTTGTAGTGCAAATCTTCTCCTTCCTTATCTATGTCAGTTTGTAAACCCCCAGAACGGACCGGTTAAGCCGGAGGGTGACGCGATCCTCGGGACCGACCGGGCATATCGGGTTCCCATCGGCAATCATTACGGCCCCGTGTTTCAACCCGCTGACCGCGATGGCATCCCCGTCCCCGAAATTGACCTGCCGGAGGCAGAGCGGCTCGATTGCCGCGAGGGTCGAGGTGTCGATATGGGTGCGGATCAGGATAGTGTTCGCCGCCGTGAGCACGCCGTCTTTGCCTAAGTACGGCCCCCAGCACAGAAGGCCGCTCACCGCCTTGCCGCTGTAGGGACGGGGATCGTTGATCGGCGAGGCGATGATCTGTTCGATCGGCGTCACCCCGGCGTCGATCATGAGCCGCCCATTCTTGCGGACCTTCGTCGCTTCTCCGCATACCGAACGCGGCTCTGCCTCGCGACGCACCCCATCGAAGATCGCGCGTGCATCGAGGTCGACTCGCTTACCGTTTTTCGTTCCAAAAAAGATGTTGCTGAACGTGACATCGTTGAATGCGGTTCCCCTGGGAGCTTCGTTCACCGCTACGGCGACCCCGTGGACCGCCTGCTCCCTGAGACGCGCAGGATCGAGCTGTTTCAGGTCTTCCCCGCGTACCGTGATGAGCGGACCTACGTTGGACGAACCGGCGCCGATCCCGAGGAGCCGCGTTCCCCCTCCGCAGGCGATGATCGAATTGGCGATAGCGCACAGGGTCCCGTCTCCACCGACGCCGATTATCGTATCCACCCCGCGAGAGATCATCGCTTCAGAGGCGTTGGTCACGCTGGGAAAATCGCGGGAGAATGGAATGTCAAGCGGTGTAAACCGCACCCCCATCCCTTCGGCGATCTCGGCCTCGAGGGTGCCCGCGGTTATGAATGCGGCCTCCGCCTTGATCGTTACGAAAAGCGTGGGCAACAGCTCCCTGATCGCGTCCTCCCCGCAGCCCGCGGCAGGGTGAACGATCAGCCCCACTCGTTCGAAGCGCGTCACTTTATCGCCCCTCCTGTCAGCCCGGAAACGAGGTACTTCTGTCCCAATATGAACAGGATCAAAACAGGGATGCACGCAAGGAGCGCGGCGGCGCTCAACGGACCCCATTGCACCACGCCCCCGGACCCCATGAAGCGGGCGAGAAAAACGGGCAACGTGTAGTGGGCGTTGTCGCGCATGATGACGAGTGCGAAGAAGAACTCGTTCCACGAAAGGAGCAACGAGAACGTTCCCACCGCGAGCAGCCCGGGGACGGAAAGAGGGAGCACGATCTTCACGAGCGAGCGCACCCGGCTGCACCCGTCGATCCGGGCCGCCTCCTCCAACGCAACCGGGATCTTGTCGAAGTACCCCTTGAGGAGCCAGATGCTGAACGGCATGCTGAAGCTGGTGTACATCACGATGAGCCCGGGCAGGGTGTTCAATAGATGGTACGTCTTGAGCATGACGAACAGCCCGAGGACCATGATGATCCCGGGGAAGGACTGGGTGGCGAGGAGCCACACGGAAAACAGGGTACGGCCGCGGAACTTGAACCGGGAGAGCGCGTACCCGGCTGGAGCGGAGACTATCATCGAAAGAAATACGGTGGCGAGAGCAACAAGGGCACTGTTCTTGAAGTTCGTGAAAAACGTCGATTGGGCAAACACTTCCATATAGTTGCTGAAGGTTACGGTCCTAGGTACGCCCATCGGTGAAGCAAAGATAGCCGCTTCGGTCTTAAAAGAGTTAAACACCAAAAGAATCATGGGGAAGACCAGCAATGCCATGAATAAGATAACGAAGATGTGCAGTAGGATTTGTCTGAGTGGATGCATTCTCATCGGAGTACCTCCCGGATATAAACAACTACCACTGTAAGCAGGCACAGAAGGATGATCAGACCGATTGTGGCGCCGTATCCCGGTTGATAGTACATGAACGCGTTTTCATAGGCATAAAGGGGGAGGGTCAAGGAGGCATTACCCGGTCCGCCCTTGGTAAGGACGAAAACGATGTCGAACATATTGAACGTCCAGATGGTTTCCAAGGTAAGGATGATGAGGACTACCTTTTTGACGCTTGGGATGATGATCTTGAACTGCGTTTGCAGGTAGTTTGCCCCGTCGATCGCTGCAGCGTCGAGGAGGTTCTTATCGATCGTCTGCAAACCGGCGAGAAGCATGACCGTGACAAACGGAATACCCATCCAGATGTTGGCAATGATGCACGTCCACAGGGCGAGGCTCGGGTCGCTGAGCCAACTGGGGGGGTGGGCCATACCCAGTGAGTGCAGGAACATATTCAACGGTCCGTTTCCAAGGAATATGTAGCGCCACATAAGCGCAATAACGACAGGGGATAGTGCCCACGGAATGATGGTGATCCCTCTAAACATCCGGCGCAAGCGCAGGAACCGAGAGTTAAGCATCGTAGCCAACCAATAGGAGAGAAGAAACTGCATTACGACACTTACCCCTGTCCACACGAGGGTATTGCTGAGTGCGCGTAGGAAGAGGTGGTCATGAAAGAGGAGTTGAACGTTTTGAAAGCCAACGAACACGGTCTTCTGTGTCAACGCCTGGTAGGTGTAAAACATCCGGGATATCCCTTGGATCAAGGGATACAGGCTGATCAAACAAAGGATGAGAAGTGCTGGAACGAGAAATGGCAAGGCTCTACGTTCTTCTTCAAATGCAGGCTGACCATTGCGCATCCCTATCCCCTCTCCTGCTTGTCGAATTCGACTACTATCTTTAATTCTTTTGCTTCCTTGGCGAGATCAAAGGCGCGCGTAATCTCCGAGAAGGGAACGGTGTAGGTAATCAGCCGCTTCGCCAAGGAGGGATGCTCGTTCAACCAGGCGACCGCTTGCTTAAACTGTCGCAGATTGAAGCCGAAGCTCCCAACAAGACTGATCTCGCGGTAGTGCACCTTGAATGCATCCACGCAGACCTTCTCCCCCTTGGGAAGCCCGCCGAACAAGAGGACACGTCCTCCGGTGGCAGCGAGATTGAATCCATCCTCAAAGACCGGCCGGCTTCCCACTGCAACGAGTACCCGATCGGCGTCCACCCTTCCCCAGTGCTCCTTCAATTGTCCCGCAAGCCCGTTGTCGCCGGGAGAGAGGGCGTCAAGCTCGAGTTTCCGCGCGGCTGCAAGCCGCTCCGGTGAAATCTCGCTCACAATGACGTCCGCCCCTTGTGATTTGGCCAATAGGGCGAGCATCACTCCCATTGGGCCGGCACCGATGACAAGCACTCGATCCCCAGTGTTGATCTCCGCTTTCTCTATTCCGTTGAACGCGCAGGCCAGCGGTTCAGCGAGCGAGCCCGTTGGGAAGTCAACATTAGCGCTCAATCGGAAAGTCGCCCGCTCAACGATCGAGCGGGGCAGAAGGATGAATTCCTTGAACGCACCGTCGATGAACGCTTTATCGGGGCAGAGCTCGCCTAAACCGCGCCTGCATAACTCGCACTTTCCACACTCGACGTAAGGAGCGGCAACAATGCGGTGCCCCACTGCAAACCGGGCTACCCCTTCTCCGACTTTAGCGACCGTGCCAGCGAATTCGTGGCCGAGGACGCATGGTGGAGGGAAGTACGGATGGCCGTTGAAGTAAGCCTTAACATCGGTGCCGCACAGACCGACAGCACAGGTCTTAACGAGTACTTCCCCTGGTCCCGGCTCCGGTGCAGGAACGTCCCGATAAGCGATCTTCCCGATCTTGATGAGTTCCGCTATCTTCATTTCAGTGGCAATCTCTATTCTCCTTGCTTACTTGACACCCTAAGGTATAAAGAAAGAATGGGGGCGGAAACCCGCCCCCTTTTTCGAACTACTAGTACTCCACGCGGATTTCAACTACGTACCACGCCCACTGTTCCGGTGCGTAAAGGTCCTGGATTTCCGGGTAAGAGTTGTACGGGTACACCAGCTTAACCGGTCCGCCCTGGCTCGCCGGAAGCTCATCACCATCGGTGGTGTAGGCTAGGATAATCGGATAATAGAGGGCATCCTTGATAGCTACCGGGAACTCCTTCTCATCCGAGCAGACCATTACTACTCTGCTCGCGCCGGCAGGAATACCTACATAGTCGAGGAGAGCCTTCAGCTCCACGCCACCGTAGGTCTGGGTGCCCATCCATGGATCATCCACTTCATAAGCCAGATACGGAAGGGCTTTTAGCATGTCCATATCGAGCTTAAACGTATCTCCATCGTTGGTCAGCGCGATCACTCCCGAGACAGTCAGAACGACGTCGCCGGCGGGAGTAGGTGCTTCTTTCCCCAAGACGCCCACCGTGAGGAGTCCGAGTACCAGCACGCATAGTAAGACCTTCAACACATTCTTCATTGCGCCATCCTCCTTTGTTCTGTTCAATCTTGTTACCGCTGGACTTCCATGCCGCTATTCCCCCGTAGATATCACCTCCTTTTTGGTGTGATTCACTGTAGGCCCATTCTCTTAAGGAACAGGTTGCCCTGGGTAGTCGCATCTTCAAGGGCCATATCCAGGTCCTTTTCCCCTAAGATCACCAGCTCAAGCTGAGGGATGAACGACTGCCATTCCCACGAGAGGAATCCGAACATGTGCTCTTTTACATCCTGCGCATAGGGAAGCCACTGGTAAGCTACATTCCACTGGTCTTCTTCGGTCTGGAATTCTGGCCGCTGTAGTGCGCTTTCCCTCACCGGGAAGAGCCAGTCAGCATGAGCGATCTGAGCCGAGTTCTCCGTGTTGGTGAAGAACTGGATGAACTGGAACGCCTCTGCTTTATGCGCGGACTTAGCGTAGATCGCCACCGCCTGTGGATCGGCTGCTGTGACGGTCTGTTTCGGTCCTTTCACTTCCAGCATTCCCCAGTCGATCTTTCCTCTCCCGAGCCGGTCGATCCAGCTCCGCACCCAACAGCCGAAGCTGATCATGGCATACTTCTTGTTCAAGAATCCTTGTAACAGGCTCATGAAATCGTAGCTTATGACATCCTGCGGCATGACATGATCGACGGTCACCAAGTCGGTGTAGAACTTTATTGCCTCTTTGGCGTTGTCATCGATCTCAACATGCCACGTGCCGTCCTCGTGTTGGTTGAGGACATGTCCCTCGTTCTCTCGCACAAGGCACCACCACAATCGCTGCTCGAGCGGAGCGAGAAGTCCCCATGTGGTTACATTACCGTCCGCATCCCGCTTAGTCAGTTGTTGCGCAAAGTCGCGGAGTTGGTCCCAGGTAATCATCCCGTCTTCAGGGACAGTAAGTCCGGCCTCGGCGAATAGCTCCTTGTTATAGAAAATGACCTGCGTCTCCTGCAGGAAAGGAATCCCATAGATCGATCCGTCGGAATCGCTTACTCCGTCCCAGCTGTTCTGGGGAATATCCTCAAGGATCTCCTCGCTGAGATAATCGTTTAGAGGAGCGGCATATCCTATATGTCCGTATTCGTAACACATCACAGAATCCTCATGGAAGATATCGGGCGCCTGTCCACCCTGGAAGCTGGTCAGGAGGTAGTCGTCGAGGTTCTCCCATGCCTGCCAGATGATCGTGACCTGAATATCCGGGTGATCCTCGTTCCACTCAGCGACTATCGCCTTTATCGACCTCACCGTGTCCGGTAGCCACGCCGGTGTGACGAATGTCAACTCAACCGGTTCCGCAATGGCTACAAGCCCGCAGATCACGACAGCCAACAGCGCTCCTAGTACAACTACTCGTTTCATTGGGACCTCACCCCTTTTAAATTCTTCATTTGTGCCGTTCCTTGTGTCACTCCGCCTCATCGGTATATTGAACAAAGAAGATGGGATCGTACGGCTTTATAAGGGTGGCGCTGTGTGCACGGTATATCCCGACGACGCCTATAATATCCCCCCTTTGCACCACAAACGGTACATGACTCAGGATGATCGTCGCGCTACCGTCGCTCGCCGAAATTGCCTCCCCGGGCATTATTGCTCTGACTTGCAGCTCAGGAGCCGCCACCACTTTCCCTAAGAAGGTATCTGAATGGGACTTCATCTCCTTGATGTCGATGTCGGGGTTGAGGACATAGAACGACCGTTCGGACGAAACCGTTGTACCGTCGGCCATCTGGAACTCCACCTTCAAAGCATGGTAGCCATCGGTTAGGGTGGAGAAATTCAAGTTGCCGTAGGCGACCGTCCACATCGTGTTGTAATAGACATTAGCATTCTGTGCAGATCCACCATCCAGGCTCCAAGATGCGCTTACAGCCTCACCCCAGATTTCGGCTTGCAGGGTACCGTCCCACGTTACTACTGCCTGCTGTGGTTGGCGTAATTCAATGTTGTGAAGACCGATCTCGCGCCAGATGTTCTCCAATCGTCCGCGGTTGAATCGGAATACCCGATATCCAAACTTGCTACCGTCCGTTGCTTCTCCTTCCCACCACGATCCGCACACGGCGCTTGTGATGAGTTCGTAAAACGGATAGCGGTCGTGTAAGAGGAAGTTCATATGCCATGAGCCATTCAACAAAGCTGTTATTCCGGCCTTTGTTAGAATGCTCATCACTTCAGCATTCTCTTCCGTATCTGCCCAACTGGGAGTTGGTTCGTGGCAGAAAACTACAATCGGAGTCCAAGGATCTACTAGAGCAAGATCCTGTTTTAACCAGGATACTTCCGTGGCCGAAGAAGGCCCGTATGTAAGCTTCCCTTCCGGAGAGAGCCACATGGTATCCAGTGCAATGAAATGGACTCCCTTAATGTTGAATGAGTAATACGTAGGGCCAAAATACCCTTCGTATATCGCCTTTCCTACTTCTACGTCACGCACGATGTCATGATTGCCCTCCACAGCGAACAGCGGGCAATCGAATTTCGATGTGAAGTCATCGGCCATGTACCTCATCCATTTGTCGACCAATTCCACCGGTGGGCGCTTGGCATCAGCAACTATGTCGCCGGTGAGCATGACGAAATCCGGCGAAATCTTGTTCACTTCTTGGGCAAGGGAATCAAATACCCCTTGGGGGAGTACCTCCATCCTGCGATCATAGAACGCCTCCTTGAATTCATCCTTGTCGGTTGCATAGTGGGTATCGGTGATCTGCACGAAGACAAGCGGAGAATTGTCCACAACCTTCTCCAACGGAAAGTCGAATCTCTCGCGATCCGTCAGTTCCTGATACCACCCATTCAAGGGGCACGTGCCGGTAGGGATGGAGATGAAAATGAAGCTCGCTTCTGGGTTTGTCTCCAGTGTATACGCCCCGGTTTCATCCGTTACAACCACAGTAAACCCGTCACTCACAACTACCCCGGATAAGGGAAGATCTCCGCTATCGTATTCCAGATCAGCATTCTGATCGATATAGACGGTTCCCGTTGCTCCGAGAAGGCTTGCGCCGAACAGGATCGACCCAACAAGTATCAATCCAGCCATCACCACCAACCGCGATCTTCTTTCTTCCATCCCTGCCACCTCCTCGGTTAGGTGTCTACGCGTGGTGAACCGTGCTCACAAGTTCTTCCACCTCTTGTTTGGGATCGACGGCCTCAAACACGTTCCTGCCAAACGCAACCCCAGCTGCTCCTACCCCTAGTGCATTCCGCACCATCTCCAGTGGCTTTTCCACCTTGGGCCCACCGGCAATAAGGATGGGTACAGGGCAGGCATCGACAACAGACCGATACGCAGGGGCATCAGTGAAGTAGGCCTTGATACAGTCAGCACCAAGTTCGTATCCGACACGAACGGCACAACGGATCCAATCGGTATCGTAGAAGTGCTCCGGCTCAACCGGGAGCATCTCCGCGATGAGCGGCATCCCATAACGCTGGCACTCCCCAGCTATCCGGGCGAGTAACGTCAGTGATTCTGCCTCCCCCTTACCGCCGATGAAGCCCATTGCCAGCACGGCGTCGGCTCCCAGTATGACGGCCTGCTCCACCGTTGCGATCTGGCGGTGATAGTCAAACTCGGGACTGTGCTCGGTCGATGCTCCGGTTACGCGTAGGATAAGCGCTGTTCGTCCTGCATAGACCGGGCTGAACTGCGCTGCGGGGCCAGGATTGAGAATGACTCCGTCTGCCCCACCATCGACTACCGTCGAAATGATCCCCTTGATGTCCTCCAGACCCGTTGCTGCATGCTTGAACTGCCCATGGTCAAGAGCCACGACAACCGCACGTTCATCCGCCTGAAAGATCCGGCGTAGCCGAGCTAGCTTTCCACTCATTTCACCTTCCCTGCTCCTGCAAGCAACAGGTTCCACCCGGAATAAGGCGAACCGGTAGAGTGAGATCTTCTCCTCGTCCCTCGAGCAACTGCCGGGCAACTTCCTCACCCAACTGATATGCGGGGACCTCAACAGTGGTCAGCTTAGGGCGTACTAAGGAGAGCAAAGGGGTGTGATCAAATCCGGTTATACCGAGATCCTTTGGAATGCGAAACCCTAAGTCCTCCGCAGCTTGGAGTACTCCGATCGCGATAAGGTCGTTCCCCGCCATGATGGCATCCACGCGGTAGCCCCTCAGGATCTGACGGGCGTGCTCGTACCCCGACTCGTATGTGAATTCCCCGTGTTCAATCACGACAGGGGCAAGCCCGGCTTCCGCGAGAGCCTGTTGAAAGCCGGCCACCCGGGCCTTGGCGGTGCTGACCTCTGGCGGCCCGGAGATGTACGCGATCCGGTGATACCCGAGTCCCAACAGGTGCCTTGTCAGCTCGAGTCCTCCCCCGAAGTTATCGGCCTCGACCGCCGGGAGTCCTTCGACACGGCGGTCGACAACAACGATCTTAACCCCTTGCCGTAAGACTCGGTTCACCCCCTTCATATCAGGGGTCCCGACCGGGATGAACACGATACCTTCCACGCTCTCAGCGAGGAGGATATCGAGGTAGCGGGACTCGCGCTTCACCGAATGATTGCTGTCGCAGACCAAGGTGGAGAAGCCATTCTTGAACGTAACCGCCCCGATCCCGCGCACGATGCGGGAGAAGAACGAGTTGGAGATGTCAGGAACGAGGATTCCGATTACCTGAGTCCGCTGCCGGCGCAACGTCTGGGCCGCTTTGATCGGGGTGTATTCCAGCTCTGAGATGGCAAGCTGAACGCGCTTTCTCGTCTCTGGGCGCATGTGCTCGAGGTCGTGACCGTTGAGCACTCGAGATACAGTAGTCACCGATACCCCTGCCCTCTTCGCAACCTCTCGGATCGTGACCTTCTCGGATTCTCGCATCGTCTTGTTTAACGTTTTCCGAAACCGTTACCCTTATAGCACACCGTCCCTCCCCTTGTCAAGGGGGCTCCAGCTCAACGGGACATCCCGGATGGCCGAGGAACCGGTACGACTCCCTGACGGAATGCCAGCTAACACCGCTTGCATCATCGACACCGGGATTGCACCCGAGTACCATTGAGGATCATGAAAAGACTAGACGATGAAGTGAAGAGGAGGCGCTACGATAGTCAGGGGATGATCGATGTCATCGACCGCTTCGCGCGCCAGTGCGAGGAGGCGATTGAGAAGGGAAAGGGTTTCTCCCTCCCCGAGATGGGGAAGATCGATAGGGTGGTCGTTTGCGGGATGGGCGGCTCAGCGATGGCCGGCGATATCGCACGGCGCTTCAGCCGCGTGATTCTCGCTGTCAACCGGAGCTACACCCTGCCGGCGTTCGTCGATTCCCAGACGCTCATTGTAGCGATCAGCTACTCGGGGAACACGGCTGAGACCCTCTCCTCCTTTGCGCAGGGGCTTGAAACAGGCGCATCTGTCTTAGCGATCTCAAGCGGGGGGAGATTGGAGGAGATCAGCAAGGCTCATGGAATACCCTTTCTAAAGGTCCCCTCGGGGTACCAGCCGCGGGCAGCGATGGGGTACCTCGCCCTCCCTCTCCTGGTAGTCCTCTCCAAGCTCGGGCTCCTCAACGAGACCGGCTCCTGGGAGGCTCTCCTCCAAGGGCTCGTCCGGGTCAGGGATCGATGCACCTTTAGCGTTCCCGGCGAGGATAACCCGGCCAAGCGGCTCGCTCACACCTTAAGCGGGCGGGTCCCAGTGATCTACGGGACGGTCGACAACACCGACCTGGTAGCGATGCGCTTCAAGACGCAGATCAACGAGAATGCCAAGCAACCCGCGTTCTGGAACGTATTCCCCGAGTTAAACCATAACGAGATCCTTGCCCTCGTGCGGTCGGATCTCCTTGCGAACCAGCATATCATCCTGTTGCAAAACGACTACGATCTTAGGCAGAACCGCGCTCGCATGGAGATCATGAGGGGACTGTTTGAAAAGCATAACGTCCCATTCACCGTGCTGCGGGCAGAGGGCGAGGGTGAGCTTGCCCAGATCCTCTCCCAGATCTACTTCGGGGATTATGTAAGCTACTACCTTGCCCTGTTGAACGAGGTCGACCCCACCCCGGTCACCCTGATCGAGGAGTTCAAGAAAGAGCTTGCAAAAAGGGAGGCCTGATGAAGACGATCGTCCTCGCCGGCGGGTACGCCACCCGCCTTCACCCGATCACCGCAGCCCGGGCAAAACCGCTCCTCCCGGTCGCCGGCAGGCCGATCATCGATTATGTCCTCGACTCATACCCACTGCCGGATCGCCCGATCGTCTCCACCAACCGTCGGTTCGCCCCCCAGTTTGTGGCCTGGAAGGAGGAGGGAGACCGCAGGGTGGAGATCGTGGTCGAGGAGACAGAATCGGAGGAAGAGAAGTTGGGGACCGTCGGAGCGATCCATTTTCTTATCGAGAAACTGGGAATCAATGAGGATATCCTGGTGCTCGGTGGGGATAACATCTTCGAGTTCCTTCTTGAGGATTTCCTTTCCGCCTACCGCGGTCGACCGTTGATCGCCCTCTACGACGTCAAGGATCTGGAAAGAGTGCGCGGGCGGTACGGTGTAGCAATCGTCGCGGACGGCCGGGTCATCGAATTCCAGGAGAAGCCGCAGGAGCCGAGATCGACCCTGGCGAGTACGGCCTGCTACATCTATCCCAAAGAGGTCCTTCCTCTAATCACGAAGTTCCTGCAGACGGCCGGAACCGGCGAGGACGCCCCCGGTTACTTCAACGCTTGGCTCATCAAGGAGTCCGGGGTGACGATCGACCCGTTTACCTTCGATAGCGGCTGGTACGACATTGGTGATCGCGCATCCTACATCGAGGCGAACCAGCGCTACGCAAACGCCGATACTTGGAAGGGGAAGGACGTTACGATCGAGGATTCAACGGTGAAGGACTCCGTAATCTTCGATCAGGTCAGGATCGTGAACTCCGCGATCACGGGGTGCGTGGTCGATAGCGGCTCTTATCTCGACGGAGTCAGTCTGCGTGACTGTTTGATCGGGGGAGGGACAGTCATCAAGCGCAGCTGAACAGGGTTCTCGCTGTTGCAAGCGGAGACTCGGGCGCGGCGTCATCCCTTTCCCACTGCGACGAGGCAGAGATCGGCGACGTTAGTGCCGGTGGGACCGGTGATAAGCAGGTCCCCAGCTTTCGCCAACGCGTGATACGAGTCGTTCTGTTCGAGGTATTCCTCCGGAACGATCCCGCGGTCACGCATCCGTTCGACCGTTTCTCCGTCGACTATCCCTCCGGCTGCATCGGTCGGGCCGTCGCGACCGTCGGTCCCGACAGAGGCGACCGCCACCCCGGATAGTCCTTCGATCCCGATAGCGGCCGATAGGGCGAGCTCCTGATTTCGCCCTCCCGTCCCGCCTCCGCGCATGGTGACCGTCGTCTCGCCGGCGGCGACAAACAGCGCAGGGAGCGGGAGCGGACGCGCGTGTAGCGCCTCCTCTCTCGCAATCGCTGCAAGCACCCTTCCCACCTCGCGCGCCTCGCCTTCGAGGGTGGTGGTAAGGAGAAGCGTGTGATACCCCAAGCGCTCCCCTTCGGCGCGAGCGGCCTCAGCGGCTACGCTCCCGGATCCTATGACCATGTTTTGTACGCTTCTGAAGGTAGGATCACCCGGCTTCGGTGTCTCAGGGACCATTCCGTGAGCCCCGGCCTCGATCCGGTTCCGCACCGAATCCGGAACCTCCTCCCACAGCCGATATCGCTGCAGGATCCGTGCGGCGTCGGCGTAGGTGGTCGGGTCGGGGACGGTCGGACCGGAGGCGATGGAATCCAACGGATCGCCGGGGACGTCGGAGAGGATGAGGGAGAGGACTCGGGCCGGGAAGGCTCGCTGGGCAAGCTGCCCCCCCTTCACCTGGGAGAGATGCTTGCGCACCGTGTTCACCTCTTGGATCTTCGCCCCAGAGCGGAGGAGGAGCTCGTTCGTCGCGGTAATGGCGGAGAGCTCGATCCCTGAAGCAGGAAGGGTGAGGAGGGCCGATCCCCCACCCGAGATGAGGACGATCACCAGATCATCCGCATCGGCCTCATCGAGGATGGTCACGATCCGCTTTGCCGCTGTAAGACCCCGCGCGTCGGGAACCGGATGAGACGCCTCCACCACCTCCACTCTCCGGGTGGGGACCTTGTACCCGTCGGCCGTGACGACGAGCCCCCGTGAGATCTTCTCCTCCAATATTCCTTCCAGGGAAGCGGCCATCCTAGATGAGGCCTTTCCCATCCCCACAACGATGATTCTCCTAACCTGCGAAAGGTCAAAGGTCTGTTCCCCAACGCGGAGGTGCTTCCCCTCTCTGCGTATGGCTCGACGCAGGCACGTCTCGGGAGCCACCGCCTTCAGGGCCATCTGAGCGATTTGCCAGAGATCAGAGCGGAGTCTCGTTTCCTTACCCACCGATTCTATCCTCCCCCTGAGCAAAGCTTTCTCACTGTTCAGTTCCAATCATCCGTAGAGCTTCGCATTGTGAGGAAAAGGGATTCATCCCTAAGCCTCC
>CAZGRE010000019.1:0-10488 GCA_964528085.1 uncultured Thermotogae bacterium | reverse complement strand
CAATCATCCGTAGAGCTTCGCATTGTGAGGAAAAGGGATTCATCCCTAAGCCTCCTGTATACCATCGTTGCCCGTTCCACCGGGTCCACTAACCCCTGAGCAGGGCCTTGTACTCAGCGAAGGTGTCGAGTTGCCCCTGGATATAAGCTTCTGCCTCCGCGTCGGTCATCTCCTCCGTCTCGCGCACGAGGCTCAAGAACCGTCCTTGCCATAGGACGCGCAAGGCATCGAGTACACGGAGGTCTTCAGAGATTGAGAACGCATTGATCGCTCGATAGACTGCCTTCACCCAGAGGTCAAGCGGGAAGGAGAAGCGGTCAAGCTCACAGGCGGCGACGCGGTTCAACCCCTCCCGTAGATCTCCAAGGAAACCCGCGTTATCCCCCATCAGATCCTTATACCTTTCCTGGAAGCGGCGGTGGAGATCCTCCTGGTCGACCGCAATCTTCCCTGGACTCTTGTCAGGCATATTTCCAAACCGCTCGACCAGCCGGATTCCATGCACGTTCTTGATGTGGTCACGGTAGTAGTTGATCAACCGGAAGAGTGTCCCTACGACTTGGTAGAACATCGGAACCAAGAGTTTGTCTGGATCCGCGTACTGCTTGGTCGATTCGTGTTCCTTCACCCCTAAAACAGCCTCCACGATCCTCATCTGTTCCGAGGTGGCGACCAGGGTGATGAAGATATCGATCCCGAAGTCTTCGGGGAACAAGTCATGTTGGAGAAGGCGCCTCAGTAGACGCAAGGAGATTCCATATTCACCGCCGATCGGCTGCCGTATCCCCACACCGAACAGAACGTTGGTCAGCGGGTAGGCGATCTGATTGGTGATAACCCCATCGTAGTGATGCCGCAGGTAGTAGGGGACGACAAGGTCGTTCCCCGTGATGATCGGAGAGACGAGGCTTTCGATCCAATCGGGCTCGATGCTCGTCAGGTCACCATCGACCAGGGCGACTGCGGCGGCACCGCAATCCCGCGCGATCTCAAGGATCGTCCTGACTCCATTCCCCTTCCCTGGCCCGCCGTTCTGGGGAGTGACAACGATCTCCGTTTCCGTCTCGACCGCTCGTGCCTTCTCCTGTGTGTCGTCTGTCGAGAATCCATCGGAGACGATGATCAGGGAGCGCTTCTCCGGGAAGAATTGGGCAAGGCCGCGATCGACCGTCTTTATCACACTTGCAACCGTATCGGCACAGTTCTTAGTGCAGACACCGACTACAAGCTCCGCATCCTTAGGCACGAGATTCCTCCTTAGAACCAATAGGGTTGCCCTCGAACCAGGCTCTCCGCAACCACCTGGTTCAAAAGCTCACAAAGCCGGGTCAGGGAAAGGTGGGCCTTGCCGAGCTCAAAGTTATGTTCCACGAGCTTCCGATAACGGTCCGGCGAGGCAAGGAGGGTAGCTGCCTCCCGGGCCGCCCGTTGGAGCACGCCCTCAGGCAGGGAGACAAGTCCTGATCCATCGCGCTCTAGGTTGTGTCCGAGCGAGATATACTCAAACCCAAGCGGCTCAATGTCCGTCCGGAAGACCGGGTACTCGAATAAGGTCACGGGGAGCTTTGCCCATATCGCTTCCAAGAACTGGTTTCCCCATCCCTCCTGAAAGGAAGGGTAAGTTACCAGGTCGGCAAACAGGTACGTGTCCCAAAAGGAGTATATCTTATGAACTCCTTCACCCCCGCGATGGAAGGCCACCCGATCCGATATAAATCGAGCATCCACCCCTCTCTCTTCGATCCGTTCCTTGAGCTGCTCAAAGTAAGCTTCGTCTTCAATAAGATTAGGAAGAAGCAAGACCGGTCGGGCCGGGCCTTCTCCGCCGCGGGTGCGTACGCGCTCGCGAAGATCCCTCTGAAACGTAGGGCCAGAAAGGGTCGCGGCCAGGTCCACTGCAAGCTCGATCCCCTTACGCCGGACGACCCGGGTGGCCTGAAGCAGCACCACATCCGAGGGTGAAAGGCCGACAGCCGCCCGGAAATCTTGATTGAAATCATCCACCGGCCAACTGGTGTCGAAGTCGAGCACATTGGGGACCACTATCGAAGGAATGCTCCGCTGACGCAGTTCCGCCTGAGCTAAGCGGTTGATCACCGCGTGGGTCACGTGCGGGTCTCGGGGCGGGTAGTATTCCGCGAGCATCTGGCGGACGAGGTCACAGGTGGGGTTGCGGTAATCCTCCTTCTCCCAGTAGAAGTCATGGTGATGGGCGACGGCGGGCAAGTGCAGCGCATGCACTACCCGCCACAGGGCAAGGGTGGCGGGTAGGTGAAGGGAGAGGGACCAGATGTTCTCGACAACCAACAAGTCAATCTCACAAACCTTTATGAAGCGGCGCAATCCCACCTCGATCCGGGAAGCCACTTCCTCAATGTGGGCTCCCAAGGCGCGCTCGCAGGGGTAATCCGAGAAGCGGTGAAACGCGTTCTCCCTGATCATTTCCGCCTCACGGTGGTCTGCGGAGAGCTCAGGGATGCAAAAGGGCTCACTACCCTCACCCCGGCCGGCGCAGAGGAAAACGCGGTGTCCCAGAGTCTCCAGGGCTCGCTGCCATTTGGCGATCTCCAGCGAGACCCCGTCTGTTTCTCCTACCCGAAAGTGACAAATACCGATACGCAACATCGCCGCCGCCCCTTGTGGCCAAGAACGCTGGTTTATAACTCCTCTTCTACTTTGGTAACTAGGTCCTTTACCTCCTGAGCTCTCCCTTTATCCATGACTAGAAGGGCATCAGGGGTATCGACGATTACGAGGTCCTTAAGGCCGATGGTGGCGATCAATCTGTCCTGGAGTGAAAAGACGGTAGAATCTTTAAGCTCTATCCCAATATGCCTGGCGCGGATCACATTGCCGCCCTCGTCCTTCTCAAGAACTGCGCTTAAGGAACTCCAATCACCGAGGTCGTTCCAGCCCATTTCCACGGGGATGACGGCTATCCGCGACGCCGTCTCCATCACCCCATGGTCGATGGAGACGGCCTCCTGCTTCTGGTAGACCTTCGCTGTCACCTCATCTAGATCAGGGGTCCCCCATCGCGCCTCGATCTCCGTAAGGCGACTGTAGAGTTCCGGCATATGCTCTGCCAGCTCTTCCAGGATGCGCTCGACCTTCCAGATAAAAATGCCACTGTTCCAGTAGTAGTTCCCCATCTTAAGAAACTGCTCAGCAGTCGCCAGGGGAGGCTTCTCAATAAAGCGCGCTACCCTCTCGGCCCTAAGACCATGGTGCAATTCCGAAAGGTCTTTGCCGGCTTCGATATAGCCGTACCCGGTCGCCGGGCGGTCAGGGACGATCCCCAGGGTGACGAGGTACCCCTGTTGAGCTATCCGTATCCCCAGGACCAGAGCCTGTCGGAAGCGCCCCTCCTTTTTGATGAAGTGATCGGCAGGGAGGGCGACCATAACGGCAGCAGGGTCAATCTGCTTCAGATAGACCGCAGCAAGCCCTATGCACAGGGCGGTATTGCGACCGAGCGGCTCTTCGATGATGTTGCCCAGTGGAACCTCCGGCAGCTGCCCCTGGATAAGCCCCTTCTGCCCCTTGACGGTCACGATCCAGATCCGTTCCGAAGGGAAAAGAGGGGCAAGCCGGTCCACCGTCTCTTGGATTAAACTTCTCCTGTTGAGAGCGAGGAACTGCTTGGGCCTCTCCTTAGTACTCATCGGCCAGAGTCGTGTACCGCTACCTCCGGCCATCACCACCGCAAACGCCTCAGCTTCCACCTCTCTCCCCCTTTGACATCCTGATAAACCTCTCTACCATCTGATAGAGATAGAAGAGGGCGTAATCGTAGCCTCTTAGAGCTACCTTAGTGGTGTAGTTGAGCACCCTGGTAATCCAAAGCTTAAAGAGCAGTTCCCGCCAATCTCTGTCTTCGGGATCGAAATGCTTAAGCAGGACCTTGTAGGTCTCATACCAGCTCTCCGCGTCCATGAACACAAACCGGGTTTTTCTTTGGCTCTCCGCCATGCCCTCGCGGACGTTCCGGGGGAAGTGCTTCAGAAGCTCGAGCTGTTTATCTGTCCAGTTCTCCATGAGGAGATGCAGGCTCCCCTCTAAGTCATAGGCGGTCTTCTCCTTGACTCTATCAGGGACAGGCCCTGGCCGCTCCACACGGTGGATCATCCTTGCCGTATTAACTTTTTCATCCTTTAGTTGCTGGATGGTGGCGAAACACTCGATTGCCATGTCTTGCAAATCAGCCAATGTCTTATAGAGCTTGTGAACCTTACCGATCGGCACATAAGTCTCATATAGGCTGAATCCGTTTGCGACCATGATCCAGGTATAGGCCGTGTCGATCCCCCAGTCAGATTGACGGATGCTCCGCTTATCCTCGTACAACCGCGCTGCCACCTCCCTTGTAAGGAGGAGCTCCCCCCCCAGGGGCTGTTCGATGAACGGCAACTCTGTATTGGGCCAGAGGATAGAGAAGCCGGTTTTGGTGATCATCCAGGTGACCATAGCATCGGTGCTCGCCCGCGGGAAGTAGTGTCTGACCACCTGGTAGCCCTCATCTGCCGGCAGTTCTGCCTGTGTGATCCACTCTTGGGAGAAGGTCTCGATATCGGAGTCGTAGAAGTGGAGGCGTTGATAGTCGGTCTCCTCGAGGAAATACTTCAACGCGGTGTTCATCCCATCACCCTTTCCCGGACGCTTATCTCCCAACCTCTCCTGAAGGATTAAGTGGATCTCCTTGTTACTCTCCCTCTCTACCTCTGGGATGGCTGCTTGTATCTCCTTGTAGCACTCGTTTTCTTCGTAGCCTACGCAGAGCACCGCGCTCACCCGGGGATGGAAGGCGGCCTCGCAAATATTCTTCCGGAAGACCGCGACATCTTCAGATTTGAACGGAAAAACAACCAAGCTGCTCATTTTGTCCTCCTAACGTGGAAGTAGAATGGGTTTGAGCTCTATTCATCCACTGTCCAGAGACAGCATGTTACCAGTACCCTCGTCGAAAACTCGCAGTTTCTGCTTGGTTAAGGTGAGACCAATGGTCTGTCCTGGCTGCACAGCAAGGTCCGGGCTTGTAGATACCTTCAAGATGTCCTCGCCCACTTGAACGGTGAGAAGCTGCTGCGAGCCTAAATGCTCAGAGACAATAACCGTGGCGGGGAGCCGTTCACCTCCCGGTTCGGCGTGTACCTCGATATTCTCCGCGCGGATCCCCAGGATCACGATCTGCCCGGTCAACCCTTTGAGCTGTGGTTTCCAGTCCTCAAGGACGGCGATCCTGAACTCGCCAATCGCAAGGCGAACGTCCTCCCCCTCTTTCTTAACCATGGCCCGGAGAAAGTTCATAGGCGGAGTCCCGATAAAACCACCAACAAAGTTATTGGCCGGCTGATCGTAAACCCGATCAGGGCTGTCAAGCTGGACGATTTCCCCTTCTTGCATCACGGCAATCCGATCCCCAAGGGAAAGGGCCTCAATCTGATCGTGTGTGACGTAGACGGTGGTGGTGCCGATCTCCCGGTGGAGCCGTTTGAGCTCCGCGCGCATCTGGAGCCTGAGAAGAGCGTCCAAATTAGAGAGAGGCTCATCCATAAGCAATACCTCGGGCTTCATCACGATTGCGCGGGCAACTGCCACTCGCTGCCTCTGTCCTCCTGAGAGTTGGGCCGGGTAGCGTTCCAGAAGCTCGTCGATCTGCAGGAGCTCAGCCACCTCGCGCACGGCCGTCCGGATCTCCCCCTTGGAGAAATGCTGCATCCGCAGACCAAACCCTATATTCTGTTCCACGGTCATGTGGGGGAAAACGGCGTAACTCTGGAAGACCATGGCAATACCACGCTGAGCCGGGGGAAGGTTGGTGACCTCGCGTCCTCCAATGGAGATCTGTCCCTTGTTCACCCGCTCCAGCCCGGCGATACAGCGTAGGGTGGTGGTCTTGCCACAGCCCGAGGGACCCAACAGCACGAGGAATTCTGCCTCGTTCATGGTCAGGTTCATATCCTTGACCGCCACTACCTTGCCGAACTCCTTGCGCACGTTTAACAGCCGAATCTCTGCTGCCATTTGATCACCTCTGTACTGTGGCTCCACCCCACATCTGGAATAGGTACCTTCGGATGAGAAACATGAAGACCAGCGCAGGAAGAATCATAAAGAATCCCCCGGCAAAACGGTAGTATATCGGTGAAGCCCGTAGTGTGGTGAGAATATGGGCCGGGAGAGTGCGATGGGTTACTGTGAGAATAGCAGCACCGAATACCTCGTTCCAAGAGATCACGAAAGTGAACATCGCCGCCGCTGCCAGGCCAGGTAGGGCCAAAGGAAGGGCCACCCGTACGAAAGCGCCCAATCGACTGCAGCCAAGGGTCATCGCTGCCTCCTCCAGCTCTCTTGAGACCCCGACAAATATCCCCGTGATAATGAGCACTGCAAATGGCATAGCCATCGCCGCATGAAGGAGCGCTACCCCGATAAGGGTGTCGTAGAGGTTCCATTTTATGAACGTCACAGTGAGGGGAATGGCAAGCAACGCCGTAGGGAACATCCTGGTCATAAGAATCCCAAAGCGAAATGCTTCTCGCCCACGAAAGAAGAACCGTGCCACCGCATACCCGGCCGGGGCGCCTACAAGGAGCGTGAGCCCCAGGGTCATGAGCGCTACCAGCACACTGTTAAGAAGTGAAGGGAAGACCCCATAGGAGTTCAGAAAGAACTTCATGGTCTCAAAGGAGAACCTGCTCGGGATGATAGGCTTAGGCCAGAGGTAGATCTCCTGTTTAGGGGTGAAAGCCGCCAGGGCAATGAAGATAATTGGTACCAATACCCATAAGGCGACAAAAGCAGCGGCCATGTAGATAAGCGTTTGCCGGCGCAGAACTCGGAAGCTCATCTTGCCTTCACCTCTTCCTTAACTCTAAGGAACCGTAGGTACACCCAGGTCATAAGGATGGAGATGGCCATGATGAGTACGGCGTAGGCCGCTGCCACGTGATTGTTACGATAGAGGAAGTACCAGAAGTAGGACTCCCCAGCTAATACCGGGACCAAGTCTCCTCCCAGCGCAACCGCCACCGCAAACATCTGCATGGCAAATATAGTTCTGATAATCAGGGCAGACTGAATAGAGGGTTTAAGTAAAGGAAGCGTTACATGCCAAAACTTCTGCCAGGAACTCGCTCCCAGCACCTCTGCAGCCTCCAAGTAATCTTTGGAAATCATCTGAAGGCCAGCCACCAGGATCACCAGCACAAGCGCCGTAGCGCGCCAATGTTCAGCAAGCACGATCGCCGAGAAAACCCACCCTATGTTTTCCCAGGAGATGAAATAGATCGGTTTCTGAATGATTCCTAAATTGCACAAAATGGAGTTCAAATAGCCGTGTTGAGTGAAAATAGCAAGCCAGATAAGACCGGCAGCAAGATCTGCTATTCCCAAAGGGAGGGTGCAAATATAAAGAAAAAACCTCGACCCTCTAAATTTGGTATTGACCAAAAGGGCAATGAGAAGAGCGGTAATAATTTGGAGTGGAACAATAATGATGGCTAGAAGGAACGTGTACTTTACAGCGCTGGTGAAGCGCAGATCATGAATCATGTGGATGAAATACTGAGTAGTGAAGCCCCCCTCACTGGTGCGGAAGGAAAGCCCGATCGCATTTAGTAAGGGGACTAAAAAGAACGCCATTAGATAAATCAGACTAGGAAGTAAAAGCCAATAGGGAAGCAGTGTGTCTGTCCCCAAGAACTTCCTGATTTTTTCTTTCATCTTTTTATAAAAAGAGGGGGAGGGGTTTCCCTCCCCCGAGAACTTAGTCTACTCTATTTGTCCGGAGCCGGGTAGGGTGCACCCGTATCCAGGTAGAGTTTACGCAGGGCCTGCCCGTTTTTAAGAAGCAAGCCAGCTATATCCTCCTCGCCCTGAATCACGATCTGGGTAAAGGTGTCCCGATAGATTTTCTTGTACTCATCGCTTATCCCGCCAGGGATGAGAGCAGGGATCGCGTTAGGGGAGGAGGCTTGGGCCGATACCCCTGCGGCCAAGATCTGAAGTGCACCACTAGGTACCGTACCGGCGGCCTCCTGAACTACCGGGAAGAACCCAACGCCCTGAAGGATTGCCACCTGAGCTTCCGGGCTGGTAAGGTACTTGATGAGCTCGGCGGCTCCCTCCGGGTCGGGGGAGGTCGCCGGAATGCCAAGGCCAACCAAGACACTGATGAACCCCAGGCCCGCAGGTCCGGTTGGGGATGGAATAGCGATGAAGTCGTCCGGACGCTCGGCGAGCGCTGCCTTCACGCGGGCGGTATGGTCCCAAGCAATCCATACATCCTCCGAAAGGAGCGGAGTGTCCATGGCGTCCCAGGTGGGAGCAGCCGGATTCACGTACTTCCACAACTCCTGCATATACTCCCACATCGTAACCGCGTCTGGGCTATCAAACTTGAGCACCTGGTACCCGGTGAAAGAGGGGTAGAGGTACCCGTGGATAAAGCGGTGCAGGAGACTACGCGGCCCAGCCGGGATCCCCAGCTTCTTCTCCCCTGTGGCCTCGTAGATCACCTTGGACCAAGCGAGAAGCTGATCGTAGGTAAGGGACCAGATATCCACGCCCGCAGGGAGATAGTCCAGAGCCTTCTTGTTTACCACCGTGATGTAGGTAGCCTGCATCATGGGGATATAGGCTTGAATTCCGCCCATCTGGCCAAGCTCAACGGCACTGGAAGCAAGGGTTCCTTCGACGCCGGCCAGCGCAGCGCTCGCATCCGCAAGGGTGTCGACTACGCTCACGAAGTCCCCGTGCAGACCACAGACCACATCAATGGTCCCCTTCCCTGCCTGGTACTCGGCGATGAGCCGGTCGGCAAACTCAGCGTACTCAGCTATGACAAAGTTCACATCGATGCCGGTCTCCGCTACAAACGGAGGGAGGAGCTCCCCGCGAACCCACTCTTGCTCCTCGATCGGCTTAAACTGCGTAGACATCCAGGTGATCTTCTCCGCGCCAAACACGAGAAGCGACAATCCACTTACCAAAACCAACGCAATAAGCCACTTTTTCACATCAACCTCCTTGACATACCCTCAAGCATCAACAGCATCCCTCTATCGTCTTCTTCCCGCCGCGCCTTCTGCCTGCTACCACCCCCCAGAGGCGGAAAATTTGTTACAACAAATATAGCATGCATCAAGGGTGCTGTCAAGCTCCCAGGGGATTAGGCGATCAGAGCCTCCATGATCTCCCGCGCCTTTTCCACAGCTTGCTGGGGGCTCATACGTTTGGCAAGCGCGTTCTCGATCATCAGCTGGAATTGCTCTGAGACCTTAGCATACTCAGGTATAGCCGGTCTTACCCGGGCGTTGTGCAGAAGTCTCGATATCCGATACGAAAACCGATTCTCTTTCGGGCTCAGGGTCTGGGCTACCGAGACCCTCGTCGGACTCCGTCCAGTCGTTACACAGAATTCTTGCATGAGGGGGAGGCTCGCCAGTTTCTTCAGTATCTCCAGGGCGAGCTCTGCATGCTTGGATTGACGAAAGATAGCGTAGACCATTCCCCCGGCCACAGTCACGGCTTCCCCACCGGGACCAGCAGGTATCGGAATGCAGCCTACCCGCTCGTGGAAGGCTTCATCGTCCCAACCGGACACTTCCTGAATCAGGGCCTTCTCATAGCTACCTCCTACCGCCAGGGCGGCTCTCCCCTGGGCAAAGAGTCTTATCGCCTGGTCCCATTCATAAGAGGCGACATCAGGTGGAGCCACTCTGTGCTTATGAACCAAGTCGACGAGGAACTTCACCGCGCGGACGGCCTTTTCATCTAAAACCACCCTCCCCTCGGCGAGCAGATCGCCACCTGCCGACCAGACGAAGGGGAGCAATTGGTAGGTGGTGGTCTCCCCGGCCTTGGTACTACCAACAAAAACGAAGGGAAACTTCGCAAACCTCTTGAAGTGGCGGGCGACCTCTACCAGATCATCCCAACTCTGGGGAGGGTCTAGCTCCTCCCTGGCGAACCAATCCTTTCTGTACCAGACTACCGCCACGCTCGCCTCTATTTGCACACCATAGAGGTGCTCTCGGTAAGAGTTGTTCGTGACAAACAGGGGGAAGAGATCGTCTTTTAACTCTTTCCCCCACTCCCGATCGAGTTCGTCCAACGGCTCGATATACTGCCGATCGGCGAACTCCGTCATCCAGACCCAGTCGATGAGGGCGAGATCCGGTGCCTCCCCCCGGCCCACAGTGGAGACGATCTTGGAGTGTAGCTGAGGGCGCCCCAGGACTTGGACGTCCAGCTGGACCTTCTTGCTATGTCGTCCTTTATTGTAGAGTCTGACCGCCTTTCTTAGAGGCGGGAGCCAGCGATCTTCGGTGACCATCACCCGCAGGGGCTTTACCTTTAACGGAATGTGAGGGGTGACGAAGGTCCCACTCCCTTGTTGCCGGTAAACGAGGCCCTCGTTGACCAGCTCGGCCAAGGCCTGCCGGACGGGAGCGCGGCTGATCGCAAACTGATCACACAGCTCAT
>CAZGRE010000018.1:0-24844 GCA_964528085.1 uncultured Thermotogae bacterium | reverse complement strand
AAGCGGTCGGTCACGGCGTAGACGAGCGGGCCATCGATCAGCCGCCTCGGCCGGAGGGGATGGGGTGCATACGCCCCTCCTTCCGGGAGGGATGCGCTCAAGGTCTCTCCCAGCTCGCGAATGAGGCGGATGTAAAATCCGCCTAACCCCGAGGGATCGGGCGCGATCCGGTCGAGCGAGCCGAGCCTCTCCTCCTCGATCCCGAGCGATATGGAGACGAGGCGCCTCCCCTCAGCCGGCTTGAGCGAGCGGGCGAGCGAGCTCGCCCCCATCAGCTGATTCACGCTGTATGCAAGCGTCCATCCCCTGAGGAGATCCCCCTCCTCAGCGGCGAACGACGGGAGGAGGGCGAGGAGGGAGGCGATGATCATCACCTGCTTCAATCGCGTCGGATCGACGTTCTCCACCGTATCGAGGTCGCTGTGCCAATAGGGGTCATCATGGCCAAACATCACAGCCGGGAGCCTGAGCGGAGCGGCGGAGAAGACGAGGTGATCGCTCCCACCGCTCGGCCGATCGACGACGAAGTGAAGGGGCCTCCTCGACCCTCCCGGAGAGATGCACCCCTCCATCCCTGCCACGCGCGTTGCGATCGGTTCGAGGATCGCGTTTAGGTAGGTCGGGATGTCGTTCGGAACGCGGAAGATGCGAAGCGGGCTTCCTATCTTCACCGGCGATTGCCCGACCATATCGAGGTTGAGGACGTAGTGGACCCCCTGCAACCCCTCGGCGCGGGATGCAGCCCATGGGAGGGTCCCGTAGAACTCGGGGACCCACAGGAACCTAACGCGTTGTTTGAGAACCCCATCCCGACGGAGCCGGTTTACGGCGAGCGCGATCTCGAGGAGGGCGGCGCTCCCCGAGCCGTTGTCGTTCGCAGACTGGCGCGGATGGCAGAGGTGAGCGATGAGGAGGACATCCCCCCGGTCCGATCCTTCCGGACCGATCACCCCCTCGAGGACGGAGAGGCTCCCGTCGGTGAAGGCGGCGTCTATCTCTCCCCGGAGGAGAACTCCCCCTTTCCTCGCCCAGGAGATCAACCGATCGGCGATCCTCCTCGATATCGAGAAGCCGGGGACGAGTGAAGGGATCTCCTCCGCCGTCGGGAAGAGCCCTTGATACTGGATGAGATCGTAGTACGAGGCGCGCTCGCCGTCGGGATAGACGATGAACCCGATCCCGCCGCGTGCCCTCACCTCCCTCTCCACTTCCGCCGCCCGGCCGGAGGCGAGGACGAACTTCCCTTCAATCATCCTTCCCTCGTAGTCGGCCGGAGAGTCCCCCCTCCCAACGTGGATAAGCTCCCCTTCGTAGGTCCCTCCTGGGGAATGGACGATTACCCCTTGGGGGACCTCATCGAACGAGACGAGCTGCGCCTCCTCAGGCTCAAGCTGGATCAACCGGCCGGAACGGATCGTCCACGCCGGGGGCGCGGTCCATCCGTAGGTCCTCGTCCTCCCGTCGGCCGGGAACGAATCGACCGCCGTTTCGATCCCCGCCTCATCGAGGATCCCCCGAAGATAGGCGAGCGCCTCGTCGTACCCCTCCGACCCCTGAATCCGATGAAACCTCGATATGTCCGATACGATACGCTTCGCCCGCGCTCCTGAGATGAGGCGCACCAGCGAGGAGAGAATCTCTTCCAGGATCATCCTTCCTCCTTCTGGGAGATTCTATCCCCACGGCCGGCCGCGTTCGAGAACTCACTTAGCGAACGATGGGGGATACCCTTACAATCGCCCATCAATCGATTCTGCGGGTGATAGGATGAAGACGGTAATCCTCGGAGGAGGGAGGGTGGGAAGCGCGATCGCCGCCGATCTCAAGCGGCGCGGCTTCCTCGTCCTCGTCGCCGACCTGAACGAGGCGAACCTGAATCGCCTGAAGGAAGGGTACGGGGTCGAGACGGTGAGGGTCGATCTCAGGGAGGGTAAAGCGGTCACGGGGGCGATCCACAATGCCGATATCGTGATCGATGCCGTCCCCGGCTTCCTCGGGTTCCAGACGCTGCGCCGGGTGATCGAGGCGGGGAAGGACGTGGTCGACATTGCGTTCTTCCCCGAGGATCCGTTCGAACTCGATCCCCTCGCACAGGAGATGGGGGTCACCGCCATCGTCGACAGCGGCGTCGCGCCGGGGATGAGCAACCTCCTCGTCGGCCACTCGGCGGGGAAGCTCGATCGGATCGATCGAGTCGCGATCTACGTCGGCGGGCTCCCCACCGAGCCCTTCCCCCCTTACGGATATAGGGCGACGTTCTCACCGGTCGACGTGATTGAGGAGTACACCCGGCCGGCGCGGATCGTGGAGGAGGGGAGGATCGTCGAGAGACCGGCCCTCTCCGATCTCGAGACCCTCGAATTCGAAGGGGTGGGGAGCCTCGAGGCGTTCCTCACCGATGGCCTCCGGACGCTCCTTCGAACGATCCCCACCCGATCGATGGTCGAGAAGACCCTCCGCTATCCGGGGCACGCGGAGAAGATCGCCCTCCTCAGGGATACCGGGCTGTTCAGCGAAGAGCCGGTCGAGGTATCCGGCAACTCCATACGTCCGATCGATCTGACGGCGGCCCTCCTCTTCTCGGTCTGGCGGTTCAGGGAGGGAGAGGAGGACATGACGGTGATGCGGATCACCGTCGAGGGTGAGACGGACGGGCGGCCGGTCGGCTACACGTACGAGATGTTCGACCGCTTCGACAGGGAGACCGGCACCCCGTCGATGGCGAGGACGACCGGGTATACGGCCGCCGCGGTCGCCGCGATGCTGAAGGAAGGCCTCTATCGAAAACCCGGGATAAGCCCGCTGGAGAAGGTCGCCTCCGACGAGCGGTGTGTCGAGTTCATCCTGAGCGAGCTGGAAGAGCGAGGGATCTCTTATCGAAACAGGGTGGACTACAGGGGCTGAGACGCAAGCCTAAAGACAGAGCCGAAAGGGTTTCTACCCCCTTGCCGTAGGCCTCCGCCGCCGGTTATGATCCGGCTTCATGAGGGCAGGCTCGGATTCCCCGGTGAGACGGACGGCGGCGCTCTTCCTCGGCCACCTGGTGAACGACGGGTTCGCCAGCTTCTTCGCCCCCCTCCTCCCGCTTCTGATCGCCAAGCTCGACCTCTCCCTCACCCTAGCCGGCGCCCTCGGCACCCTCCGGATAGCGACCAACTCCCTCCTTCAGCCCGGGCTCGGGCTCCTCGTCGACCGCTCCGAACGGCCGGGCCTGGTCGTCATCGGCCCGGTACTGACCGTGATCGCCATGTCGTTCATCGGCCGGGTCGGAAGCTCCTCCGAGCTCCTCCTAATCATGATCGCGGCCGGAATCGGGACGGCCCTCTTCCATCCGGCGGCGGCATCCCTCGTTGCAGGGGGAACCCCTAGTCGCCGCGGCCTGTTGATGGCGTTCTTCTCATCGGGAGGGACCCTCGGCGGGGCGGTCGCGCCGGTGTTCATCGTATCGTTCGTCGATCGGTTGTCGATGACCGGAACGCCCCTCCTCCTCATCCCCGGCCTGATCCTGCTGGTTGGGTTCTCCCTCCTCCTCCACCACGCCCTTCCACCGCCCACGAAGAAGGCGAAGGAAGGCTCGCTCCTTCCGCGGATACCCCACCGCCTCCTCACCCTCTGGTTCGCGATCGTCCTATCGTCCGCCTGCTCGATCGGGTTCGCTAACTTCCTCGCCGTATTGGTCGCCGCTCGTGGGGGTTCGACGCTGGCCGGCGGCGGAGCGATCAGCCTCTTCCTTCTCGCCGGCGCGGCGGCCGGATTCTTCGCCGGGAACCTCTCCGACCGGCTCGGCCGGAAGCCGGTCATCTTCGGCTCGCTCCTCCTCGCCACCCCGTTCTACCTCGGCTTCCTCCATTCCCCGGTATCCCTCTCCCTCCCGCTGATCGCCCTCGCCGGTGTCTTCGGCCTCTCCTCAATACCGGTCGGGGTCGTCGCTGCGCAGGAGTCGATCCCAGGGCGGACCGGGCTCGTCTCCGGGCTCGTGATGGGGCTTGCATGGGGGTTCGGCGGCCTCGCCCTGACCCCGATCGGCTGGCTCGCCGACCGGTTCGGGATCATCCCCGTGATGAACGGCGTATCGCTCCTCCCGCTGATCGCCGCCGGGCTGATCCTCGCCTGGAGGGCGGAGGGGGAAGCGGTTTAACGGGCGCCCTTCGGAAGGGCCTCCTTCAGCGCCTCCACCCGCTCGTAGGGGAGCCGGATCGACCCCAACCTCCCCCTCCCCGACCCCGGACCATGGTCGTCCGATCCCCCTGTCAGGAGGAACCCCCGCTCATCAGCCATCGTAACAAGGATCCGCGGTTCGACCGTCGGGCGGATCCCGGCGAGCCCGTAAGGGTAGAACGCCTCGATCGCATCGACCCCCCCATCCTTTATCGTATCGAGGAAGGTCTCCCAGTCGTCGACCTTCATCAGGCCGGGATGGGCGAGGGAGGCGACCCCACCGGCGGAGTGTATCGTCTCTGCGACCTCGCGGAACGATGCCTTCTCGATCGGGACGTAGCACGGCCTATCGTCCCCGATCAGGTCGGCGAACGCCTCGTTGACGCTCTTCACGATCCCCTTCTCCACAAGGATCCGAGCGAGGTGCGGCCGGCCGATGCTCCTCTCAGCAAGGGCGCGGACATCGTCGACCCCGATCGGAACGCCCGTCTCCTCCCGGCAGCGCTCGATCATCATCGCCATCCGCCTCTGCCGTGCACCCTCCATTCGCGCCAGGAACCGGCGGAGCCGCTCTGAGGAAGGGTCGACGAAGTAGGCGAGGAGCTCGCCGCGGACTCCGTCGAAGTCGGCCTTGATCTCGATCCCGGTGATCACCTCGACCCCCCAGATCCGCTCGACCGGGAGGGAGAGATCGGGGGAGAGGGTATCGTGGTCGGTGATGGCGATGGCGGAGAAGGAGAGCGACTTGGCGCGGCGGACGAGCTCGGGGATCGTCTGCCTCCCATCCGAGGCGGTCGTATGGAGGTGAAGATCGGCGTATCCCGTCACTTCGATCACCGATTCAGCCGCTCGGCCGCCGCGACGACGTGCTCCATCAGGATCGTCGTCGTCAGCGGGCCGACCCCGCCGGGGACCGGGCTCAGCCATCCGGCGACAGAAGCGACCGATTCCGGATCGACGTCCCCGACCAGGCCCGAGGGGGATCGATTCGTACCGACATCGACGACGACCGCACCCGGCCGGATCATCGACCCGGTGACCAGCCGGGGCCTACCGGCGGCGACGCATACGATATCCGCATCGCGCGTGTGTGCGGCGAGATCCTTCGTCTTGGAGTGGCATACCGTCACCGTCGCATCCCGGTCGAGGAAGAGGAGGGCGAGCGGCCGGCCGACGACGAGGCTCCGTCCGACGATGATGACGTTTTTGCCGGCAGGGTCGATCCGATGACCGGTGAGGAGGGCGATGACCGCCTCCGCCGTCGCCGGGGGGAAGGCCGGCTCCCCGCAGAGCAGCCGGCCGAGCGCCACCGTCCCACCGCAATCGACGTCCTTCGCCGGGGGGAGGGTCTCGCGGATCGCGACCGGTTCGATCCCGGGAGGGAGAGGGGCCTCGACCATGATCCCGGAGACGGACGGATCGGAGGAGAGCCGCTCCATCGTCTCCTTCAAGCCGCCAGCATGCGGAAACGGAATCCCTTTGACGGCTACACCGATTCTCGCCCCGATCCTTTCCTTCGCGCGGAAGTACGCCCCCTTTCTCCCCGCTTCGCTTATCAATACGACGAGGCGGGGGGTGATCCCCTCCGCTCGGAGCCCCTCCACCCGTACCGCGAGCTCTCTCTCGCGCGCGGCGGCCAACCCCCTTCCGTCAAGCAGCTTTGCGCTCACGCGCCTCCTTCCAGATCCGATCGAGTATCCCGTTTATGAAGACCCGCGCCTGCTCCGTCCCGTACTTCTTGGCGAGCTCGATCGCCTGGTCGATCGCCACCTCAGGGGGGATTTCGTCATCGTAAAGGAGCTCGTACACCCCGAGCCGGAGGATATTCCGATCGACCAACCCCAACCTCTCAAACCGCCACCCGATCGTATGCGCACCGATGAGGGAATCGATCTCCTCCTTGTTGGCGATGATCCCGGAGAATACCCGCTCGATGTAGGAGCGCTGCTCACCCGCCTCGACCTCGGCGAGGATCTCGTCGAGCGGGACGGGGAGGAACTCGCGCCGGTAAAGGGCGCTCAGCAGGAACTCCCGTGCCTCGGTCCGCTGCATCAGTCGGAGAATAGCCTCGTAAACGCGTCCTTGATCCGGTTCATCACCTTGCGGCGCGATTCGAACGAAAACCCGACCAGGTAGCCGGCGAGGGCGAATCCAATCAGGATCATGAGGATCCGCCAGCCGACGAGGACGAGGAGGGCCCCGGCGAGGAGGCCGATCACGGCACCGATCGACCTAGGGCTCGGCGGGCGGTTCATCCCCGATCTCCTTCGCATCGCTTCTGATGCTGCGAACCAGGACGGAGACCTCCCGGACCTCGACCCCGGTCCGTTCGGCGACGTGCCGCATCAATTCGCGTTGGATCGATTCACCGACCTCTGGGACCCGCTGATCCGGGGAGAGGGTCATCCTGACGGCGATCCCGACCCCACCTTGGCGGTGGGAAAGCCTGATCCGGAAACGACCGATCCCGAGCTCGTCGCGGAGGATCCCGCTGATGAACTCCCGGATCGCAAACGGGGAGACCTCAATCCTCCCCCACTCCCCCTCCCTGACGAACAGGGAAGCGTTCAACCGCTCGTCGGCGATCGCAATCAGGAAGTGAATCCCCACCCCGATGAGGACGGTACCCAGCACGATCAGCAGGACCATCCCTCCTGTCGTGGTGAGGAAGGCCGCGAACCCGGCGATCGGAACGCCGGCACCGAGGATGATCAGGAAGACCCCCAGCCCGGCGGTGACTGACAAGGCGGCGAGGTTCCCTAAGACTCTGATGTCTCGCATTCTTCCTCGTCCTCTTCCGGTGCATCCTCCGGCTGGACCAGCCGTTGCACGTCGACGTTCACCGCACTGACACGGAGGCCGGTCATCCGTTCAATCTCCGTCTTTATCCTCGTCTGCACCTGCTTCGCCACCTTGTGGATCTGATGCCCGTAGAGGACGGTGATCCTGACGGTGACGGTCACCACGTCCCCCTCCACCGTTGTGTCGACGTACCTCTTCATCCCCTCGCCGCGGCGGAACGTGCTGTCCCCACGCCGGAGGTTGGCGATCCCATCGACCTCGGAGACGGCTATCCCCGCGATCGCGGTGACGACGTCCTTGGAAATCCCAACGCTCCCCTTCTCTCCCTCTACCATCTTGGCCTCCTCACTCCCCTTCGGCCTCATGCGTGTGCGGGGGGACGACCTTCTTCACGTAGACATCGACCCCGGAGACCGTGACCCCGGCCAGCCGCTCGATGTCCTGCTGAACGTTGCGCTGCACCCCTTGCGCGACCTCGTGGACGGGATATCCGTACTCGACGGCAATTCGAAGCTCGAGCCGGACGGTATCCTCGCTCAGCTCGGTCTTGATGTTCGGCGCGAGGTCCTCACCGCCGAAGATGCTCTTCAGCCCCCCGGCTGAACCTCCCTCCGAGTGTGCGATCCCGTCGACCTTCTCCGCGGCGATCCGGGCGATCGCGCTGATCACATCCTCGGCGATCGTGATACGGCCGTCCTCATCGACTATCTCAACCCTTCTCTCGGCCATCATCCCTCCTTAGATCCTCTCCACGTACGTACCGGTCCGCGTGTCGATCTTAAGCCTATCCCCCTCCTTCACGAACAGCGGAACGCGGATGACGATCCCTGTCTCAAGCGTCGCCGGCTTCTCGACGTTGGAGACGGTATCCCCCTTCACCCCGGGCTCGGTGTGAACCACCTTGAGCTCCACGAACGTCGGGAGATCGATCTTCACCAATCGGCCGTTGTGGTAACGACCGATCACGTTGCTACCCTCGACGAGGAAGTCGGCCCCTGATCCGAGGACGTCCTTCTTGATCGGGAACTGATCGAACCGCTCCGTATCCATGAAGACGTAGTCCGTCCCGTCGTGGTAGATGTACTGGAGCTGACGCGACTCCAGGAAGACCGACTCCGTGTTCTCCGCCCCCTTGAACGTCTCCGAGATGACGCGGCCGCTCTTCAAGTGGCGGAGCTTCGTCCGGGCGACCGCCCCGCCGCGCCCCCGCTTCGAGTGCTCGTACTCGATGATCTCGTAAAGCTCACCGTCATAGAGGATCGTCATCCCCTTACGCATCTCACTGACTGAAAGCCCCATCCGGTCACTCCCTCCCGTTCACGGTAATCGTAATCATACCGGATCCGTCCCTTAACGGCGCGGCGAGGGGCGATACCCCTCCGGCCAGCGGACGATCCGCAACCCTACTTTAGCGATCCCCTTGTCGATGATCCCGAGCCTCTCCGCCGCCCCCTTCGACAGGTCGATGATCCTCCCCTCGATGAACGGCCCACGATCGTTGATCCGCACGACGACGCTCCTCCCGGTCTCGAGATCGACGACCCGAACGATCGTGCCGAACGGGAGGGTCTTGTGCGCGGCGCTGATCCCGTTCATATCGTATATCTCGCCGTTCGCCGTGTAGTTCCCGTCAAACCCCGGCCCGTACCAGGAGGCGATCCCGACCTCGTAGTACGGCCCGAACAGGGAATAAAACAAGGCCAGACCGACCAGGGCAACACTGGTTAGGATATAGAGCGTCCATTCCTTCACACCGGCGAGTATAGAAGCTTCCCCCGCGCTCGTACAACCTGCCCCTCATCCCCGCCGGAGCGAATCGATCCTATCGGTCAATATGTGTGTCAGGTTCGGTAGATAGAGCCCGATCCCGATCGCGAGGAGGATCCGCCACGACGGGATCTCCGGAGCGAGCCGCACCCCGAGCAGGGAAAGGACCAGTCCGATCGCCCCAGCGATCACCGTCAGATAGACGACGCGGCTCGCTGGGCCGAGGATGAGACGGTGCGACATACCGCGATGCCGGAAGATCCGCGCATACGGAAGCCAAAGGAAGCGGAGGATCCCCCAACGTCGGAAGGCGCGGCTCCGCGCGAGGTCGAGATCCGGGCTCAAGAGGAACATCGAGAACAGGTACGAGGCAAGAAAACCCCAAAGGACGGGGATCGAAATCGCTCCTCGCACAAGAAGATAGCCGCCGATCCCGACCCACCCCAACAAACAGACCGCCTCGACTCGCAGATGAACCCTTCCCGATGGCACAGGGATACTATCCGTTCAAACCGACCGTGGGACAAGGTAAATCATGATTTGACGCGACGGACGGCCTCGGTTACAATACGTTAGCAAGCTCAAACCTTAAGTGCTAATAATCCTGCAAAGGAGGAGATGCAGAATGACGATCAAGCCGTTGGGAAAGCGGATCCTGGCGAAGAAGCTCGAACCGGAAGAGCGGAAGACCCCGGGTGGGATCGTCCTTCCGGACAACGTGAAGAGCGAGAAGGTCATCCGCGCTAAGGTCCTCGCCGTCGGCACCGATGAGAAGTTCGAGGTGAAGGTCGGCGATGAGATCCTCGTCGGGGGCTATTCCGGAACGGAGATCGAACAGGGAGAGGACAAGCTCCTGTTGGTGAAGGAATCCGACGTGCTCGCTATCGTCGAGGAGTAAAAGGGGGAATTGAAAATGGCAAAAGAGGTCATATTCGGTGAAGAGGCCCGCCGCCGGATGAAGGCGGGTATCGACAAGCTGGCCGATGCGGTGCGGATAACCCTCGGACCGCGGGGCCGGAACGTGATCATCGACAAGAAGTTCGGGAGCCCGGATATCACGAACGACGGGGTGACGATCGCCCAGGAACAGGAGTACAAGGACGAATTCGAGAACATGGGCGCCCAGCTCGTGAAGGAGGTCGCCTCCAAGACGAACGACATCGCCGGGGACGGGACGACGACAGCGACGATCCTCGCCCATGCGATGATCGAGGAGGGGTTCAAGAACCTCGCCGCCGGTGCGAACCCGATGGAGTTGAAGCGCGGCCTGGAGAAGGGCGCAGCGGTGATCGTCGAAGAGCTGAAGAAGCAGAGCCGCACCCTTAAGACGAAGGAGGAGACGGCTCAGGTCGCCACGATCTCGGCGAACGACGAGTCGATCGGGAAGATCATCGCCGACGCGATGGAGGCGGTCGGCGACGACGGGGTGATCACGGTCGAGGATTCGGACACGATCGACACCTACTACGAGGTCGTCGAGGGTATGCAGTTCGATCGTGAGTACATCTCACCGTACTTCGTCACCGACCCGAAGAAGATGGAAGTCGTCCTCGAGAAGCCGCTGATCCTCGTCACCGACCAGGAGCTGAAGAACGCGACCGATCTCGTCCCTCTCCTCGAGAAGGTCGCCCAGGCGGGGAAGCCCCTCCTGGTGATCGCCAAGGACGTCACGGGTGAGGCGTTGACGACCCTCGTTCTGAACAAGCTGAAGGGGACCCTCACCAGCTGCGCGGTGAAGGCCCCCGGGTTCGGGGATCGCCGGAAGGCGATGCTCGAGGATATCGCCGTTCTGACCGGGGGTACGGTCGTCGCCGAGGATGCCGGGATGCAGATCAAGGACACGACCCTCGACATGCTCGGAACGGCGGAGACCGTCAAGGTCGACAGCAACGACACGACGATCATCGGCGGTAAGGGTAAGCCGGAGGCGATCCAGGGACGGATCGAGCAGATCGAGGCTCAGATCGAGACGACCGACTCCGACTACGACCGCGAGAAGCTGGAGGAGCGGAAGGCGAAGCTTGCCGGCGGTGTGGCGGTGATCAAGGTCGGTGCCCCGACCGAGACCGAGCTGTCGGAGAAGAAGCACCGGATGGAGGACGCCCTCGAGGCGACGAAGGCCGCGGTCGATGAGGGGATCCTCCCCGGCGGCGGCGTCGCCCTCGTGAACGCGGCGAAGGCGCTCGACTCCCTGAAGGTCGAAGGGGACGAGGCGGTCGGGGTCAACATCCTCCGGCGTGCCCTCGAGGCGCCGATCCGCCAGCTCGCCGACAACGCCGGATTCGAGGGGGCGATCGTCGCGGAGAGGGTGAAGGCGGAGAAGCCCGGGATCGGCTTCGACGTCGTCAGCGAGGAGTATCGGGACATGTTCGAGGCCGGGATCATCGATCCGACGAAGGTGACCCGCTCGGCCCTCCAGAACGCCGTGTCGATCGCCGGTATGCTCCTGACGACCGACGCACTCGTCGCGGAGATCAAGGAGAAGGAGGAGAACCCGACCGGAGGGATGCCGGGAGGGATGCCGTACTAGAGCGGTTGCTCATTCCCCTTTCGCCCGATCATAATCGGGCGAAAGGGGTTTTTTCTTTGCGGAGAAGAAAGCGGTTAGGACTGGCACTCGGAGGAGGGGGGGCAAGGGGGCTCGCCCATCTCGGCGTTCTGATCGCCCTGGAGAAGGAGGGGATCGGGATCGAGGCCCTCGCCGGGACGAGCATGGGAGCGGTGATCGGCGCGGCCAAGGCGATCGGTGCCGATCTCGAGAGGCTCCGGGTCCTCCTTTCATTGATCGATATAAACCAACTCCTCCAGGTGACGGACAGCACCATCCGCGAGCTACAGCGGATCCTCGGACGGAGCATGATGGAGTACGTCCGCGGCTCGCCCTGGAAGGAAGAGGGGGCGAGGCCGCACGACCTCGCACGGCTGAACGAGCTGTTCTCCCTCCTGACGGCTAACAAATCATTCGCCGATACGGTGATCCCGTTCGCCGCCGTCGCGGCCGATGTGAGGACCGGCGAGCGGATAGTCCTTCGGGAGGGGAGACTGGCGGACGCCCTCACAGCGAGCGCCGCCGTCCCCGGCATATTCTCGCCCGTGATCTCCGACGGCCGTTACCTGGTAGACGGGGGAATAGTCGACAAGATCCCAGTCGACGCTGTAATCGAGATGGGGGCCGAGGCGGTGATCGCGGTGGATACCGGCGCTCCGCTCGATCGGCGGATCTCAACCTGCCTCGACGCCCTCCTTCAGGCGCAGCGCGTCACCTCCCACCACTTGAGCCGGCTCCAGCTCGAACGGGCGCACGCGCGGCTCGACGGCCGCCTCCTCGTCCTCCGGCCGGATGTGGAGACGATCAAGATGTTCGATTTCAACCGGGGCGAGGAGGCGGTCCGAGCCGGGATCGAGGCCGTTCACGCCAGCCTCGAGCGGATCCGCGCCTTCTGTAAGGCTAGTTCCCGATAGAGAACGTGGAACTTGTGACCGCCCCTTCGTTCCCGTCCGGATCGGTCGCCACGATCCTGAGCCGGTAGGCATCACCGTTCGGGTAGTCCAGCGTACCCCACGCGTAGCTCCCCGAGTTGGCGAGCCCGTCGATCAAAAGGTCCCATGTCTCCCCGCCGTCGGCTGAGAGGTAGATCGCGATTTTAAGCCCCTCAGGGGGTCCGTCCGGATCGGTTGCCGTCCAGCCGATGATGAACACCCCCGAGATCATGGTCTCGTCAGGGGTAGGGGCGAGGAGCTCTATCCGCGGGGACGACTCGGCGATGATCCTGGCTGAGTTCTCAGCCGCCGGTGTCCCGTTGATCGCCCCTCCGGCGGCATCGAGGCCGTTCCGGATGGAACCATCGTTAGACGCCCAAGTCGGCCTCTCAGCTAGGGGGTCGACCCGCTCCATCGAAGCGTACGGGGGTAGACCGTCCCCCGCCGTCCCGGCCGGCCAGCCCTGATCGGCGCATTCGATCGAATCGACGAGGTTCCCTTCGCCGTCGTACAGGAAGATATCGATCCCGGCGTTCGGGAGGGCTCCCTTGTAGATGAGATCGGCTGTGATGTCCGATACCGTCTCATCGTCCGTCCGTTCAAGAAGGTAATACCCGCCGGGCTCGATGACCGAACGGCGGACCTCGACCGTCGCGTCGGCGACGCGATCGAGATGGATCACCGTATCCCCGAAGACGAGCGTCCAACCGGCAAGGTCGATCGGGGAGTCGGTTGGGTTGTAGAGCTCTATCCACTCGTCGGCCGCGCTCGCCGCCGTCCCGCTCCAAGCGACCTCGTTGATCACGAGGCTCACCGGAGAGGCGCAAGTAGCGACGGAAAGGACTATGCTGACTACTGCCAACCATACGCCATTCCAAACCCTAGCGCTCATATAACCTCCTTTTGAAAGACTTTGGATGATCTTCTCCGATTATAGATGATCGATCCCCTTTTGTCACCGCAAGGGGAATCGTAATGGGACAAACGACGGAACGTTTGTTTGCGCTTGGAAGGGACCGTAGAATCGGACAGGAAGATGGAAGACAAGCAGATCACTACGTTCGTTAAGCAGTTTCACACCGGGGGAGACCGGAACCTCGGATACCTCGCCGCCGATCCGATGACGGAGGAAGCGGCTGTCATCGATCCCTCGTACGACCCGGAAGCGATCGTCCGCTTCGCCAGGGAAAAGGGGTATCGGATCATCTACGCGTTCTGCACGCATGACCATCCCGATCATACGAACGGGAACGAACGGTTCGAGAGGTTGACCGGCATCCGCCCCCTCCTCTACAAGGAGAAGGACCGACGGACCGGAAAGATCGTAGAAGACGGTTCCATCTTTCCCCTCGGCTCCCTTCCCATTCGGATAATCCACACGCCGGGGCACACCCCCGACTCGATCTGCATCCTGATCGGCGACGCCCTGTTCACAGGCGACACCTTGTTCGTCGGGAAAGTGGGCGGAACCGACTACGGGACAGGGGCACAAGCGGAGTACGCCTCCCTGCACGACCGGATCCTCACCCTCCCGCCGGAGACGCGCGTATTCCCCGGACACGACGTCGGCGTTTCCCCGGAATCGACGATCGGAAGGGAGCGGGAGGAGAACCCCTTCCTCGTTCGGGCGGACTTTTCATCCTTTCTCTGGCTTAAGAAAAACTGGCAGACGTACAAGAGAAAGCATGGCATTGCATGAGGGAATGGTACGAGGAGGCATTCGGCCGTGACTACCTGATCCTCTACCGCCACCGAAACGAGCGCGAGGCGGAAGAGGACGTAAACGCGATCGTGGGGTTGATCGACCCGCCGCGCGATCTCCCGCTTCTCGACCTCGCCTGCGGTGCCGGCCGGCACCTCATCGCCCTCCACCGGGCCGGTTATCGGAGCCTCATGGGGATCGATCTGTCGGAGGAGCTCCTTAAGGTCGCCCGAACCCGGATTCAGGAGGAAGGGTGCGAAGGGGTGAGGCTGATCCGGGCCGATATGCGCGAGATCCCGTTCTCGGAATACTTCGGAACCGTCCTGTCGTTGTTCACGTCGTTCGGATACTTCGAGGAACGAAAAGACGACGAGGCGGTTGTTGCAGCCGTCCACTCGGCCCTCTTGCCGGGCGGCCTGTTCCTGATCGACACGCTGGCGCGGGAGCGGACGCTCGCAAGTCTGGTACGCCGGGAGGAACGAAAGATCGATGGAAGGAGGGTGATCATCACCCGCCGGATCTCCCCCGACGGAGAACGGGTGGAGAAGGTGATACGGTTTATCTCCCCCGACGGGGACGAGCGGAGCTACCGCGAGTCGGTCCGGCTGTACACGGCCGACCGGCTGACCGGGCTGTTCCGCAATGCCGGCTTCATGGAGGTGAAGGCGTACGGATCGCTCACCGGGAGGAGTTACGATGAGAACGCGGAAAGGTTGATCGCCGTCGGGAGGAAGGAGAAGAGATGATAGAGGAGATACCGGCATCAATCGTCTATCCGAAAGACAGGTTCTTCCTCGACTACCTCGCCGATCGCCCGCGCCTCTCGCCTTTCTTCTCCGGGCGGGGGCTCCGAGAAGCGGCTAAGGCGAGGGCGCCGCTCCGCTACCCGCGGGCGGACCTGGCCGATTCCCTCGCCGTATACAACGCATCCATCGGAGGATCGAAGGAGACCGAGGCGGGGATCGAAGAACTCCGCCATGATGAGACGCTCTGCGTCATGACCGGCCAGCAGGCCGGGTTCCTCGGCGGGCCGGTGTACACCCTGTACAAGATCCTCTCCTGCATCCGCCTCGCCGGTCGGCTGAGGGAATCCCTCGGTGTCCCGGTCGTTCCGATCTTCTGGCTCGCAAGCGAGGACCACGACTTCACCGAAATCAACCGGTGCCGTCTGGTGGACAGCGACGGATCCCTCCGAACCGTCTCGTTCGACTGGGACCGTCGCGGTCGATCGATCGAGGAGCTGCCGATAACAGAAGAGGTCATGCGAGCGGCAGAAGAGGTCCTCGACCGTTTCCCCGATTCCAAAAGAACTTTGAGATCGATGTTCCTGTTCCAGGATGGGGACGACTACGCCGGCTGGCACTCTCGGATCTGGTCCCGCCTGTTCGCGGACGACGGCCTCATCCTCGTCGAGCCGCGGGTCGTCCGACCGCTCGGCGGGGGGTTCTTCGAGGCCGCGTTCCGGGATTACGCCAGGATCAAAGCTGAGATGCATGGGGCCGCCGAGAGGCTGAAGGCGCTGGGGTACGAGCCCCCGCTCGATCCGGAGCGAGCCGGCCGACCGTTCCTCCTCGACCGGCCGGAGGGACGGACGCGGGTTGCGAAGCCGGAGGAACAGGCCGGAAGGGCACGAGAGAACCCGCACCGCTACTCGGCCGACGCCGCCCTCCGTCCGATCCTCGTCGACTCGCTCTTCCCGACCGTCGCCCATGTCCTCGGCCCGGGGGAGATCGCATACCACGCGATGCTCCTCCCCCTATACCGCCTGTTTCGGCTCCCACCACCGGGGATCGTCCCCCGCTACGGATACACCCTCATATCCGCTGAGGAGGAGGATCTTCTCCGAAGGCTCGGGATTCCGGTCACCGAAGCGATGAGAATCGGCCCCGATACGAAGGCCACCCTGCGGAGGGCGGCATCCCCGGCGCTCCGATCCGAATTCGAGAAAGCGTACGAACGGTTGAACCAGGCGACCGCCCCCCTCCTTCCCATCCTCGCAGAGCTCGACCCCGGGCTTAAGGGAAGCTGGCGGAGGGCCACCGATCGGGCGGTCCGCGAGGTGAGGGGGCTCGAGGAGAGGGCGGTCCGCGCCGAACTCGCCCGCCGGGGAATCTCAGCGCGGAAGGTGCATGCCCTGCTCTCTTCCCTCCGCCCGGGCGGGAGGCCACAGGAACGGGTCCTCTCCTTCGTCCACTTCGTGCAACGGTTCGGGGTAGAATGGATCCACACCCTCCCAAGAGGGGAGGAACCGAAGAGGTTCGCGCACTACGTCGTTACGATCGAAGGGGAGAGATGAACGGAGTCGACCTTGTCGCGTTCGGGGCGCACCCCGATGACGTCGAGCTCTGGTGCGGAGGAACGCTGATCAAGCTCTCCTCCGCAGGGAAGAGGATCGTCGTCATCGACCTGACCCGCGGCGAGCTCGGAACGAGGGGGAACGCGGAGATCCGGGCTGAAGAGGGAGAAGAAGCGGCGAAGATCCTCGGGATCGAGGGACGGGAGAACCTCGGCCTCCCCGATGGCGGGGTGGCAGCTACACCGGAGGCGAAGCGTAAGCTGGTCGAAGTGATCCGCCGCCTGAAGCCGGCCAACATCCTCATCCCCTACTGGGACGATCGACATCCCGACCACGTAAGCGGAAGCGGCCTGATCTACGCTGCGGCGTTCCTCGCCGGCCTCCCTCGCTACAGGACGGGGAGACCGGCGTTCCGCCCGGAGCGGATCTTCTACTACATGGGCTGGACGGAGTTCGACCCGACGTTCATCGTCGATATAACAGGGGAGTTCGACCGGAAAATGTCAGCGATCCACGCGTTCAAGACGCAGTTCCCCAAAACGGGCGGCGATCCGAACCCCCGCTCTCGCCCGCCTGAGATCGAGCGGTTCCTTACGGCCAGGACGGCTCACTACGGCTCGCTGATCGGAGTCCGCTACGGCGAGGGTTTCCTCATCCGCGGACACCTCGGGGTCGCCGATCCGCTCGACCTCGCCTTCCGCTCCTTCTAAGGGGGATCGAATGCGAATCGGCATCTCATGCTACCCGACGCACGGAGGGAGCGGGGTAGTGGCAACCGAGCTCGGAAAGCACCTCGCCGAGCGCGGTCACAAGGTCGCGTTCATAAGCTATGACACCCCCCTTAGACTGGCCGACCCACCGCCGAACGTCAGCTACCACGAGGTGGAGATCGAACAGTACCCGCTCCTCAAGCACTTCCCCTACACCCTCGCCCTCGCCTCGAAGATGGCTGAGGTGGCGAGGATGAAGGACCTCGACATCCTCCACGCCCACTACGCCATCCCGTTCGGGGCGGCGGCGCTCCTGGCAAAACAGGTCGTAGCCGACATGCCGCTCAAGGTCGTGATGACCCTGCACGGGACGGACATCACCCTGGTGGGGAACAACGCGTCGTTCAGGCCGATGACGAAGCTCGCAATCGAAAAGGCGGATGGAGTCACCGTGGTATCAGAATTTCTCAAACAGGAAACCTACCGGCAGTTCGGCGTGGAGCGCGACCTAGAGGTCATCTACAACTTCATCGACCCGCTCCGTCACGCAACCGGACCGCACTGCGCGGACCTGAAGAAGGGGAAGAAGGTCCTGATGCACATATCGAACTTCCGGCCGGTGAAACGGATCCGGGACGTCATCGCGATCTTCTCCCGCGTCGCTTCGGTCATCGATGCGCGGCTGATCCTGGCCGGCGATGGGCCGGAGGCCCCGATCGCCCAGAAGTTAGGGGAGGAGCTTGGAATATCTGATAGGATCACGTTCGTAGGGGTGATCGACAACGTCGCATCACTCCTCGGGTGCGCCGACCTCTTCCTCCTACCGAGCGAAACGGAGAGCTTCGGCCTCGCCGCCCTGGAAGCGATGGCGAGCGGGGTCCCGGTGCTCGCAACCGACGTCGGTGGAATCCCGGAGGTAGTCGAACACGGCCTGACCGGGTATCTCTCTCCGGTGGGGGACGTCGAGCGGATGGCGGAATACGCGATCTCGCTGTTGAAGGACGAAAAGGAGTGGAGAAGCTTCTCCCGTGCGGCGCGCGAGAGGGCTGCGATGAGGTTCGACTACCGGAGGATCGTTCCGAAGTACGAAGCGCTGTATGAGCGGCTGATCGAGCAAAACGGATCGAATCACCGTGCCGAAAGAGAAACCGGATGAAGGAGAAGGCTCGCTGGATCATTCCCATCCTGTCCGTTGTGGCTACAGCGTGGATCGCCGTCGCCGGGCCGATGTACGAGGTCTTCCTCACCGTCGACTTCGAAGCGGCGACGTTCACCGGAACGATGCATATCATCTACACGGACCGAACCCCCGACCGGCTGAGCGAGGTCCTCTTCCGGCTGTTGCCGAACGGTGGCGGGATCTACGGGGATGCGTCGATAGATGTGAGCGGCGTCAGCGTCGACTGTCTGCCGGTCGAGGCGGACCTCATCGCCGGAGGGACGGCCCTACGCGTCCCTCTCCCAACCCCGCTCGGGCCGGACGAGTCGGTCGTCATCGACCTCGATTTCACCGGGGAAGCGGCGCGAGCCTCCGATCCCGGATCGTCCGGCTACGGCGTTCTCACAAAGAGCGAGCGGGCGCTCACGCTGTCGGCGTTCTATCCGATTCTGGCAGTCTATGATGAAAAACGGGGATGGAATCTCGACCCTGTCCCGACGTTCGGGGATGCGCTGACGGCAGACTATGCATCCTACGAGGTCACCGTCACCGCAGATGCCGATCTCGGCCTCGCCGCCTCGGGGAGGCTCGTCGACTCGACGATCACCGCGACGGAGGGGACCTACCGGTTCAGCCTCCCCGGCGGGCGCGATTTCTCGATCGTCGTCCTCGCCGGCTACGAGATGGAGGAGGAGGTCTTAGGGGATTTCACGATCCGAAGCTGGTTCTATCCGGAGGATCGATCGGCCGCCTCGATCGCGCGGAGGCTCGCGATCGAGGCGCTCGCACTCTACGAGGGGACGATCGGGGACCTCCCGATGAGCGAGATCGACATCGTCGAGGTCCCGCTCCATCGGGCGGCCGGGGTGGAATCATCAGGGCTCATCCTGATCTCATCCGAGTATGCTAAGCGGCCGGAGGACCCGTTCTACGATGTCATCGTCTCGCATGAGGTCGCACACCAGTGGTTCTACAACACTGTCGGAAACGACACGCTCGAGGACCCATGGCTCGACGAGGGGTTGGTATCGTACCTCTCATACGTCTTCCTCGAGAAGACGCGCCGGGACGCCGCTGCCGAGGAGCAACGGAGAGGCTGGGAGATCTCATACGAGGCGGCCCAGGAGGAATACGACGACCTCAGCGTAACGGCGGCCCTTTCGGAGTTCCCGGATGTCTCGTCCTACACTTCATATGTGTACAGCGGCGGGGCCCTCCTGTTCGATGCCATTCGAAGAGAGATCGGGAATGAGGCGTTCTTCAACGCCCTATCCGACTACTACGAGGCGAATGCGGGAAGGATCGCCACCCCGGAGTCACTGATCGCCGCGTTCGAGCGGGCCTGCGGTCACTCCCTCACTCGGATCTTCTCCCGATTCGCCGACCGCTAGAATGGCGAGGAAACCGAATCGCCCCTTGCGGTGTAACTTAGACGTGCAAGGAAAAGGAGGCACGAATGAAGAAGACTATGACCCTAGCAGCATCCCTTATCCTGATGGGGGTGACAATGGTCTCTTTCGGGTCCGCTGAGCTTACAGGATTCTCCGAAACTGAATACTACCTCCTCTCGCTCGGCGGCCTGACGGCGAACGTTGCGAACATCGTAGAAACGGCCCAGACGGCCGGGTTCACGGTGATCGAGTACGAGGGGGAAAGAGCGACGGCATACCGCGGTGACACGGAGACGACGGAAGCGATTTCCGAGCTCCTAAGTAGTGACAAATTACTAATAGTCGATAATGAGAGGATCTATCTGCGTGTAAAAGAGGGTTCATACACCTATACCCTCCGCCCTTCGGCGAGCGGGTACGAGCTTGTGATCGACCCGCAGGAGACACTCCCGATCGTGGAGACCCTGACCACCATCCTGAACGCCCTCCAGGGGATGGGGATCGTCGGGACGGAGGTCGACCTCGGGTTTCAGGCGTTCAGCAAGGATGACTTGAAGGGACCGACGCCGCCGGAGGGGGCGATGATCGATTCCGACCTCTACTGGCTGACCGTGGCTGAGGACTGGTTCGCGTTCGCGGCGGCGAAGGGGCTGTCCATCACCGGCCTGCGCGTAGAGGTCGTCGCCGAGAAGCTGCCGGGTGGGAGCATCCCATCCGAGTTCTCAGCGTATGTCCAGAGCGAGACGGAGATCGCGGCGAAGCTCCTCCTCCCGATAGACTCCCTCGTCCGGCTCGCCGAGTCGGCAGGGGTCGGCCTCGTCCGCCCGCCGTACCATCCGGTTGCACCATAATTAGGGGGAACATATGAAGCGGATCATTCTTCTTTCGGTCTTTCTCATCGCCATCGGCTCGATCGTCGCAGGAGGGGCCACACCCCTCGTAATCGGGATCGAGCGCTCGACGGCAGGCGAGTGGGAAGCGCTTGCCGACCGGTTTACCGGAGAGAGCGGGATCGAGATCACGCTCCGGTCGTATCCGCAGAGCAGCATCGCTCAGCAGATCGTGATCCAGGCGTTCTCCCATTCCGATAACCACAACCTGTTCATGGTCCCGAAGAGCTGGGGGACGAGCCTGTCGCGCTACCTCGTCGACCTGACCGATGTAGTCGACGAGCTGCGCCGGGCCGGCGTGGAGCCCCTCCATTTCGGGGGGAGGCCGGTCGGGGTGGCGATCCCGTTCGCCCCGGACTGGTTCCTCGCCGTCCTCGCCTGGCCGGAGGACCGCCAGAGCGCCGTTTCGCTCCTGATCGCCGCCGCCGGTGAGGCCGAACGGGAAGAGACGGCGACGGCCGGCGCGACGGCGCCTGCCGCGGCCGCGTTCAGAACGGAAAAGCTTCCCCCATCAGAGCACAACCCGAAGATCGACGGGGCGCTCGAGGTCCTCCTCGCCGCAGCCGAGGCGGCGCTGGGGACGGCAGCGAGCACGTACTCGTATTCCCTCCCCTCATCCGTGCAGGCGACGATCGCCGGACTGGCAAGCCTGTTCGGAATCCCGTTCTCTTCATCCACGTCGACCGTCACCGTCGTCCTCGAATCGAGGCCCGGCCAGAGCAGCGCGGCGAACGTCGCCTCGCTCTCCGCATTGGGAGTGAGCCGCTCGACGATCGAAGCCTCGTCCGGACTGGTCAAGGTGAACGTCCCCCTCTCACAGCTAGCCACCCTTGCATCCCAGCTGAGCGGGGTGGCGTTCATCCGCCCGCCGTACACCCCCTACACCCTGGGGACGCCGAGTGAGGGGGTGGGAGCGATCGGCGCGGATGCCTACCACGCTGCAGGGATAACCGGGAGCGGGGTGAAGGTCGCGGTGATCGACCTCGGATTCGCCGGGCTGAGCCAGGCGCAGGCGCGGGGGGATCTACCGTACTCGGTCGTCGAGAACGACCTGACCGGGAGCGGCCTGACGAGCGGGACGACGCACGGAACGGCGGTCGCTGAGGTGATCCACGACATAGCCCCCGACGCGCAGCTTTACCTGATCAAGATCGCGGACGAAGTCGACCTCGACCAGGCAGTGACCTACTGCCTAAACAACGGGATCGACATCATCAACCACTCCCTCGGCTGGTACAACACGAACTTCTACGACGGAACGGGGACAATCGCCGACATCGCCAGGCGGGCAACGACCGGAGGGATCCTCTGGGCCAACGCCGCCGGGAACGAGGCACAGAGCCATTGGGAGGGGGCGTTCATCGATCAAAACAGCGACGGTTGGCTCGATCAATCGGTGACGTTCTACGCCGCGAGCGGCTCACAGATCGTCCTTTATCTGACCTGGAACGAGTGGCCGTACGCATCGACCGACTACGACCTCTACCTCTACGACCCCTCCAATGCCTTGATCGCCTCTTCAACGAAACATCAAACGGGAACGGAAGAGCCGACCGAGTCGGTCCAGCTCACCGCCACCCAGAGCGGGACGTATACGGTCAAGATCATGGGGAGCGGCTCGAGGAGGCTCGAGCTGTACAACCTGTATCAGACGATCTCCCCGGCGATCGCATCGAGCTCGATCCTCGCTCCGGCGAACGTCTCCGAGGTCGTCGCCGTCGGTGCGATCAATTATTCCAACTACACGACCGGTCCGCAGGAGCCCTACAGTTCCCAGGGGCCGACGAACGACGGCCGACCGAAGCCAGACCTGTGCGCACCGGACAACGTCACGACCGGGACCGTCCCCTACACGACGTTCGCCGGGACATCCGGGTCGGCTCCGCATGTGAGCGGAGCCGCCGCCCTCCTCCTATCCGGTCAGCCGACGCTCAGCGGGGCTGCCCTCCGTTCCTTGTTATTGACGCATACGATCCCGATGGGGAGCCCGAACATCTACGGGTCGGGCCGCCTCTACCTCCAGCCGCCGGCAGCGCCGAACCAGCCTCCGACGGCGTCGTTCACGTTCTCGCCGACGAACCCCCAGGTCGGGACGCCCGTAGCGTTCGACGGATCGGGTTCACACGATCCCGACGGGTGGATCGCAGGCTACACGTGGGACTTTGGCGACGGGACGAGCGGATCCGGGGCGACGACGAGCCATACGTACACGTCGACCGGGGCGTACACCGCCCGCCTGACGGTGACCGACAACGGCGGAGCGAGCGCGACCGCCACAGCCCAGATCCAGGTCCAGGCCCAGGCGATCCCCGACCTCATCGTCAGTGGGATCACCTATTCGCCGACGAACCCGACGATCGGGACACAGCTTAACTTCGCGATAACCGTGACCAACGCGGGGAGCGGTAGTTCCTCCTGGTTCAGGGTCCGCCTGCAAGGGATATCATCGTCGACCTACACGTACGTCTCCCAGCTGGGAGCCGGCGCGAGCACGACGGTCAACCTCTCCCTCCCGCTATCGGCAGGCTCTGAGACGTTCACCGCCACCGCCGACGATATGGGTGTGGTGAGCGAATCCGATGAGACGAACAACACGCGGACGATCACGGTCTACGCCTCATCCCCGCCGCCACCGGTCGCCGATGCTGGCGGCCCGTACTCAGGGACGGTCGGAAGCCCGATAACGTTCGACGGCTCCGGCTCGACGGGCGCGATCACGACGTACCTCTGGTCGTTCGGGGACGGCTCGACCGCCCAAGGGGCCTCGCCGACTCATACGTATGCGAGTCCGGGTACGTATAGCGTGACCCTCACGGTCTACGCCGCGGGCGGGCAGTCGTCCGACACGACACAGGCGATCATCACAGCGGCCGAGCCTCCTCTCTCCGGCCAGCTCTACCTCCCGAAGTCGAGCTACGAGGTGGACGAGGCGATCACGATCACGTACACGATAAACCGGCCGGCGTACGTCTACCTGTGCGAGGTCACGCCGGATTCACGCCTCATCCTCCTCTACCCGAACATGTTCGAGCCGAACAACTACGCGACACCCGGGACGCATACGGTCCCAGGGGGCGGGTACACCCTCCGCGTCACCGAGCCGACCGGGTCGGAGACGCTCTACCTGTTCGCAGCGACGGGGCCAATACCAGGGTTCCCGACGTCGGTCGGGTTTGGATTCCCCGTGTTGAGCACCGATCCCGGCTCATTCCGAAACTCGGTGATCGCCACGATGCAATCACAATTCCCAAGCGGTGATTGGACGTTCGATACCCTCTCGTTCACCATCGCCTCCCCGACGCCGACGACCGGGACGCTCCGCGTCCTCTCCACCCCCTCGGGGGCGGCCGTCACCGTCGACGGCATGCCGTTCGGGACGACACCGGTCGAACAGAGCGGCGTAGCGCCGGGGGCACACACCGTCCGGCTGTCGAAGGCCGGTTACGAGACGGAGACGCGCCACGTTACGGTCACCGCCGGGATGACGACTACCGTTTCAGTGACCTTGACCCCGATACCGACGAACCAACCGCCGACCGCGGCGTTCGCGTTCACTCCGAGCTCGCCGAGCGTCGGTGACTCGGTGACGTTCAACGGATCCGCCTCGAGCGACAGCGACGGGAGCATCGTCTCCTACACCTGGGATTTCGGGGACGGCACCAACGCGTCGGGGGCCATCATCGAGCACGTCTTCTCATCAGTTGGTTTTTACACCGTGCGACTCGTTGTTACGGACAATGAGGGGGCAACTGACAGCACGGAACGCTTTGTCGACATCTCTTTCCCAGCGGACAGCAGATGGATCTCGCCCGTTTCGGCTGAGGAATCGGCAAGTTGGAAACATGAAGAGCGTGCACATGACGACAAAATAGAAACCTGGGCGGAGCACCGAGTTGGGCCAGGTTGGACCTCATACCTTATTCTCCGTGTTTCAGAGCCCGGTCTGTTATGCGATGGGCTCCGCGTATTCGTCACTAATCCCGACTCGCCGCGCCGGGGCCATCTCATGCTCAAGTGGGATATAGACGTTTACAAAAATGGTGAGTGGGTCGATGTCTACGATGGCGAGATCAAAGATGAAAAATGGATGCAAATTTCCTTTATTCCTGGAGTGGTGACGAAAATGCGCCTCCGAGCATATGCGGAGAAACCTTCAGATGCCAAGGTCTTCGTTTGGGAGGTCGATTTTCACGATGCCACAACAGTGCCATCCCCATAGCGGCGCCTCTTTTATGAGAGTGGAATCATGGAGGCTCGGACCAATGCGCTTGTCCAAATCTATCCCCTGTGCCAGAATGGTTTACGAAGTGTGGAATTGAGCATTACCTCAGGAAGGAGGCAAGGGGTGATGTCGAGAAGGGTTCTGCTTTTCTTGATTGTCTCACCGGCGCTAATCTGGGCACCAATCGGAATGATTACCGCCCAAGTTTCTGCTCCTTGGGTATGGGGGCCGCTCCTCGGCGCGGTGGGAGAGGACTCCATCGCCGTC
>CAZGRE010000017.1:0-25384 GCA_964528085.1 uncultured Thermotogae bacterium | reverse complement strand
GGATTAGGTGAGGAGGGCGGGGCGTCGGGGAAGGGGGTAGACGTCGGTGGCCGCGGTAATAGCTGCGGAGATGGGGGTGAACATCCGGATCAGCTCCGGCCCGGCGATCGAGAAGGCGGGGGATCTCGCTGCGATCCTGACGAATCTTCGGCCGCACGATCTCTTCTTCATCGACGAGATCCACCGTCTCCGCCGGAACGTGGAGGAGATCCTCTATCCGGCGATGGAGGAGTACAAGATCGACATCATCCTCGGCGAAGGGCCGAACGCCCAGTCGCTCAGGATCGACCTCCCCCCGTTCACCCTCGTCGGCGCGACGACGCGCGCCGGGCTGATATCGGCTCCGATGCGCGATAGGTTCGAGGTCTCATTCCGGTTGGGGTTCTACTCGCTCGATGAGCTGAAGGAGATCATCATCCGCTCGGGGAGGCTCCTCGGAATCGAGGTGACGGAGGACGGGGCGAGGGAGCTGGCGAAGCGGGCGCGCGGGACGCCGCGGATCGCCAACCGCCTCCTCCGCCGGACGCGCGACTACGCCGAGGTGAAAGGAAAGGGGAAGATCGATCTCGATGTCGCCCGCAGGTCGCTCGAGATGCTCAAGATCGATGAGGTCGGCCTCGACGAGCTCGATCGCGCCCTCCTCGATCTTCTGATCGACAAGTTCGGGGGAGGGCCGGTCGGGTTGGAGACGATCGCCGCCGCCCTTTCCGAGGAGAAGGACACGATCACCGATGTCGTTGAGCCGTTCCTCCTCCAACGCGGGTTCATCCAACGGACACCGCAGGGGAGGATAGCGACGGAGCGGGCGTACGCCCACATGGGGAAGGCCCGTCCCGACCGGCTCCTCTAGCGTTTGACGATGCTCCTTGCGTTCTCGATGAATTCCCGTACAACCCCTTTGAACCGCTTCCAGTCGAAGATCAGCGCAGTCACGATCCAAGCGGCATACCAGATCGCACCGGCCGGCGATTCGAAGTAGGCGACGACGAGCGGGAGGGCGACGACGGGGAATGCGAACGACATGGTGACCGACTTGGAGCGGAAATAGGCGATGAACGCAGCGGCGACGGCGACGTAGATCACGGCCGGGAGGAACGGGATCAGCCCGGTCATCACTAGGAAGCAGAGGCCGGCGAAGACCATCAGCATGTCGAACGTGAACTCCTGCTCTCCGACCCAGGTCGAATCGGTCTTGTACTTCCGCGCCAGCCTCCCGTCGAGGATGTCGGTCGTCCATCCGAGCATCGTGAGGAGGATCACGGTGTTGAGCGCCGATCTTCCCACGAACCCGAGGGAGAAGATAGCGACGGCGATGAACCCCCGTGAAAGCGTCAATAGATCAGGAACCCTCTTCATCCACCTCACCGAATAGATTGTAGTCCGCTTCACCAGCGTTGACAACCGGCCTAGGTCGGGTTTGGCCGGCCGACCGGATCGTAATAGAATGGGTCAAAAGAGGGGATCGCCGACGGGTGAGTGGACCCGGGGCGAGGGGAGGTGCGACGATGAAAAACGCGATGATCCTTCTCGGGCTTTGGATCGGGATCATCATTGCCGCCTATTCGATCGTATACGTCAACAATGAGGGGCCTACCCCCGTCGAGGTCTCATCGCTCGAAAGGGTCGCTGCTAGGACCTACGCCGATCCTTCCGGGCGATTCGAGTTAGTGGTCCCCATCGGGTGGCGGACCGAGGAGGAGGGAGGGATCCTTCATCTCACCGATCCGCTGGAGGAGGTAGAGGGATGGGTCGTCTGCCTCGACGACCTGGCAGCCGTGCGTGCGATCGAAACGGCGTGGGAGGCGGTCGATCCCTGTTTCGAGCGGGAGTTCGGCTACTTCGAGGAGTTGATTTGCGCTCCCCCTGAGATCCGGAGGGTGAGGGTCGTCTATACGGCTGAAGAAGGGATCCTCTCCTACGGGGTTGCCCATGTCGTCCTGGAAGGGACGGTCGTCCTCCTCGTCCGCGGTGACCTTGCGGCGTGCCAGGGCCGGGAAGCGGACGATCTTAGATCGCTCGGGGAGTCCCTGACCGTCCGCTGGGAGTGATCTACTCGGCCGTGACGGAGATACCTTCCAGCCTGAGGTAGGGGAGGGTGAAGTTGTAGATCCTCTCCCGTTCCTCTGAGATGCCTGCGATCCCCTCAAGGGCGGAGAACGCGTTCCCCGCGACCAGGGTCCCGGCGACCGGGCGGGAGAGCTTCCCGTTCTCGATCAGGTACGCCGCCTTCGCCACCCCGGAGAAGTCGCCGGAGATCGGGTTCGTGTTCCCCGAGAACCGGGTGACGAACAGCCCCTCCTTCACATCGGAGATCATATCCTCCTTCGACCCCTCCCCCGGGAGGATCGAGAGGTTCGTCGGGCCGATCCCAGGGACCGACCGGGCCGAACCGGATCCGTGAGCGGTGTTCGGTGTTTTGAGCGCATCGGCGGTGTATGCGTTGTGCAAAAACGAGGCGAGCCTCCCGTCTTCGATCAGGGTGACCCTCCGGTGAGGTGCCCCTTCCCGATCGAACGATGAGCTCGCCACCCCGCCGCTCAACCGGCCGTCGTCGATCACCGTCAGGGTGGACGCCGCGACCGGCCGGCCGATCGCATCCTTCCACCGGCTCATCCCCTTCAGGGAGTTTCTCGCGTTCGCCTGGAAGAGGATCAGCGAGACGAGGAGGTCGAGGGCGGCGTTCGGGGAGAGGACGACCGTACCGTTGAAGCTCCTCCCCTTCCCCGCCCCGAGGGAGCCGAGCGCGTTCTCGCACGCCCTCCGGGTTATCGGCTCGACGTCGATCCCATCGACGGAGCGGGAGGCGTCGAACTGGAAGTCGAAGTTGGAGACGAGATCCCCCTCCTTCGCCGTCGCCAGGGCGAAGTAGGTGAACAGGCTCCCCTTCTCGCTCGCCCTAAGCCCGGCGGTGTTTGCGATCGCCCGGCTGAAGACCTCGGCCGTGAAGCTGGCGTCCCCGAGGATCAGCCGCCGGTCGATCGAGTGCGCCAGCTCGAGCATCCGGATGGCGGAGGCGACGGCGTCCCGTTCGTTGAACCCCTCGGCGGCCGGGTCGTAGATCCCGTCGAGCGGTTCGATCTTTGCCGGTTCAGGGAGGACGTTGTGCGGATCACCCGGGGAGGACTTCGCCAGTGCGACGGCGTCCTGACACGCCTGTTTCAAACCTGAGATGTCGTTCGTACTCGCGAACCCGACGCGGTCGCCGACGAACGCCCTGATCCCGACCGTTGTCTCCGCGTGGCTCTCCGACAGCTGAAGGTCATCCTTCTCGATCGTCGCTGCGAGCCTTCGGGTCGCCTCCCCGTAGACCTCGGCCCGGTCGGCCCCGAACCCGCGTGCGTAATCGACCCCTTCCTGGCAGATGTGGGCGAGGTCCTCGACGTTCATCATTGTCTCCCTCCGATCGTCAGCGTGCAGCGGACGTGCGGGCCGCCGGCGTCGACCTTCGCCGGCTGCCCCTTCCCGCAGTAGCCGGATCCGTTGTCCCACGCGAAGTCGTTTCCGACCGCATCGATCGACTCCAGCACCTGGAACGCGTTCCCCGATATCGTCACCCCGCGGACGAGCCCGCCGATCCTCCCATCCTCGATGATCCGTGCCTCCCTCACCCCGAACATGAACTCGGCGTTCGAGTCGGCCTGGCCGCTCATGCCGAGGCCGCACAGGTAGTACCCGGCGGCTATCCCGCCGATCATCTCCTCGAACGGGGTCTCCCCGGGTTCGATGTAGGTGTTCCGCATCCGGATGATCGGCGGATCGCTGTAGGTGAACGCGCGTGCGTTCCCAGTAAGGGCTACGCCGAACCGCCCGGCCGTCTCCCGATTGTGTAGGTAGGAGCGGAGGATCCCCTCCTCGATGATCACCGTCCTCTCTGCCGGTATCCCCTCGTCGTCGACCGGGATCGTCCCGACGGCGTGCGGGAGGTGCTCCGATCGTCCGCTGTCGCACAGGGTGACGAGGTCGGATGCGACTCGCTGACCGATCTTCCCGGCCGTTATCGCCCCGCCGAGGACGAGGTCCGCCTCGACCGTGTGCCCGATCGCCTCGTGGGTCAGGATCCCGACGAGCTCGGGGTTCAGAACGACGATCGATGAACCCCCCTTGGCGTATCCCGCGCTCAGCTGGTCGACGGCGCGGCGGACGGCGGAATCGGCGAGGTCCTCGGGGGATTTCCGGCCCAGCAACTCGCTCCATCCCCCGGTTATCCCGACCGAGTCGAACCCCATCGTCTGATCCCCCGATCTCTCCGCCACGGCGATGACGCGGATCTCCGGCTTCGAGTCGAACAGGTGGGCCGAGGCCCCGTCGCTCGTGACGATCACCTTCTCATCCTCGATCTCGGCGTAGGCGACCGAGGAGGAGACGATCTCGGCCGCTGACTTCCTTACCCGTGCATCGATCGAAAGGACGAGATCCAGCTTCTCTTCCAGAGGGTGATCACCGAGGGGATCATCGGTCGGGGGAGGGAAGATCCCGCTGGCGAACGGACCGGTCGCGAGATTCTCGATCCTCTCCCGCTTTGCCCTTCCCGCGGTCCGGGCCGCTTCGACCGCTGCATTCACCGCCCTTCTGATCCCTTCCTCGCTCAAATCGGAGGTGCTTGCGAATCCGAACGTTCCATCGACGAGCGCACGGACCCCGACCCCGACCAGACGGACGCTCGATGACTCCTCCACCCCACCGTTCCGCACGGCGATCCGCTTCGTCGTACGCGCATGGTAGCGGAGCTCGACGAACGATCCTACACTCCTCGCTATTCCCTCCAGCAAAGCCCTCATCCGACCCCCTCCTTCCCGGAGATCCTAACACAGCCGGTGGGTTGCGGCAATGGAGGCGATCAGGATCCTTGACAGGCTGAGGGGGGCGAACTTATAGTCGGGTAGCAGGGTCCATAGCTCAGCGGCAGAGCAACCGGCTCATAACCGGTCGGTCCCAGGTTCGAATCCTGGTGGACCCAAAGGATGGATAAACTATTCGTGTACGTCGATGGCGGATCGCGGGGCGAGCCGGGCGAGGCGAGCATCGGGATTGCGATCACCGACAAGGATGGGAACGTCGTTGAGGAGGTGTCGCGCCTGATCGGCCGGGCGACGAGCGAGGTCGCCGAATACCGGGCTCTGATCGAGGCGTGTCGGCATACCCTCCCCTACAGCCCCGAATCGGTGATCTTCTTCACCGATAACCAGCTTCTGGCGAATCGGATAAACGGGGTGTTTGAGACGCGCTCCCCGCACATAAAGCACCTGATCGAGATCGCGATCGGGCTGCTCAACCAGTTCCCCCGCTGGCGGGTGAACTACGTCGACCGGGACGCCAACTTCCGCGCCCCCCGCCTGGTCGAGGAGGCGTTCCATCGGAGCATAAAGGCGCAGATGACGCGGGAGCGGCTCGAGCTCGTCCTCCGCGCCCGCGCATCCACCCTGAGCGATCAGGCGATGCAGCGGCTGATCGCTTACGCCGAACGCCTTCAGGAAGAGGGTTGAGGTGCGCCTCGTCGTTCAGCGGGTGAAACGGGCCTCCGTCGACGTCGATGGCGAGCGGATAGCCGGGATCGGGGAGGGGCTTCTCCTTTACGTCGGGATCTCCTCTCAGGATGCGACCCTCGACATGGGGAGGCTGGCATCAAAGATCGTCTCGCTTCGGATCTTCGAGGACGATTCGGGGAGGATGAACCTCTCCTTACGCGATGTCGGCGGCGCGGTCCTCGCCGTCTCTCAGTTCACCCTGTACGCCGATACGAGGAAGGGACGCCGGCCGAGCTTCGCCACCGCCGCCCCTCCCGATGTCGCACGTCCCCTGTTCGATGGGTTCGTCGCTGCCCTCCGTGCTGAGGGGGTCGATGTCGAGACCGGCCGCTTCGGGGCGAAGATGGCGGTCGAGTCGGTGAACGCCGGGCCGGTCACGATCATCATCGAGGTTGATTCGAAGGGGACTGGCGCTTAAACTTCCTTCTCTGTAGCATGACCGCTTGCCGATAGGGGGAGGAGAGATGGCAGTACCGAAGTATAGGACGTCCGCTTCCAAGGGGCGGATGCGCCGGAATCATTGGAAGAAGATGGACCCGCTCGCAACGAGCGAGTGTCCGCATTGCCATGAGATAAAGCTCCCTCATCGCGTATGCCCGCATTGCGGCTACTACAACGGGATGGAAATCGTCGCCCACGTTGAGAAGAAGAAGGACTAACCAGGCTCGTCCTTTTTCAGCTTCTTAAGCCTCTTTACCTCCGCCTTTGCCCTCTTCTTTTCGATCTTCTGAAGCTCCTCGATCCGTGTCTTCTCCAGTTCATACGGGAGCGATTCGGCGTTTCCCCTCCGCTCGATCTCGGCCCTCCTCCTCCGCTCGATTATCCTGATGGCGAGGAATCTTCCGAACTGCCCGATGAACCCGGCGGCGAGGGCGGCGAGGATCCATCTCAACACGTTCCATACGCTTTCGAGGCTCATACCGAAATGGTAGTTTACCCCCATAAGCGCGGCAAACGCCGTCCAGCGGGATTGACTTGGGCGGTTTCGCCGTACAGAATGGGGCGAGGAGCTTGCCATGAACGAAGACGATCGGATGGAAGGGAAGAAGGGCGGAGGATCGGTCGAGGGGGTGTGGAGGGAGATCCGCTCCGCGATCGATGACAGGATCCTCCGTGCCTGCCTTCCGGAAGATGAAGATAAGATAGACCTCACCGCTGAGAGGCTTACGATCACCATCGACAGCCGGTACAAACGGGAGTACTCCCTGAAGAAGTTGGAGAAGCTGGCCGAGGTGGTCGGACGCCTGATCGGGGAGCGTGAGATCATAATCGGCGAGGCCCGGTCTGATGGACGTCCGCACCCGCTCCACTCCGACCGCCCCCCCGCCCGCCTCCTTGTGGTGGGGATCGGGGACGGTGGGGTGAACGCCGTGACGCGGATGCAGGAGGAGAGCCTATACGGCGTCCGCCTCGTCGCCGTCGATACGGATAAGCAGGTACTCGATGCATCGACGGTCGGGGAGAAGCTCCAGCTCGGCACGGAGATCACCGGCGGCCGGGGGACGGGCGGAGACGTCGACAAGGGACGGAAGGGGGCGCTCGAGTCCCGCTGGGAGATCGCCCGCCTCGTGCAGGGGATGGACCTCGTCTTTGTTACCGCCGGATTGGGGGGCGGGACCGGGACGGGTGCCGCGCCGGTGATCGCCGAGATCGCCAAGGAGGCCGGCTCCCTCACGGTCGGCGTGGTGACCCTTCCGTTCTCGTTCGAGGGGGAGACGCGCCGGGAGCGGGCCGAGGAGGGGTTGCACCAGCTGAGAAAAGCGGCCGACGTGTTGATCGTTGTCTCGAACGATCGCCTCCTCGAGACGAGCGCCAAGGGGATGCCGATGCTCCGGGCGTTCGAGCTGGCGGATGGGATCCTTCACCAAGGGGTCCGGGGGATATCCGATCTGATCACGATCCGCGGGTTGATCAACCTCGACTTCGCCGATATCCGGAACGTCCTTGCCGGCGCCGGCGACGCGATGATGGGGATGGGAGAGGCGTCGGGGGAGGGGAGGGCGATCGCAGCGGCGAAGATCGCGAGCACCAACCCGCTCCTCGAGGGGAACTCGATCCGGGGGGCGCGGAAGCTCATCATGAACGTTACCGGTGGGAGAGACCTCACCCTGGGAGAGGTGACGGTCGCGGCCGATCAGATCAGGCGCGCCACCGCGACCGAGTCGGATCTCGTATTCGGCGCGGTCGTCCGGGATGACCTGACGGGCCGGATACGGATCACGGTGATCGCCGCCGACTTTCATGAGGGAGGGACGGTCGGGAAGGAGCACCGCGGGCAGCCCCGCCGGGAGAGGATCTCGACGGATGAGGACCTCGATCTCCCGACGTTCCTCCGGCGCGAGAGGAAGACGGGCGAGGGGGAGAAGCCCGATTGAATCCCCTCCATTTGGATAGGTTAAACCCTTCGAACGGACGAAAATGACCCGAGTACGTATCCTGATCCGCGAGTCCGATCCGGCGACGGCCGACCTCCTTGAGGAGGGGCTCTCCCCTGAATACGACGTCACCATCGTCGAGACCGTCGCTGAGGCGCGTGATCTCCTCAATGCGGGGAGAGGAGACTTCCTCCTCCTTGGGATCGATCATCCCGACGATGAGGGGTGGGAGCTCCTCGCCCAGCTCCGGGAGGTGGGGCCCCCGATCGTGGTGGTGACCGCTCTCGGCCGGGCCGAGGATCGGGTGCGGGCGCTCACCGGAGGGGCGGACGACGTCGTCTCGATCCCGTTCAACCTCGATGAGTTGAAGGCGAGGATCGCCGCTGTCGTCCGCCGGACGCTCGCTGCCGCCCGCCCGGGGATCGATCTTCGGATCGATGATGTCCGGAAGGAGGTCATCGTCGGCGCGAGGCGGGTCACCCTCTCCCCCAAGGAGTACGAGCTCCTCCGCCTCCTTTACTCCTCTCCCGGCCGCGTCTTCTCAAGCGGTGAGATCCGCAGGAGGCTGTGGCCGCGCGGCCACGCCACGGTCCAGGACGTGCAGAAGTACATCTATCTCTTGCGGAGAAAGCTGGAAGAGAACCCGAAGGATCCCCGGCTGATCGTCACCGTCCGGGGGTTCGGGTATCGAATTGCCGCGTGAACCTAGATGTCGCGGATGTCGAGGTAAAAGGGGCGGGGCGGGAGTTCCTCGGAGAGGATCGGCCAGACCATCGTGTGGTAGTGAAGGACCTTCTGGGGGAAGAACCTCGGTACTCCGGCGAGCGGGTCGTCCTGGTAGGCGAATAGGGTGATGATGTCAAACCCGTTCGCATACGCAGCCCGTTGCAGCTTCCCTAACAGTTCCTTCATCAGCCTGTTTCCCTCCTTCCCCTGACAGACCGGGTCGAACAGCTGAAGGTAGGCGATCCGCTCCCCGACCTTGGGGATGCGGGGGAGGGGGAGGAACCGGGCGGCCGGGTTGAGGAGGAGGCCGAGGAGACGGAGGGTGATCGGCATCCTCACGACACGGCCCCGGTAGATCCGCGACAGGTCCCAGGCGCTGACCTGGGCGAAGGAGGCATCCTCTTCCAGCCGGTAGATCCCGTTCAGATAGCCGAGCTCCGCGCCGCGCAGGTACGGTTCCCGGAGCGAGATCGGCCTGAGGGAGCGTTCGCCGACCATCCGTTCGAGCCGGGAGACCTCCTCCTCGAGCCGGTCGAGGTGCGGGTCGAGCCCCTCCACTTCCCCTGGGAGGGTGGAGATCGAGAGGACCGAGAATGAAGCCGCGATCTTCGCCCCCATCTTCGTCGCCACGGTGAGCGACGCGTGATTGTCCGCCTTCACGTGGCCGTAGATGAACGCCGCCCCCCCCGACTCGATCTCGGCCTCGACCGCCTTCCACAGCCGGAAGAGGCCGCGCTTCATGCTCCGCCGGTAGGTGGCCTCGCCGCGGAGGTCGTAGAAGTAGGCGACGCGCTCCTCTTCCCCGCCGATGAGGACGTCCTTCAGCGCGTAGGCCATCACCCCGACGATCTTCCCCTCCTCCTCGGCGATCATCACCTTCCCGTTGTCGTGGAGGGCCGAGCGGTAGAAATAGTCGTCGCGATCGATGACGATCGCCACCCCAGTCCCCTGCGGGCTTTTTGCCTCAAGACGGAGGAGCTCCTCGTTGTCTTCCCTCACTGCCTCCCGGATGTTGAACATCGTCACCTTCCTCACCCTGTTATCCTGATCCGACGCTCGGCCCCTCCGATCCCGCCATCCTCGTCGATGACGATCAATCTGACCGTGTAAACGCCAGGGGCCGGGAAGGTATGGACCGGCCTGAGCGGGTCGGTCCCGTCGCACCCGCCCCCCTCGCCGGGGCATGTCGTCTCATCCCCGAAGTCCCAGGCGACATGGGCGATCCGTCCGTTCGGGCTCGGATCGTATGAGGATCGGGCGTCGAACGTGACCTTATCCCCATTCACCGTTGCCGTGAACTCGGCGATCGGAGGGGCGTTTGCAACCTCGATCTCAACCTGAAATACTGTTTTCATCCCGTCGTCGTCGGTTACGGTGAGCGAGATTGGGTATACCCCGTCGTCTTGGAACGTGTGCGAGGGGGTTTCGACGTCCGCCATGGATCCGTCCCCGAACTCCCATAGCCAGCAGATGATCGTTCCGTCCGGATCGAAGGCGGTCGGGACGAACGACACCTCGTCCCCATCGGTCGGTTCGAGGGGGGTGAACTCGACCCGGCTGACCACCGCCGGCCGATCCTCCACTGTCACCGTCACCGGCTCGGAGGTTGCACTCGCACCGTCGTCATCGGTGACGCGGAGGCGTACGCGGTATACCCCATCATCGGCGTAGGCGTAGGATAGGGTGGGGGAGGTTGTCTTCAGGTCGAAACCCCCGTCGTCATCGAGGTCCCATTCATAGGCTACGATCCTCCCGGCGGGGCTCGGATCGTTCGATCCCGAACCGTCGAACCTGAACTCCGCCCCTGTCGGGCGGATCGTCTGATCCACGCTGAGCGAGGCGACAGGGGGGAGGTTGGTGACGGTTACGAGAGCGTCGGCCGTACCCTGCGCACCGTCATCGTCGGTGACGGTGAGGGAGACGGTGTAGTCCCCATCGGCCTTGAATGCGTGGGTGGATGAACTCTGGCAAGACGTCTCCCCGTCGCCGAAATCCCATCGCCAAGCGGTGATCGTCCCATCCTCATCGTACGAACAATCGGTGAAGGCGATCCCCTCGAGCTCCATCGCGGCGAAGGAGGAGATCTGAAATCCGGCTACCGGCGGGGCGTTCACCCGGATCTCGACCGTATACGCCTCCGATGTATCCCCGTTCTCATCGATCACCCACAGGGTCGGTAGGGCCGTCCCGCCCTCTCGATATGTGTATGTCACGGTCGGGTCTTCCGTCTCTAGGTCGATCGTACCGTCCCCATCGAAGTCCCACCGGAATTTCGCGATCTTCCCGTCGGGATCGAACGACCCCGCGGCGGCGAACTCAGCCCTCTCCCCGGCGGTCGGTACCGGAGGCTCGACGGTGAACCGCGCCGTAGGGGGAAGGCTTGCGATCAGAACCGAATCGGTCTGAGTCGCCCTCGATCCGCGTTCATCGGTCACGGTTAGGGAGACGGTGTATTCCCCCGGTTCCGAGTAGGTATGTGCTACCGAACTCCCCTCCCCGCTCGTCCCGTCCCCGAACTCCCACTCCCAGCCGACGATCCCGATCCCCTCCCCGCTCGATTCATCCCGGAAGGTGATGGAGTCCCCGACGCGGAGGACCCTTCCTTCCTCGGATATGACGCTGAAATCGGGGATCGGAGGGGTGGGGAAGGAGACGGTGATATGCGCGGAGATCGTCGTCGATCCTCCCTTCGAGTCTTCGACCGTTAATTCGACCCGGTAGATCCCGGTTGCAGCGTAGGTGTGGCTTGCGGTCTGGCCGGATGCGATCGAGCCGTCCCCGAAGTCCCAGGTGTAGAATACGATCGGGTCGTTCTCATCGAAGGAGGGACCGGCGTCGAAGACGACCTCCTCCCCGGGAGAGGGATACTCGGGTGCGTATGTCATCCCTGCGACAGGGGGGAGGTTGAACGATGAGTTCTCCCGCTTCGGTGTCCCGCATACCTCATCTCGGTCAGGGGTGTTGCACCTGCACGTCGTCCAGTTGTCCGGCCGGTCGGGTAAGCGGTAATCGACCCGCTCCATCGAGCAGAACGGGGGATCCCCCCGTCCGTTCGTCCCGGCCGGCCAACTACTGGCCTCTCCCTCGACCGGGAGGTTTGCGGTATCGACCAGCTTTCCGTCTCGGTCGTATAGATAAAGGGCCTCGCCCCGATCGGTGAGGGCACCGGTGTAGACCCCGTCCGGTTCGACTCCGGGGATCGCTCCCCCTCTGCGTATAAGGAGGAAATATCCGCTTTTCGGGTCTTCACCGTCGAGCGGTCCGATCCTCCCCGAAAGGAGGATGTCCGGCGCCCCGTCCGATGAAACGAGGCGCCAGCCGGAAAGATCGATCTCCTCATCCGATCCGTTCACGAGCTCGATCCATTCCGCCTTCGGATCGAGGGGGCTCCCCCCCCACGCGACCTCGTTGATTACCACCGTCGGGGAGGATCCCCATGCGACGCCGGACAGGATACAGATGGCGATTGCGATCGGCAGTGAACCCTTCATCCTCCCTCTCATTCGGCCGCCTCCTCGAGGCCAGGATAGCACTCCTTCCCCCTCGGACCAAGGGGAGGGCTAGCCGGTCGGTTTCCTCCGCTCGCTCCGCTCGTACGCCTCGATGATTCGGGCGACGAGGGGATGGCGGACGACGTCCGTCTTATCGAGGTAGACGAACGATATTCCTTCTATCCCGGAGAGGACCTTCTGGACGGAGATGAGGCCGGAGGCGTGCTCTTCGAGGTCGACCTGGGTGATGTCGCCGGTGATGATCGCCTTCGAGTGGAACCCCAGCCGCGTCAAGAACATCTTCATCTGGGTGGAGGTGGTGTTCTGCGCCTCGTCGAGGATGACGAAGCTGTTGTTCAAGGTCCTGCCGCGCATGAACGCGAGGGGAGCCATCTCGATTCTCCCGTGCTCGGTCAGCTTCTCGAATTCGCTCACCGGGATCATGTCGAAGATCGCATCGTAGAGCGGCCGCAGATACGGGCTCACCTTCGCCTGGATGTCGCCGGGGAGGAAACCAAGCTCCTCACCCGCCTCGACCGCCGGTCGGGTCAGGATGATCCGCTTCACCCGCTCCCGCTTCAGGTAGTCGATCGCCATGGCGACGGCGAGGTACGTCTTCCCCGTCCCGGCCGGACCGATGGAGAACGTTATGTCGCTTTCGCGAATCGCCTTGACGTAACGGTATTGCCCGACCGTCTTCGCCCGGATCTCCTCCCCCCAGTGCGTCACCCGCACGACGTCCGATAGGACACCCTCGACCCCGACGCCCGCCTTGATCTGCTCGATCAGATAGCGGATATCGGCCGGGGAGGGGTAATGCTTCCCCTCGACAAGGTCGAGGAGCTTCTCGAACAGGGATCGGACCTGTTCCACCTCTTCGGCCGGCCCTTCAATCCTGATCTTCTCCCCTCGGGCGATGATCCGGGTCGAGAAGCTCTTCTCGATCTCCTTTAGGTTCCGGTTGAATTGGCCGAGGATCGCCGTCGCCTCCGCGTTGTCACGGAGCGTGATCTCGGCCTGTGAGTCGTTCTTCATCCTCTCCTTTCAGTCTTCCCTCATCGACGCCGGTGATCAGGACGCCCCGCTCCTCACCGATTTCGATATCGCGATCGGCCGTGAACGAGACGTGCAGGTAGTCGCGTGTGTAACCGTACCAGCTCCCATCCCGGCGCCCTTCGACCAGGACATCTTGTGCCGAACCGACGCGGGTGTCAAGGAGGCGGCGAAGCCCAGCCTCCCAGATCCGAATGACGGTCTCTGCCCGGAGACGCTTCACCCGTTCGCTCACCCTCCCTTCGTACCTCGCCGCTTCCGTCCCCGGCCGGGGTGAGTACCGGAAGACGTGGATGTTGGCGAATCCGATCTCCTCGACGAGCCGACAGGTCCCCTGAAACGCCGGTTCATCCTCCCCGGGAAAACCGACGATGATGTCCGTACCGAACGTCGCATCCGGGAGGCGATCCCTGATAAGTTCGATCCGCTCCCGGTAACCGGAGACCGTATATCCGCGTCGCATCCTCCTCAGGACCCGATCGTCCCCGGACTGGACGGGGATGTGGAAGTGGGGGCAGGCGCGCTCCCCTTCGACGAATGAGTCGACGAGCTCCGGGGTGATCCCATCGGGGTTGATCGAGGCGATCCGGAGACGACGGAGGTTCTCGAATCGGGAGAGCGAGCGGAGGAGAACGGCGAGCGAGCCGTCCCTCGGTCGATATTCGGCGAGGTTGATCCCGGTGATGACGATCTCCGGGTAGCCGAGCGAGAGGATCCGCTCCGCCTCCGCGACCGCCGCTTCGATCGACTTGCTCCGTGCCGGTCCTCGGAGCTGCCGCGGACGGCAGTAGGTGCAGGCGCGGGAGCAGCCGTCCTGGACCTTCAGGTACGCCCGGATCCTCCCTCCCGGCCCGCCGGCGATCTCCGAATCGAGGGGGGGATGATCGATGGTAGGGAGGATCCCCCGTCTCCCGGATAATACGGCAGCGACCGCCCGATCGATCCTCCCCTTCCAGGCGTTCCCGGCGAGGAGATCGGCCTCCTCGAATCGGGTCAATCCCTGGGATACGGCGTCGGCGAGGCAGCCGACGAGGATAATCAGGGTATCCGGCCTCTCCCGCCGGATCCTCCGGGCCGCTTGCCTCGCCTTCCGTTCGGCGAGGGCGGTCACGGTGCACGCGTTCAGGAGGAAGACGTCCCCTCCTTCATCGCGCAGCTCGTAGTCGGCGGCGAGGATCCGGCGCATCGCCTCGGTTTCGTACTGGTTGACGCGGCAGCCGAACGTGACGATCGTGATGGAGGGTCGGGGCATATCAATCGTGGTGTGCGAGGATGATTGTAAGACGGCCCGATCGGCTTTCCATAGCGGCTCAAGGATAGCGAACTTCACAGTCCCGTCAAATCGAGCAGCTGGCCTATCCGGTTGACATTTGCGTTAGCGTGTGCTAGCGTCGGATGAGAGGAACGAGTATGAGGGGGAACGCGATTCGAAAACCGGTTCTTATAGTCGTCATATCGGGCGCCATACTCGTCGTTGCGCTCCTCTGTTGGTACTTCATCTCCGAGCGTACCCCCGGCCGGTTTGAGACCCCCGGTCAGAGGACGAACATCCTCCTATTCATGACCTCTCAAGGAGAGATAACCGATCCGTTTATCGTTTTGAGCGTCGGCGCCGGCAGCGACGACCTCTTCCTCTTCGTCCCGCCCGATGTGCGGGTGAAGCTGTCCGACCTCTCGTTCAGCCGGTTGGGGGATGGATACGCCGAGGTCGGCGTTGAGGGGGTGCGCGATCGCCTTACAGGTCTCCTCGGGGTCGAGCTCCCTTATTACCTTGTTATCGATGAACCTTCGTTCAAGTGGTTAGTGGATGAGTTCGGCGGGCTCACCGTCGACGTGGAAGCGGAGGTCGTCTATCTCGACCGATCGGCCGACCCGCCGGTTGAGGTTCACATCCGCCCGGGAGGGCAGCGGTTCGACGGCGAAACGGCCCTCGCCTACCTCCGGGGTCGATCCGATGTCGACCGGACAGCGCGGGGACAGAGGCTCCTTCAGGCGATCGTTGCGGATGGGTTCGTCGGCCGCGAGGCTGGGAAGGTCGATCGGATCGTCCGTTCGCTGAAAGGGAAGGTCGTCACGAACCTATCCCTCCGCGACCTTCGCGCTCTATCCGATTCGATCCGCGGGATCCCCCTCGATCGGCTTCGGATGCCGGTCATACCTGGCGATGAGGTCACGATTGACGGTGAGACCTACCTCCGGCCGAAGGTCGTGGAGATGGAGCGGATCGTCGCCGGCTCCCTCAAGGGGCTCGAGCTTCTCACTCCGAGCGAGGTGAATGTCGCCGTCTTCAACGGGAACGGAATCCGGATGATGGCGACGCGTACGGCCGACTATCTCCGTGCCCGCGGTTTCCGGGTCACCAGGATCGGGAACGCCGATACCTTCTCCTACGAGACGAGCTACATCGTCGTCCTCTCCGACGAGGCGAAGGGATGGGTCCTCCGCGATGCCCTTCCGAGCCGGGTGAAGATCGTCTTCCCGGATGCGTTCGCCGACCACTACGAGGCGTTGAAGGAGCTGATCCCGATGGGGACCGATCTGATCCTGATCGCCGGTGCCGGATTGGAGATCGGGGAGTGATGGGTGAGTTCGACGTCCTCCGGAGGGCGATCGCGATCCTCAGGGAGAAGAAGGGGCAAGAGATCGTCCTCATCGATCTGTCCGAGGTGTCGATCCCGACCGAGCACTTCGTCGTCGTCGGCACGGACAACCCGGTTCACGCCAAGGCGCTCGTGAACGCCCTTCGGATCGGCCTCCCGGTGAAGCCGTTCCACAGCGAAGGGCTCGATCAGCGCCGCTGGATCGTCCTCGACTACGGGGATTTCGTCATCCACATCCTCGAACGTGAAGCGCGCGAGTTCTACGACATCGAGTCGCTCTGGGCCGACTACCTGATCGATCCGGCCGACCTCGAGGGATCTGAGGGCTGATCCGGGTTCACTCAGATCTGTCCCCCGGGCAGATCGAGCGGTACGGGCAGTAGGTGCAGGCGTTGTACGTCGGTTCCGCCGGGAACCGCTCGGCGCGGATCCCCTCCGCCGCGGCCGCGATGTCGGCTCGCGCCCGCTCGATTGTCCGCTCGTCCGGGACGTCCCTTCCGATGATCAGCCTCGGGGTGAGGAAGCGAAGCTCCACCCGGGCGGGGAGCTTGCCGAACAGCTTCTCGTAGGCGAGGGAGTAGATCGCAAGCTGGCGGCTCTCCTTCGTCCGCTTGTCCGCCTGCTTGGAATCGGCGATCTGTGAGGTCTTGTAGTCGATGATGACCCCCTCACCGTCTGTGATGTCGATCCGGTCGAAGATCCCGACGACCTTCACCCCGCCCTCGGTGAACGCGAACCGGCGCTCGACGTGGGCGGGGGCCCCGTCTGAGCACGCGTGGGCGTGGAACGCGGAGAGGGCCTCTAGACCCTCCTGGAACCGGAGCTCCTCGTGGGCGCGGGTCAGGAACCCCTCCGCCTGCCAGTAGCGCCGGAAGACCTCCTTCAATTGGTCGAGCGGGGTCTCCCGCCCGGCCAGTCGGTTCATGTTGTAGAGGCGTATCGCCTGATGGATGGCGTAGCCGTAGATCACGGTGTGGTGCTGGCGGATCGGGACCTTGAGGACGTGGATGTAGCGGTACTTCATCGGGCAGGTCAGGTAGTCGTCGATCTTCTGGTGGCTGAGCTCGATGATCCTCTCCCCGCGCGGGATGAGGGCCGGGGACTCGGCCTTTCCCTTCCCGTGGCGGGTGATCGCGGAAAGGGGCGATCCCTTGATGATCTTCAGCTTCATCGGCGGAAGGTCGAGCGCCTCGGAGACGAACAGGCTCGGCTTGCGCGGCCGCTTCCCCCCGTAGTCCTGTGCGCTCGTGAGATACAGCGCCTCCTTCGCCCGCGTCATCCCGACGTAGAACAGCCGCCGCTCCTCCTGACGGTGGAAGTCGGCGCTGGTGAGGATGTCCTTCACCAACGGATCGGGGAGGGGGATCGGATCGCGGCGGTGGGCCGACGGGAACCTCCCCGAGACGAGCCCGACGAGGAAGACGATCGGGAACTCGAGCCCCTTCGCCTGGTGGATGGTGAGGACGTTCACCGCGTCCTCGTCCCACTCCGCCTCCCCGACCGGCGGGTTGTCACCGGCCTCGATCAGGGCGTCGAGGTAGTCGATGAACCACGGGACGCGATCGTAGTTCGTCACACGGGAGAACCGCTCGATGATCCGGAAGAAGTGGGCGATGTTCTGCACCCGCAGCGCGTCCTCGGGCTCGGATGAGTTGGACAGCCGCTCGATGTAGCCGGTGCGGGTCGTCAGGTACTCGTACAGGACATCCCCTGTCCGCGACCCCGCCGCTGCCGCGAGCGACGCGGCGATATCGTCGGCGAGCCTTCCCATCGCCTCCTTCCCAGCAGCGGAGACAGGGAACAGGTTCTCCCCCTTGCTCGCCGCGCGGAAGACCTCGTACAGGGAGCGGTTCTTCCGCTTGGCGTAGCTCGTCGCCAGGGACAGGTCCTCGGCCGGGACGCGGTAGAGGTCGGAGGAGGCGAGGAAGTGGTAGGACAGGTTGTCGTGCGGATCGGAAAGGACGCGCAGAAACGCGATCAGCGTCCTTATCTCCTCCCGGTCGTACAGGCCGCGGCTCCCGGAGAAGTGCCACGGGATGTGGAGGAGGTTCAGGGCGTGGAGGAACGGGTCGGCCTGGGCGTTGCTCCGGACGAGGATCGCGAAGTCGGAGTACGCCCTCCCCGCTTCCCTGACCCGGCGGGAGATCTCCTCGGCGACGAAGTCGCACTCCTCGTCCAACCGCTCGAAGTGGCGCTGTACGAGCGGCCCTCCTTCTCCGGCGACGGCGCGCAGGCGCTTTGCGATCCCACTTTTCACCTCGAGGCGGTCGGGGTTGTTGTTCTGGATCAGCCGGTAGGCGGCGTCGAGGATCTGCTGGGTGGAGCGGTAGTTCTCGGTGAGGACGACGAGGGCGGCGTCTGGGTACTCCTCCTGAAAGTTCAGGATGTTGCTGATCGCCGCCCCGCGGAACTTGTAGATCGACTGGTCGTCGTCCCCGCAGACGGTCAGGTTCCGCTCTCTTCCGGCGAGGAGCTTGAGGAGCTCGAACTGGGCGTAGTTCGTGTCCTGGAACTCGTCGATCAGGATGTAGCGGAAGCTATCCTGATAGCGGCGCAGCACCACGGGGTTTTCGCGGAGGAGCTTGAGCGACAGGGTGATCAGATCCCCGAAGTCGACGAACCCGTGCTCGGCGAGGAGCTTCTGGTAGGCGGCGTAGGTGCGAGCGAGCTCCTCCTGCTCGGCCGCCTCGGTCTCAAGGAGGGTCCGCTCCTCGGTCGAGATACCGTCACTGCTATCCAGCCGCTCCTGCAGGGTCTTCACGTACTCTGCGTACTCCTCCGGGGAGACGTCCTCGTCCTTGGCGCGGGAGAACAGGGTCAGGATCGCGCGCAGGTGACGGACCGGGTTTCCGAGCGGGCGGAACCGGCGGAGCGGGAGCTCGAACAGGTGCTCCTTCAAGAAGATCACCTGCTCGGCCTCGGTGAGGATCCGGTAGTCGGGCGAGAGGCCCAACAGGAGTGCGTTCTCCCGCAGGAGGCGGTCGCAGAACGAGTGGAACGTCCCGATCCTCGCCTCGATGTAGCCGTACGGGACGAGGGTGTCGACGCGCGCCTCCATCTCCGCCGCCGCGCGCTCGGTGAACGTCAGCCCGAGGATCTCCGCCGGCTTCGCCCGCTTCTCCGCGATCAACCACGCGATCCTCCGGGTGATCACCGTCGTCTTCCCCGTCCCGACCCCGGCGAGGATGAGGAGCGGCCCGTCCCCGAACGTGACGGCCTCTCGCTGGCTCTTGTTCAAATCATTGAGGAGATCCATACCCTGAGTATAGATCCGGTTTGATGGCGGGAAAAGGAGGCCTCGGCTCTAAAAAAAGGATAACGAAGGAAGATCTCTTTTCCTCCGTTATCCTTCCCCGGCCGTTTTCAGCCGGTCGATCCTCTAAGCCAGCCCTATTTCTTGGCCTTCTTGGCGACGATCTCCTTCAGGTTCTTCCCTGCCTTGAAGGCGGGGACGACCTTCGCCGGGGTCTTGATCTTCTGCCCGGTCTGCGGGTTCATCCGCGTCGTCGCCTTCCGCTTTCTCGTCTCGAACTTACCGAATCCGGTGATGATGACCGGCTCGTTCTTGGACAAGGCCGTCGTGATTACCTTTACGACGCCATCGAGCGCCGCCCGCGCATCCTTCTTCGTCAATCCGGTCTCTTTCGCCAGCTTCTCGACGAGTTCTGCTTTGTTCACGTCGTACCCCCTTGGGATTGAGAATCTGGCGCCCAGTATAACGACGAAGAGGCCCCTTGCCAAGTCCTAACGCCGCTTCCTTCCTAACTTTAAGAGACCTCGAAGGAGGAAACCCCGTTATTTAGGGCATTTCGCGGTTCTCCTGGCTAAGGACGCGTTTGAATGCCCCATCCAGGATCTCCATACCCTCGTCGATCTGCTCGTCAGGGATGACGAGGGGGACGAGGACGCGGATGACGTTCCCGTGCAGCCCAGCGGTCGGGAAGATGGCCCCGTTCCTAAGCGCCTCGTCAGCGATCCGGTGGGTGAGGTCCGCTGCCGGCTCCTTCGTCTTCCGGTCCTTCACGAGCTCCATCCCGACCATCGCCCCGAGCCCGCGCACGTCACCGATCACCTTGTAGCGGCCCTGCAACCGGAGGAAGTGCTCCCTGATCCTGCTACCGACGTGCACGGCGCGCTCGAGGAGGTCCTCCTCGTCGATCGCTTTAAGCACCTCGATCGCTGCCCGGCAGGCGAGCGGGTTTCCGGCGTAGGTCCCGCCGATTCCGCTTTCCACGGGAGCGTCCATGATCTTCGCCTTCCCGATCACCCCGGAGAGCGGGAGGCCGGCGGCGAGGGATTTCGCGACGCATACGAGGTCGGGGCGGACGTCGAAATGCTCGTAGGCGAAGAGCTTACCCGTCCTTCCGATCCCCGATTGAACCTCGTCGAAGACGAGGACGAACCCGTAGCGGTCGGCGAACCTCCGCATCGCCGGGAGGAACCAGTCCGGAGGGACGAGGAACCCCCCCTCCCCGATCACCGGCTCGACGACCATCGCCGCCACGTCGGACGGGTCGACGAGGGAGAGGAGACGGTCCTCGATATCCTCCGCGGTCACATCGTTCCTGTAGGTATATGGGTATGGGAGGCGGTAGACCTCAGGGGCGAACGGGCCGAAGCCGATCTTGTACGGTCTTGCCTTGTGGGTCATCGTCATCGTGAGGAGCGTCCTCCCGTGGAACGCGTTGTCGAATACGACGATGGCCTTCCTCCGTGTATAGGCGCGGGCGATCTTGACCGCGTTCTCCACCGCCTCCGCCCCGGAGTTGAAGAACGCCGCCTTCTTCTCCCCATCGATCGGCGTGCGCTCGCACAACATCTCGGCGAGGTCGACGAACGGGGCGTACGGGACGGCGGTGAAATCGGTGTGGAGGAACCGGTCGAGCTGATCGTGGAGGGCGGCGACGACCCGTTCGTTCCGCTGCCCGACGGCGAGGCACCCCCACCCGCCGGTGAAATCGATGAACCTGTTCCCGTCGAGGTCCTCGATCAGCGCGCCGTGGCTCTCCTTGATCACAAATGGGGCGTAGGTCGCAAGCGGTGCTGCGACGTACTCCTCCTTCTTTTCGAGGACAGCGGCCGATTCCGGCCCGGGAAGGGCGGTCTGTATCCGGGCGAAGCGACGTTCGATCATCTTACCTCCATCGGGTCGATGCGAGATCAATGGGATGGTATCGGGCGTCAGGTCGCCTTTCAACGTGTGATCCTATCCCACTACGAAGATCCTCCCCGGTGGGACGAGGGTCACCTTGAACTCCAGCCCCTCGTAGCTCCCGCTCGCCTTCTCCATCTGCTCGATCTTCGCCTTGTACCGGCTCGAGATATGGATGCAGATGAGCTCCTTCTTCACGTGTGCTTCGCGCGCGGTCCGGATCGCCTCCTTCAGCGTCGCGTGCTTGTACTCCTTCCGATCCTCTTCGTCGAGGAACGTCGTGTCGTGACAGAGGACCTCGGTCTCGGCTATGTACGCCGGCTTGATCGGGACCGAATCCCCTCCGTAGGAGAAGAGCTTCTGGTGGTACTCCTCGCTCACCCCCTCCCTCCCCTCCCTTCTGACGCGGGCGATGATCTCCTCCTCACTCAGCCCGGCGAGCTCCGGCTTCAGGCGGTGGCGGACCTCGACCACGTTGTAGCCGAGCGATACCTCGTTGTGGACGTGGACCGTCGGGAACGCCTCGACGTAGCGCGGCATCTGCCCGGCGAGGAGCTCGACCCGGTCGCCGGCCTCGAGCGGGACCCATTCGAGCTCGTAGTTCAGCCTCCGGTTCGTCCGCGCCAGGAAGCTCATCATCTCGGTGATCAGGTAGTTACCCTTTGGATAGTAGATCGATAGCCCCTTCTCCGTGTCCCCCATCGCGTTGTTTCTGATGTTAACGAGCCCGACGAGCCCGGCGATGTGGTCGGCGTGCCCGTGCGACAGGAATATCCGGCGGATGGCGAACGTCTTGTTCCCGAGGATCGAGCTCGCCCCCTCACCGGCGTCGAACAGGATCCGATCCGGTCCATAATAGATCCATGTTGAGTATAAAGCCTTCGAATAAATTAGCAGGCGCAAATCAACCTCCGAGCACCTCTTTCCTCTTGCATTTTGCCTTTCATCGGCATGGGGATTATACCAATAGGCTGGATTAAAATCCGTTCAGGACTAGATCATCGCCGATTCGGTTTGCCGTTTGCCCCACGCCCATCTAGAATCGATCCCGGAAGGGGAGGGATATGCTCGATATTCGCGCGATCCGTGAGGAGAGGGAGGAGCTGGAGGCGCGGCTTAGAACCCGCGATCGATCGATCGACCTTGCGCCGATCCTGGAGCTCGACGAGGCGAGGCGGAGGCTGATCTCCGAGGTGGAGGGGCTGAAGGCGGAGCGGAACCGCGGCTCGCAGGAGGTCGGCCGACTGAAGAAGGAGGGGAAGGACGCCTCCGATCTCCTCGTGAAGCTCTCTGAGATATCCGATCGGATCGGTGAGCTCGACGGTGAGCTTCACCGGCTCGAGGAGGAGATCGAGCGGCTCCTCTCCCTCCTCCCGAACGTCCCTCATCCCTCCGTACCGACCGGTCCGGAGGAGAACAAGGTGATCCTCCGCGAGTTTAAAGAGAGGCCGAGGTTCGACTATCCGATCAAGCCGCATATTGTGATCGGCGAGGAGAAGGGGATCCTCGATTTCGCGCGCGCGGCTGCAATCGCCGGCTCGCGCTTCCCGATGTACGTCGGGTTGGGGGCGCGGCTCGAGATGGCGCTTGTCAACTTCATGTTCACCCGGCATGCGAGGAGCGGCTACATCCCGGTCCTCCCACCGTTCCTCGCCAACGAGCGTAGCTTCTATGTATCGAGCCAGCTTCCGAAGTTCGCCGATGACATCTATCGGATCGAGAGGGACGGGTTGTACCTGAACCCGACCGCCGAGAGCCTCCTCGTCAACCTCCACCGCGACGAGATCATCCCCGCCGACGAGCTCCCCAAGTCCTACGTCGCCTACACCCCCTGCTTCCGGCGCGAGGCGGGTAGCTACGGGGAGGAAGAGCGGGGGCTGATCCGCGTCCACCAGTTCAACAAGGTTGAGCTGTTCAAGTTCACGACCCCGGAGTCGTCCTACGATGAGCTCGATCGGCTGATCGCCGACGCCGAGGCGATCTTGCAGGCCCTTGAGATCCACTACCGCGTCGTCCTCCTGACGACGGAGGATATGGCGCAGCAGGCGGCGAAGACGGTCGATCTCGAGGTCTACCTGCCGACGCAGGGGCGCTACTACGAGGTCTCCTCGTGCAGCAACTGCGAGGACTTCCAGGCGCGGCGTGGTAACATCCGCTACCGCCCGGCCCCGAAGGGGAAGCCCGTCTTCGTCCATACCCTGAACGGCTCGGGTGTGGCGACCTCCCGTCTGATGGCGGCGATCCTCGAGAACAACCAGACGGAGGACGGGCGCGTTCTGATCCCCGAGGTCTTAAGACCCTTGGTCGAGGCGGATCACCTATGACCGATCTCCCGGTCGTCGTCGATCGCCTGACGAAGGTCTTCCGGGCGCGGAGGAGGGAAGTCCGCGCCGTCGATGAGGTCTCCTTCTCCTGCCAGGCCGGCGAGATCTTCGGCCTCCTCGGGCCGAACGGTGCGGGAAAGACGACGACCCTCAGGATGATGGCGACGATCCTCACCCCGACCGCGGGGAGGGCGCTGATCGCCGGGTTCGATACAAGGACCGAGCCGGAACGGGTGCGGGAGAGGATCGGCTTCCTCGCCACGGAGACCGGCCTCTACGATCGGTTCACCGCACGGGAGACCCTCCGCTTCTTCGGGAGGATAAACGACATGCCCGAGGAGCGGATCGAGGAGGAGATCGATCGGATCCTAGAGCTCCTCTCCCTCGAATCCCTTGCCGACCGCCGCGTCGGGACGTTCTCCACCGGCGAGCGCCAGAAGCTCTCCCTCGCCCGCAGCATAATCCACGATCCGCCCGTCCTCATCCTCGACGAGCCGACGTTCGGCCTCGATGTGATGGCGGCGCGCACGGTCGTTAAGACGATCCGCCTCTTCCGTGAGGAGCGAAGGACAATCGTGATATCGACCCACATCATGAACGTGGCGGAGAAGCTCTGCGACCGGATCGGGATCCTCTATCGCGGCCGGCTGCACGCCCTCGGGACCCCGTCCGAGCTGATCGAGCGGTTCGGCGGGGATGATCTGGAGGAGGCGTTCTTCGCTGCGGTGGGAACGGAAGAAACCCCCTGAGGGGTTCATTTTTCACCCTGGACGTGCTATCCTGGGCCGACGACGGAATTCATCAAGGAGGCAAAAATGGGCAGGAAGGTCGTATCGACGGCGATCATCTTCCTCGTCGCCGTGTCAGCGGCCGGCCTGGTGGGGGGGCAGGTCGGAGGCGGGGGGTTCCTCTGGTGGGGGACCCATGAGCCGATATACATCTACGGCGACGGTGACTTCACGATCGCAAACGGGGTGATGGCGGGGTCCGGGACGGCCGACGATCCCTACGTGATCGAAGGGTGGCGGATCGAGGCGCCGGATGCCGACTACGGGATCTACATCGATCACACGAGCGCGTACTTCATCATCCGCGACTGCGTGATCGAGCGGGCGCGGATCGCCGGTATCTACCTGAATTCGGTGAGGAACGGGAGGATCGACGGTGTCCAGATATCGCTGTCGGACACGGCTGTTTACCTCTTGAATGCGCATGGAAACTACCTTGCAAACAGCGTGATCGCCTCCTGCCGCTACGGGGTCGTCGCGGCCGGGGATTCGCGCGAAAACAGGATCGCCGGTAACAGCTTCATCGACAACGGCCTAAACGGGCGCGATCCCGGGAGGCGGAACCGCTGGTACGATGAAAGCGGTGGGAACTACTGGAGCGATTATGCTGGCTCGGATGCCGATGGGGACGGGATAGGGGACGAGCCGTACTACCCTCTCTCCGACGCCTACCCGCTGATCTCCCCTCCGGTCGAATGGACGAACGTCGCCGCCGCCGGATGGACGTACGCCGGTAACACCGTCGCCCCCGACGGCTCGCTCGTCGTCACGTCGCAGACGCCGATAACACTGTCCGCCGCCGATCCGGGGAGCGGCCTCGCCGAGATCCGCTACTCGATCGACGGGGGGGAGTTCGTCGTCTACACCGGCCCGATATACCTGACCGGTGATGACGGCCCCCGGCGGATCACCTACTACGGGATCGACAACCTTGGAAACGCGGAGAGGAAGGAGACGGCTTCGTTCATCCTCGACAACCATCCGCCGAAGACGGAGATCCTGTTCGGCGAGCCGCGCTACGAGGACTCCCGCGGTGTTTGGGTGACGTCGAAGACGAGGATCACCCTCAGGCTCGTTCAGTCGTCGACGTACGGCCGTACCGTCACCTATTTCAGCATCGACGGCGGCGGTTGGCAGTCCTACGCCGGCCCGTTCTGCATCACCGGCTCCGACGGCCCGCATCGGATCTCGTACTATTCTCAGAACGCATCCGGGATCGTCGAGCCGACTGCAAGTATTACGGTATACAAGGACGATTCCCCGCCGGTCACCCGCGGGGCGAACGCTGCAACCTCGATCGAGGAGCCTGAAAGCTCGGTGACGATCGAGGTGACGAGCCCGCCGGAGGAG
>CAZGRE010000016.1:0-27124 GCA_964528085.1 uncultured Thermotogae bacterium | reverse complement strand
GGAGTTGGTCCGCTCTGTGAAACTGCGGTAAGATTCTGGAGGCATTAGTATGAAGGGATTGCTCAGGGGGCCGAATGAGACTGCCGTTACGAGCTACGCTTTTTGTTTCCGTTTTAGCCCTTGTCGCAGCGGCCTCCCTGAGCTATTCCCTCGTTCACACCCCGCATCTTTCGCCTGAGACCTTAAGCGTATTCTTCATCTTCGCGATCTTGGCCGTCGCGGCGGAGATCTATGCGACTTGGGTCCCTGCTTATAAATGGCAGATATCAAGTGCGATCGCGATCTGTCTGGCGGGGCTATTCATTCTCGGCCCGGAATTAGCCGTAGTTCTTGTATTCCTCTCGACCCTCGTCTCCGAGCTCCTCCTCCGCTGGGGCTCGAAAAAGGGCGAGTGGGTTACCTCCATCGTTCCGATCACGTTCAACGTATCGCAGCTCGTGGTGACGATCGCTCTCGCCGGAATCCTCCTCCGCGTGTTCGGCCGGAGCACCCTGCTTCTCGGCAATCCAGAGGAATTCGCGCTTGCCATCGCCGCATTCCTCACGTACTTCGTCGTCAACATCACCTTTGTCATGGCGATCATCTCGTTAAGCGAAGGCGGATCGTTCCTTTATCTCCTCTTTCGTGGGATCCGGCAGTTTTTCGTTCAGTACCTCGTCCTATGTGCGTCCGCTCTTCTCCTCACCGTCCTTTATTCCATATCGCTCGGCCACATGTTCCTTGCGCTCTTCCCGCTCACCCTCGTACATATCTCGTTCCAGGGTTACATAAAGCTTCAGACCGAGGCGCGGAAGACGTTCGAGAAGATCTCAGAGCTCCTCGACGCCCGCGACCACTACACCGCTGTCCACTCCACGGAGGTAGCCGATCTCGCCGTCCGGATCGGTCGGGAGCTTTCCCTCCCTCCGAGCGAAATCGAGCGGTTGGAGATCGCTGCCAAGGTTCACGATATCGGGAAGGTGGCCGTTCCCGATTCGATCCTCCTCAAGCCCGGGCCGCTGAGCGACGAGGAATGGCGGGTGATGAAGACCCATCCCGAGATCAGCGCGGAATTGATCGAGGGGTTGGAGATCTATTCGGCCGTGGTGGATGCGGTCCGCCACGAGCATGAACGGTGGGATGGGAGCGGATACCCGGATGGGTTGAAGGGGAATGAGATCCCCTTCCTCGCCCGCGTGATCGCGGCTGCTGACATCTACAACGCCCTGACGACCGATCGTCCCTACCGGAAGCGGTTCTCTGATGAGGAGGCGATCCGGATCATCCGCCGGATCAGCGGGAAGGACATCGATCCTGAGGTCGCCGCCGCCCTGTTGCGCGTCATCGAAAAGAAGGTTAAGGGGGAGGGGACATGATCTTCTTGATCGCCGTTCTGATCGGGATCGTCACCGGATACCTTCTGGGAGGCCGCTTAAGCCGGCTCTCCTCCCTCAGATTGAGGGGGGTCTGGCTCGTCCTTCTTGCGGTGTTGATCCAGGCTTTGATCTTTCCGCTGTTCACCGACCGGCCGGTCATCCCGGTCGCTACCGAGGCGTTTCATCTTATCTCCTATCTTCTCGTTTTCATTTGGCTTGCGCTCAACATCAGCGTTCGTCCCTTGCTCCTCGTCGGGGCCGGTGCGCTTTGCAACCTCCTTGTGATCGTCGTGAACGGAGGGAAGATGCCGGCGTCGATCACCGCGATCGCACGCGCCGGGGGGGCGTTCGCGGCAAGGGAGCTTGCAGAGAACGGTGTATACGGGAACCTGGTTGCGATGAGCTCCTCCACCCACTTAAACTTCCTCGGCGACACCTTGTACCTTCCGGGGTGGATCCCGTTTGCGACGGCGTTCAGTGCAGGGGATCTCGTCATCATGATCGGGCTCATCTGGCTGATGATAAGGGGGATGAGACAGGATGCCTAGGGACCTGACCGGCCTCCTCTCCCCCCGTGCGGTCGCCGTCGTCGGGGCGAGCCCGCGGCCCGGATCGGTCGGAGGGGAGATCCTCCGCAACCTCAAGAGATGCGGATTTAATGGAAAGCTCTATCCGATCAATCCGAAGTACGATGAGGTCGATGGAATTACCTGCCTGCATGCGATCGATGACCTCCCTCCCGGCGTCGATCTCGCCGTCCTGGCGATCAACCGGGATATCGTCCTCGACGCGGTCGTGGAGATAGCCGAGAAGGGGGTCTCGGACCTCGTGATAATCACAGCCGGGTTCAAGGAGATCGGCGAGGACGGGCTACGGCGGGAGGAGAGGCTCCGGCGTCTCGTTGAGGAGTACGATCTGAACGTCGTGGGTCCCAACTGCATGGGGATCATCAACAGCTCGCACGGAATGAGGCTCAATGCCTCGTTCTCCCGGTGGTTTCCGCAATCCGGGCAGATCGCCTTCGTCTCCCAGAGCGGTTCGCTCGGTGAGACGCTCCTCGAGTGCTTCGCGGATGTCGGGCTCGGGGTCTCTCTGTTCGTCAACCTCGGGAATCGGGCCGGCCTGACCGAGAACGATTTTCTCGCCCATCTTTCGACCGATGAGGAATGCCATGCGATCTTCCTCTATCTCGAGAGCTTCGCCGATCCGACGGGGTTCCGGCGGCTGCTCGAGGGGATCGCCCCGCGAAAGCCGGTCGTTGTCCTCAAAGCGGGGAGGACGGAGGCAGGGGCGGCGGCGGTGGCGTCTCACACCGGTTCGCTCGCCAGCCCTGATGCCGTCGTCGATGCGTTCCTGAACCAGTCCGGAGCGATCCGCGTCACGACGATCGAGGAGACGATAACCGCCCTCCGCGCCCTGGAGAGGGGCGTACTCCCGTCCGGTGACCGGGTCGTCATCCTGACGAACGCCGGTGGGGCGGGGATCATCGCTGCCGACGCGTGTGAGCGGGCGGGGATCGAGGTCCCCCCGCTCGACGATCGGACGAGGCGGCTCCTCTCCGAGTTCCTCCCCCCCGAAGCCGGGTTGGGGAACCCGATCGACATGATCGCCACCGCCGGCGCGTCGGATTACGAGATGAGCCTGAGGGTTGCGATCCGCAGCGTCGATGCGGCGATCGTCATCTTCCGGCCGCCGCTCGTCCTTCCCGATTCGCCCATTGCCGTCGCCGATCGGATCGCGGCTGTCGCCGCCGAGGTTCCCGACAAGCCGGTGATCGTCTGCACCCTCAGCCGGGAGGTGAACCCGGTCGTCGAGCGCCTCCGGTCGGAGCGGATCCCGGTCTATGCGATGCCGGAGACGGCGGTCGATGCCCTCACCGTTCTCAGGCGCGCCAGCGAGCTTCGCAGAGGGGAGGGGGAGACAGGTGATCTCCCGGACGGCCTCCCTGTCGCTGGGGAGATCGTCGAACGGGCGATCGCCGCAGGGAAGCGCGGCCTGTTCTTCGACGAAGGGGCGAGGATCATCTCATCCTACGGGATACCCGTCTGCCCGTTCATCTATGCTGCGGACGATCGGGATCTAGATGGATTCTTAGAGGAGGTCGGGTTCCCGCTGGTGGCGAAGATCGACTCCCCCCGGGTCTATCACCGCTACGAGCACGGGGCGGTGATACCGGGGATCGACGGGAAGGGGGAGCTCTTCGAGGCGATCGAGCGGTTGGGGAAGATCAAGGAGCGCCTCGGGGTCCCTGATGCGCGGATCCTCGTCCAGAGGATGCTCTCCGGTCGGGAGCTGATCTTCGGGCTGAAGCGCGACCCCCTGTTCGGTCCAGTCGTCATGTTCGGGATCGGCGGGACGTTCGTCGAGGCGCTGAAGGACGTCTCGTTCGCCGTCGCGCCGTTGAGCGAGGGACAGGCCGAGCGGACGATCCGATCGATCCGCGCCTTCCCCCTGTTGGAGGCGTTCCGCGGCCGGCCAGCGGTCGACATCCGCCTCCTATCCCGGATCCTCGTCGCCCTCGCCCGGCTCGGTATGGATATCCCCCGGATCGAGGAGATCGATCTCAACCCGGTGATCGCCGAAGGATCGGAGGCAGCGGCGGTCGATATCCTGATCAGGCTGAGCGACGCTGAGTGAAGCCCTCCTAGGGGTAGAGGCGGTGGATCTGGCGTGGGAACGGGATTACCTCGCGGATGTGGGGAACCCCGCAGATCCACGCTATCACCCGTGCAAGCCCCATCCCGAACCCGGAGTGGGGGACCGATCCGTACCGGCGAAGGTCGATGTACCATTCGTACGGATCGATCGGGAGCCCCTTCTCCTTAAGCTGCGTGGTGAGCCCCTCGACCGTGTCGACACGCTGGCTCCCTCCGATGATCTCCCCGTACCCCTCGGGTGCGATCAGGTCGGCGGCGAGGACGCGCGTCGGGTCGTCCTCGCACCGCTTCATGTAGAACGGCTTCAACGAGGAGGGGAAGCGTTCCACGAAGACGGGCTTTCCGAATAGATCGCCGAGCGTGCTCTCCTCCGGCGCACCGAAGTCGTCCCCGAACGAGATTTCGTGGCCTTTTTCGTTCAGGACCTTGATGGCATCCGCATAATCGATGCGGGGGAACGGTCCCTTCACCTCTTCGCGGAGGAGGGATATATCCCTACCGAGGGAGTCGAGTTCACTCCGCCTCTCCTCGATCGTCGCCTCGACGATGTGGGCGAGGAGCTCCTCCTGGAGCTTCAGATTCGCGTCATGGTCGCAGAAGGCCATCTCCGCCTCGCCGATCCAGAATTCGGTCACGTGCTTTCGCGTCTTCGATTTCTCCGCGCGGAACGCCGGGCCGATCCAGTAGACCCTTCCCAGTGCCATGGCGGTCGCTTCCAGGTAGAGCTGCCCGCTCTGGTTCAGATAGGCCGTCTCTCCGAAGTAGTCGAGGGAGAACAGGGTCGTCGTCCCTTCGACCGACGTTCCGGTCAGGATCGGGGCTTCGGTGGCGATGAACCCCCGCTCGTGGAAGAACTCCCGGAAGGCGCGGAATACGGCGTCGCGGATCCGCAGGATCGGAACCTGGCGGCCGGTCCGGATCCACAGGTGGCGGTGATCCATGAGGAACCCGGGTGTCTGCTCCTTAAGCTCGATCGGGAACGGCTCGGTCGGCTCGTGCACGACCGAGATATCCTCGATGTCGAGCTCGCATCCGCTCGGAGCGCGCTCATCGGAGCGGAGCTTGCCTGTGACGATGAGCGAGGTCTCTCGCGGCAAGCGGTCGGCAAGGGAGAATAGCTCAGGTTTCTCTGGCTCTGTCAGGATTCCCTGGATCGTCCCGGTCCCGTCGCGGATCTGGAGGAAGAGGATCCTCCCGCTCGAGCGCTTGTTGTACAACCAACCTTGGATCGTGACCGGCTCCCCGATGTGCTCCCGCGCCTCGCAGATCGTTATCGTCTTCACCTGTCCCCTCCACACGCCGAGTTCGAGGAGAGATTAGGAGGCCCCGAATCGGTTTGCAAGGGCTAACCCTCCGCCTCCCCAGTTATCGGCGCCTCCTTGATCACCCGGTGCATCCAGTTTCCCGAGAGGAAGAAGGCGAGGGAGATGGCGGCGGTGCCGAAGTTCGAGGCGAGCATCGCCCACCAGACGCCGCTCGCCCCCATCCCGAACGTGAACCCGAGGAGATAGACGAGGGGGACGCGGAGGATCCACAATCGGAACAGGGAGAAGAACATCGAGTAGAAGGTATGCCCGGAACCTTGGTAAACGCCGGCGACGACCTGGATTATCCCCATGAACGGGAAGGCGAAGCTGACAAGAAGGAGCATCTCCGTTCCGATCGCCACCACATCCGGGTCGGAGAGGAAGAAGCGGATCAGCTCGGTCCGGAATATGATGACGACGATGGAGGCGAGGACGAGGATGACCGTCGACAGGCTCATCCCGGCCCACGCCCCCTTCCTCGCCCGATCAGGCTTATCCGCTCCCAGGTTCTGTCCGACGATCGTCGCCGTCGCCTGGCCGAGCCCCATCGCCGGCATCAGCACGATCGAGATGAACGCGTTCCCGATCCCGAATGCGCTCAATACAGCGGTCCCGATCCGGGCGAGCGCTCCGTTCATGATGCTGAATCCGATGGCGGTCCCCGTCTGCCCGATCGAGGAGAGCCCACCGATCGAGACGATCCTCCGTACGATTTCCCACCTGAGCCTCAGGTGGTGCGGCCGGATGTGGATCCCGAGCCTCCCGGTGAATAGGAGGATGAAGCCGGTCAACGCCAAAAGGCCGCGCGAGATCAGGGTCGCGACCGCAGCCCCGATCACCCCCCATGCCGGGAACGGCCCCCACCCGAAGATAAAGAACGGATCGAGGACGAGGTTGATCCCGACCGAGGCCGCCATCAGGATCATCGGGGTGATGGTGTCTCCCACCCCGTTTAACAGCGCTGTGACGATGAACGTGGAGAACATCAGGGGTATCCCGGCGTAGATCACCTTTAGGTAGCCGCTGGCGGTATCGACAAGGATCGCTTCCGCCCCCATGAGCGAGAGGATCGGCCTGGCGGCGAAGAAGCCGGCGGCAGCGAGGATGACGGCGATGATCCCGGTGAACGCGAGGACCTGTCCGGCGGCGAGGTTCGCCTCCTCGAACCGGCGGGCGCCGGTGTACTGGGCGACGAGCGCCGTCCCGGCGATTGTGATCCCTGATCCGAGGGAGAGGATGAGGAAGATCAGCGGCCAGGATATGGCGAGGGCGGCGATCCCGACCTTCCCCAACCGCGCGAGCCAGAAGCGGTCGACGAAGTTGTACATCGTCTGCAAGAGATTCGCGAGCATCACCGGCCACGCCAGCCGAAGGAGGGAAGATATGATCGGCCCTTCGGTGAGCCGTTCGCTGAGTTGCTGTGCTGATCTACGGAACATATGAGGCCGATTGTATCCGACGGGAGGGGGGATTCACCTCCAGCGGGGTTCCTGCGGGATCGGAGCGACGAACGGGGATGACCTTTGTCCGGATGATAGAGCCGTTCTCGACTAAACTGGCGCTTGATAAGGAGGGATGATGTATCGGAGCTCAGCGAGGAAATTCGTCCAAGGGGTATTGAGCCTCCTCGATGAAGGGCGGGATATCGCCTTTGATGAAGTGGCAGCTCTCAAGGATTACACGGTGGAGAACCTCCTTTCGGCGCTCCGCACCGATAAGCTCGGCCTGATCCGTGATGGAATGCCGCAGGGGGACTGGGATGAGATCATGGCTTATATCAGCCGGTTCACCACGGCCCACGGCCCACGTTCGCTTCAGTTTTACGATGCCACGATCGAGCGGAGCTTTCTGTGTTGGCTGGCGGCGATCGGTGTGGAGCTCCTATCCGATCTGTAGGTCCCCATCAGCCTGGGAGGGAATCGATGAGCGAGAGTGAGTGGTTCGACGGGCTCTTTCAGAACGCCTTGAACGGGATCTACCGCTGTACCGGGGACGGGGAGTTTATCTCCGTCAATCCGGCGCTCGTCCGGATGCTCGGTTACAGCGATGAAGAAGAGCTTAAAGCGGTGAGGTTGCCCGAACTGTTCGCAGCGGAGAAGGACGCTGGATTGGTCACCCGCCGGCTAGAGGAAAAGGCCCGCCTTGAGAGCATGGAGGTGACCCTCAAAGGGAAGGACTCCCCGCCGATCATGGCGGTCCTGAACGCCCGTGCATTCAGAACGGGGGGTGGGACGGTTTATCACGAGGGGATAGTCACCGACATAACGAGGATCAAGCGGAACGAGGCGCGCTTGATGCATATGGCGACCCACGATCCTCTCACCGGCCTGTATAACAGGCGCGAGTTCAGCGAGATCCTCGAGCGGCACCTCTCCCGGATGAGGAGGTATGGAGGTAACGGAGCCCTCCTGTGGATGGATCTTGATGGTTTCAAGCAGATAAACGATGGTTTGGGTCACGATGTCGGTGACGAGCTTCTGGCAAGCATCGCCTTCCGGATGAAGTCGACGATCCGCGAGTCAGACGTCCTCGCCAGGCTCGGTGGAGATGAGTTCGCCGTCCTTTACCCGAACGTCGATCGCGATCAGGCGAAGATAGCGGCCCAGCGCCTCCTAGACGCGATAAAGAAGCATACCGCCGTCGTCCGCGGGCAGTCGCTCAGGACCACGGCGAGCATGGGGGTCGTCCTCTTCCCCGAGCATGGGACATCGGCGAGCGAGCTGTTGATGAAGGCGGACATGGCGATGTACCGCGCCAAGGGTGAAGGGCGGAACCGGTTTACGATCTACTCGCCTGACGATGAGCGGCCCGAGGCCCCGGAGAGCCGCGTCGACTGGCTCAGGGTGATCAGGGAGGCGCTCGAGACGGACGGGTTCGTCCTCTACGGGCAGCCGATCCTCGATCTTAAGACCGATCGAATCATCCGCTATGAGATCCTCCTCCGGTTGATCGGTCGCGACGGGAAGGTCATCCCTCCGGGCGCGTTCCTCGATGTCGCCGAGCAGTTCGGTTTGAGCGGCGATATCGACCGTTGGGTCCTGGGGAAGGTCATAGAGATCATCTCGGATTCCTCGGTCCCCGGCGATATCTCGTTTGCAGTCAATCTCTCCCCCCGCTCGTTGACCGATGGGGAGATCCTCGCGATGGTGACCGATGAGGAGAAGCTTTCGGTGATCGGGCCGGTCCGCCTGGTGGTGGAGATTACGGAGACGGCGGCGATCTACAACATTCATATCGCCAAGGACTTTCTGAGGACGATGCGCCAGCAGGGGTGTGAGGTGGCGATCGACGATTTCGGGACGGGGTTCTCCTCGTTCTACCAGCTGAAGAACCTCGACGTCGACTACCTGAAGATCGATGGGAGCTTCGTCCGTAACCTCTCCCACGACCCGGTCGATGAACACCTCGTCCTGGCGATGGTCCATCTCGCAAGCGGCCTCGGGAAGCGGACGATCGCCGAGTTCGTGGAGGACGGTGAGACCCTCGAGATCCTCCGCAAGATCGGGGTCGATTGCGCACAAGGGTTTTACATCGGTCGCCCGCGGCCGCTTGAGGAGATCCTCGCCGGTTGATTGGACCCCGGTTCGATGCGTGTGTTAAAGTGTGGTAAATGAAACGGGACCGTTTAAGAAGGCGCCTCGGAGCGCTTTCGCTCGCCCTTATCGGGATCGTCGGTATCTCCCTCGCCTTGGTCTTCCTCCTCCCTTCCCATTGGCCGGCGGATTCGATCTTCGTCCCCCGTGACGTCTCCACCCTGATGGGGGCGTTGGCAGAGGTCGGGCCCGGCGGGACGATCGTCCTTCAGGCGGGGAGGGGGGCGTTTCACGGCCCGGTCGTCGTCTCCACCTCGGGGGTGACGATCGCAGCGACCGGCGAGGTTCTCGTTGCAGGCGATGGGGGCGAGCCGGCGATCGCGATCCGCGCCGACGGGGTAACCCTCGATCGATTGAGGATCTCCGCCCCGGCAATAGGGGTCAGCATCGAGGGATCCAAGTGCAGGCTGAATCGAATCTCCATCGATTCGACACCGATAGGGATCCGGGTCATCGGCTCGACCGAGGGGGAGTTCTCCTCCATCCGGATCGAAGGGGGGGTGACCGCTATAGAGGTCTCCTCCTCTGTGGGAAGCACGTTTCAGGATCTTACGATCGTCTCCCCCGAGGATACCGGGATTGCGCTCGTCGATTCCCGCGCGAATCTTCTCACACGCGTTCGGATCAGCGGGGGGAAGCGGGGTATATCCCTTGAAGGATCGGATGGGAATGAGATCCGCGCCGTCACGATCGAGGACTTCACCGATGCCGGTGTTCGTTTTGCAGGATCGAATGAGAACACCCTCTCGGACGGCGCGATCCGCGGCGGTGAGACCGGTGTTGTCATCGAAAACGCCCAAGGGAATCGGATAGAGGAGACTCTGATAAGGGATGTATCGACCGGTTGTCTCCTCAGTCAGGCCGTGCAGAATGGGATAAGAAGGACGTCTTTCGTCGATGTGGGCGGGGCTGCGGTTGTCATCAAGGAAAGCCGGGAGAACGCGGTCTCCTATTGCACGTTGAGGGGGTTCGGCGGTGAAGGGGTCAGCCTCATAGATAGTGAGAGGTCGCTGATCCTTGCAAACGCGTTCGCCGCGGGTGTGATCGGGATCAAGACTGAAGGATCATCGGAGAGCCGGATCCTTCGGAATGCGATCTCTGAAATGGAAGGGCCGGGGATATTCATTGCAGACGGCGGGGGGGATAGGCTCCTCGACAACGAGGTGAGAAAGGGGTCCCTCGGGATCGTCATAATCCGCTCAACCGGTGAGGTACTCCTCCGCAACAGGATCGAGGATCAGTCCGATATAGGGGTCGCGCTCATCAACGGATCGGATAACCTGACCGTTTCAGAAAATCGACTAAGATCTAATACAATTGGGATGTTCCTTGCGGCATCGGGCCGGGAGGACATATCCGAGAACGAGATCACCCACAACTCAGTCGGCCTTCTGTTGCATCGTACCGGCCCGGCGACGCGGATCGAGCGAAACACCATGGCCTTTAATACGGTTGGGCTCAAGCAGGATGAGATGTTCAACCTTGGGGGTAGCGCCCTATCCCGGTTCGGGGTGAAGGCGATCGAGGATGGAGACGGAGCAAGCCCGATCATCGTGAACAACCTGTTCGATCGGAACACCGAGTTCGATGTCGAGAACGACGCCTCCGCCCCGCTTTACGTCGCCGGGAATCGGTGGAAAGCGGCCGATGCGGGAACCGTCTCTTCCGGCGTTTTCCTCCCTGATTCGGGGTGGAAGGGGAGGGTTGCGATCGGAACGGCGGACGGGATCGCGGAGAGGATCCTCGGTCATATCCTCCGGATCGCCCTGATCGAGAGCGGCTACCGGACGATCGATCTGATCGGCATGGGGGATGCCGGGAGGGTGGTGGATGCGCTCCGCAGACGCGATGTCGACATCGTCTGGCTCTCCGCACGGGAGGCCTCCCAGCCGATCGGTGAGACGGGGATCGATTCGCTCGCTATCCCGGCGGAGGAGAAGGCCGTCGCCATCGTTTCCAAGCCCCTTGCGGAACGGCTTTCCGAGCCGACACTCTCCGCGCTCGCCGCAGAGATAGAAGGCCCCCTCGTCGTCGCAGCCCCCCGATTCCTCCCTGAGGCAGAGGGTCTGCTCGAGGCGTACTCGATCTCTCCCGGTAGGCGTGGGGTCCAATGGGCCGATACATTGGAGGAGGTAGAGGCTCTACTCAAGTTCGGTGCGGCCGATCTCGTCGTCGTGCCGAGCCTGGAGGAGTCCCTCACCCTATCCGGATTCGTCGCGTTGCAGGACGATCGAGGGGCGGTTGAGGGAGAGGGGATCGCCATCTTCTACATGGGCGATCTCATCGAGCGCTACCCCGATCTCCGCGGGATCATCGCTGATCTTGTCCCGCGCCTGACGACGTCCGTCCTGCACGGGTTGGTCAGCCGGGTCCGCCTGTTCGGCAGGCTCCCGGCTGAGGTCGCCGAAGGCTTCTTTGAGAAGGGAGGGTACGTTGAATGACCTAAAGGATGAGAGGAAGAGGGATGAAGCCGTCCGTGGCCTCGGCCGGCCGGGGCTTCTCTGGCGGATCCGCTCCTGGATCCGGTATGGGACGCCCCTTCGGGTCAAGCTGATCGTACCCGTACTGTCGATCGCTCTTCTGGTCGTCGGTGCCCTGTCCTGGGTTGCCTTCGTCTCGTTGTATTCCTCGATTACGTCGATATACGAGCAGCGTGCGCGGAGCGTCGCCGCCGTCATCTCGAAATCGATGCAGGAGAAGGAGTACGTCCTCTATTACTCAGAGGAGCTCGATGCCGACATCGGCCGGCTCCTCGACCGGTACGAGTCGGTCGTGGCGATCACGGTCGTCGGGGTGAGCGCGCGCGGCTTCCTCGTCGTCGCGAGCACAGACCCGACGGTCGTCGGTCGGCCGATAGGAGAGGAGGAGAGCGGCCGATTCGAGATGCTCCACGAGGTGGAGGTGGATAACGTCCGTCTCGGTGGTGTCTCCTACCTCCGCGCCTATCACCCCCTCTACTCCGGTCCGGATCTCGTCGGAGTCGTCATCGTCGATATGTCGCTCGCCGAGCAGGCGGCGTATATAACGAGGCTTTCGTGGGAGTTCGGGATCGCCTCGATCCTCGGGTTCCTCCTACTCGGAGGGCTCCTCTACATCGTCCTTTCGGCGATCGTCACCAAGCCGATCGGCCGGTTGGCGGGGGCTGTGACCCTCATCGCGCAGCGCAAGTACGACGTCGAGGTTCCCCAGCCATCCCCCCGCGTACCCGGGACCCCGGTCCGCGACGAGATAAGCGAGCTTATCGATGGGTTCAACCTGATGACGAAGGTCATTCACTCCCACGAGCAGGAGTTGAGGAGGATGGTCGTCCTCGATGAGCTGACCGGCGTCTACAACCTCTCCCATCTGAGCGATCACCTGGAACGGGAGCTCGGGAAGAGCAAGAGGTACAAGCATCCGACCTCGCTGATCCTGATCGATGTCTCCGTCGGAATCCGGGATCAGAAGAAGAGGGACGAGGTGCTCGTCCGGACGGCGACGTTCCTCGTGAGTAACCTGCGCAACGTGGATCTGATCTTCCGTGTCGCCGAGACCCGTTTCGCCGCCCTCCTCCCCGAGACGCCGGCGGAGGGGGCGGCGGTCGCTGCCGAGCGGCTCCGGGCGAGTGCGCCGGATGTGGCATCGCACTTCGAGTTCTCGGTGTCGCTCGATATCTCCTCCTTCGGGTGGAGCGGGGAGGATACCCCCACCGTCGACGAGGTGTTGGCCGGCATCACAGGGCGCAAAGACCTTGGATGAGGAAGATCGCGAAATCCCTTTCTTTGGTCTTGCTCATCTCCCTTGCCCTCTCTGCGGGGGCGAGGGGGGATGTCCTCGGATCGATCGGGGATATTGAGATTACAGGGCTGATGCCGTTTCAGATCTCGTTTACCTTTACGAACGAAAAGGGGTCCCCCCTTAAGGTTTTTGGGCAGGCGACCCTGATGGACAGGTTCGGGAAGCCGATCGAGGGGATGGTGATCGAGCCGTTCTCCGCTCCGGCCGATGGGAGGGTGGAGCTTGAGGCGAAGAGCCGCTGGGATTTTCAGCGTACCGGGATCTACCTCCTTGAGGTTGCGCTCGACCTCGGCGAAGGGAGGCTGATCTCGAACTCCCTTGCGTTCCGGATCCTCCCCGTCCGTCTACCCCTCGAACCGCCCAAGGAGGAGGAAGGGGAGGGGCTGTACACCGTCTACCAACAGCCGGTCGATTGGGGCCTCGGGAGGATCCATGCCCAGCGGGCGTGGGAAATCTCGCACGGGAACGGGGACGTCGTCGTCGCTGTGATCGATTCAGGGATCGATACGAGGATTCCTCAGCTCGCTGAGAGCATGTGGGTGAATGAGGATGAGATTCCAGATAACGGGATCGATGACGATCACAACGGATACATCGATGACATCCATGGTTGGGACTTCCGCGACGATGATAACAGCTCGCTTTCCGGGACGCCGATCCATGGGCATGGGACGGCGGTAGCATCGATCATCGCCGCTCGACCCGGGGAGTTCCCGATCGTCGGGGTCGCTCCCGGGGTCAAGTTGATGGACGTCCGGTTCCTCGACTCGGCGAACAAGTTCCGATCCTCGGACTGGAGGGCGTTCGTAGAGGCAATCGACTACGCGGTCGCCAACGGGGCTGATATCATCAACCTGAGTATTTACGCAAATGGCCGGCCTCCTTCCTACTTCGAGGATGCATTACGCCGTGCGGTATCCGCGGGGGTGATCATCGTCGGGATCACGGGGAACGAGGGGAAGGGCGAGGTCATGTACCCGGGGAGGTACACCTCCGTTTACGCCGTCTCCGCCACGACCAAGGACGACCTGTTGGCCGGGTTCAGCAACCGTGGGCCTGAGGTCTCGTTCTGTGCGCCGGGGGATAAGATCACCTCGTTCACCAAAGGAGGAAGGGCGATAACCCAATCAGGGACGTCGTTCGCCGCCCCGCATGTCTCAGGGGTCCTCGCCCTGATTTTGTCGGCCTCTCCTGGGATCTCCCCTGCCGAGGCGATCGATCTCCTCCGCGAAACGGCCGACGACCTCGGTGCGCGCGGCCACGACGATCGGTACGGGGACGGGCTCGTAGATGCATGGGAGGCGCTCCGCTCCCTCCGACAGTGAGGAGAGTGCGTTCGGTCCATTCTCTTTGTAGTATTGGGCGGTTAAAAGACTTTTGTTAAGGAGGTAGTGTGATACGCGTTTCTTTCGAGGGTGGGATGAAGTTCGTCGGTCGTGGGGCGAGTGGGTATCCGGTCGTGATGGATTCCTCTCCGCGGGTCGGGGGAGAGGACAGCGCCGCCAGGCCGGTCGAGGTCTTCCTCTCATCCCTCGGTGGGTGCACCGGAATGGACGTGATCTCGATCCTTAGGAAGATGAAGACCGAACCGGAGGGGTTCCATATCGAAATAGAGGAAGAGCGACAGGCGGATTACCCGAAGGCGTTCACTGCCCTTCATCTGACCTACGTCGTCAAGGGAGAAGTCCCGGAGGAGAACCTAAAAAAGGCGATCGAGCTCTCCCTCTCCAAGTACTGTCCGATAGCGAATACGCTAGCCGGAACGGTGAGGATATCCTCGAGCTATCGGATCGAGTCTTCTTCGTAGTCGGTCGCCTTCTCCATGATCCTGTCTATATCGATGTTGTACCTGACATAGTCTATCGCGCGGTCGAGCGACGGGCCGGGCCGGATCCAGACGCGCTCGAGGAGGCCCGCGCAGATGGTGGCGGTGACCAGGGTGTTCTGGCCGGCGAGGATCACCGGGACGTTCCGCTCGTTCGCCCGTTCGATGATCTCCCGGGGGGGACGGTGATTCCCGGTCAAAATCAAGCATCTTAGGTTCTGAACCTCGAGCGCTGCCTGCTGGATCTCGATCCGATCGCCCCCGGTGATGACGGCGAGCTCCGGTGTCCGGCGGAAGCTCCGCAGCGATGCCTCCGGGCCCATCGCGCCGACCACGAAGTGGCGGACCTCGTTCTCAAGGCCGGCGTCGGTGACGATCCTCCCTCCCAGGCGTTTTGCAATCTCGTCTGTTCCGACCGATTTTAGGTTGGGGTCGTGGGGAATGATCCCGAGGACCTCCGCCCCCCGGTCGGCGAGGAACGGGACGAAGACCTCCTCCACGATCATCGCCGTCCGGTCGGCCGGTACGTCCTTCAGGATGACCCCGAGTATCGGCGGCCCCTCCTCGAACAGGCGGAGAGCGCACAGGACGCGGTCGATCGCCTCTTCACCGTCGTAGTTGGTCAGGAGTAGGACGTCGGTCGAGAGGAGATCGGCCAGGTCGAGGTCACTCAGCCCTGCGCTCACCCCGCGGCCGAGGTAGTTCCGTCCCTCGATGATCGCCACATCGCGATCCCCGCTCAACCGGGTGAACGCGCTCAGGATCCGCCGCCTGAATCCCAGGTCCCCCGATTCGATCGCCTCGCGGAGGAACGGGCCCTCGAGCGGGACAGGGGCGATGTCGTGGAGGTCATCATCGAGGGAGAACAGGGAGCGGATTGCAGCTGCATCGCGGTCGATCGGTTCGCCGGTGGCATATGAAACCTCAAAGCTTATCGGTTTCATGTAACAGATCTGCCTCCCCCCCTCTTGGAGGGTCCGGCCGAGGGCGAGCGAGAGGAGGCTCTTTCCCCCATGTTTCTCCGTCGATACGATGAGGATCCGTTTCATCCGTTTTGCCTCTTCCACTCCGCAGGTAAATCGAGTTGACAGGCTGAGTTTAGGAGATCATAGTGCCGAATCGAGCGCGAAACAATCCGTGCTTCCCGCTACACACAATCCTCACATCGATGACTGACTCCCTTCACATCCCTGGCGTAGGTTTGCCATGGGGTAGTCTGTGAGCTCTCTTGTGGGGAGGATTATCGGCCCTTCCCTTTGGTGACAGTATAATGGGACGGAGATGAAGCGGATTCTGATCGTAGACGATGAGGAGATGATCGTACGCACGGTGAAGGCGTACCTCGATCGGGAGGGGTTCAAGACCTATACCGCGTTCGATGGCGAGGCCGCCTTGCAGGCATTCGCGGATAAGGGGCCGGATCTGATCATCCTCGATCTGATGCTTCCCAAGCTGAGCGGGATCGAAGTGACGCGGGCGATCCGCGCCAAATCGTCCGTTCCGATCATCATGCTGACCGCGAAGGCGGCGGAGGCGGACCGCGTCGTCGGCCTCGAGCTCGGGGCCGATGACTACGTCGTCAAGCCGTTCAGCCCCAGGGAGCTGGTCGCCCGCGTCCGCGCCGTCCTCCGCCGGTACGAGGGAGAGGGGATGGAGGTCGAGCGGATCGTCGTCGGAGGGATCGAGATCGACCTTAAGACGCGCGAATTGAAGGTCGACGGCCGCGACGTCGAACTCACTCCGACCGAGTTCGATCTCCTCGCCTACCTCGCCCGCCATCCCGGCCAGGTGTTCACGCGCCTTCAGCTCCTCCGCGAGGTCCAAGGGTATACGTACGATTCGTTCGCTCGCACGATCGATACGCACGTGAAGAACCTCCGGCGGAAGATCGAGGCCGATCCGAAGGCGCCGCGGTACATCCTGACGGTGCACGGGGTCGGGTATCGATTCGCCCGTCAACCGTAATATGCTTCGCCGATTTCCACTCGCCATCAAGTTCGGGCTCGCGTTCACCATCGTCATTCTCCTCTCCGTCTCCCTTGTCTATTTTTTCACCGCCCGCTCGATCACGCAGCGCTTCGATGAGTATCGGAGGCAGAACCGGGAGTTGTTCGGCAAGACCTTGAGCTCGCAGCTCGCTTGGTACCGGGGGAGCCAGGGGACATGGGTGGGAGTCGACCGGCTCCTCTTCCGGACCGTCCGCGTAGAGATCAACGGCCAGGTGTTCGAAGGGCGCTCGCTGATATTCAACGGGGAGTTCTCCCTCGCCAACGAGGAGGGGCAGGTGTTCCTCAGCACCGTTCAGGAACAGGTGGGGAAGGTCCTCACCGAGGAGGAGATGGCCGATGGGATACCTATCCGCGTCGATGGGGAGAGGGTCGGGACCCTCCTCCTCGGGGATGTCGGGCCGAATCTCGATCCGAACGAGGCGGAGTTCCTCGATTCGGCGAAGAACTCGGCCCTCCTCGGTGGCGGGATCGCGGCCGGGATCGCCCTCTCCTTCTCCGCATTGTTGATCGCCCAGATCCTCTCCCCCCTCCGGCGGCTGAGCCGCGCCACCGAACGGATCGCCCACGGCGACCTCCCGAAGGAGGTGGAGATCAGGTCGCGGGACGAGATTGGGCAGCTCGGCGGCTCGTTCAATCAGATGATCGAGAACCTCCGCCGTTCAGAAGCGGCGCGCAGGACGATGACAGCGGATATCGCCCACGAGCTGAGGACCCCGGTGACGATAATCCAGGGGACGCTTGAGGCGATCTTGGATGGGGTCTATGAGCCGAGCGATGCGACGATCGCCCCGATATACGAGGAGACCCTCCACCTCGGCCGGCTGATCGACGATCTCCGTGACCTCGCAATGGCCGAGGCAGGCGAGCTCCGGCTCGAGCGGGAGCCGGTCGACATTGAAGGGTTGATCCGCCAGGTCACCGATGCGCTCATCTCATCCCCTGAGGATGCGCCGAGATTGGGAGTACACGCTGAGGGAGCGATCCCTCTCATCGAAGCCGATCCGAAGCGGCTCCGCCAGGTGATCGCCAACCTCCTCAGCAACGCCATCCGCTATACCCCCTCTGATGGGGAGATCAAAATCGAACTGCGGACGATCGACGGAGAGGTCGAGATCTCGTTCGCCGACACCGGTCCTGGGATCTCAGAGGAAGATCTTCCTCACCTGTTCGAGCGGTTCTACCGGGGGGATCCGGCGCGGAACAGGGTCGGGGGGAGCGGCCTCGGGCTTGCGATCGTCAAGCAGTGGGTCGAAGCGCACGGCGGGAGGATCTGGGCGGAGAACAGGGAGGAGGGAGGGGCTCGCTTCACCATCAGGCTCCCCTTGAAAAGTCCCCCCTACAAGGGCTAGCATCGGTCATGTTGTTGCAGCCGTTTTACAACCCGCATCTCGGTGAGATGACCTTCGACGGCGTGGTCAGAAGCATCGTCGAAGAGATGGAGAGGAACCCAAAGGATCGGTTCGAGATCCTTGTCGGCTCCGATTCGTCTACCAATCTCGATCATCTCGACCTTGTCAGCGCCATCGTCCTCCATAGGGTCGGTAAGGGGGGGCGGTACTTCTGGACGCGGCACCGCGAGAGGCGGATCCCCTCCCTCAGGCAGAGGATATGGCGGGAGGCGTGGCTGTCGTTCGAGCTCGCCCAGCTCCTCCTCGAGCGATTGGCCGAGGGATCCAGCCTTCGGTTCAACCTGGAGATCCACGTCGACATCGGCGAGAACGGGAGGACGAAGGAGATGATCGATGAGGTCGTCGGGATGATCATCGCAAACGGCCTCGCTGTGAGGATCAAGCCGGATGCCTACGCCGCTTCCTCTGTCGCCGACAAGCACACCTAGGGTTCGTCCGGATTCAGTCGTTGGATGAGGCGGTACGCCTCGTTCCGCCCGATTCCGACTCCGAGCGTCAATGCGAGACGTATCACCCGCTTCGATACCCCCTCTGCAAGGAGGATCGCGGCGATCCTCTCTGCTTGCTCGATCTCCGTTTTTTTTCCTTCCCCTCCTTCGAACAGAAGGACGGATTCCCCACGCCTCATCGTCTCCTCGTCGAGCCTCTCCCGGACCTCGGATGCCGTTCCGCGGATGAACTCCTCGTGGACCTTCGTCAACTCGCGGGCGAGGACGAGCCTCCGCTCCGGTAGCACCTCGGCGATCTCCCCAAGGGTTGCGGAGAGGCGGTGAGGGGAGGCGTAGACGATCGCCGTCTTATCCTCGTTTTTAAGCCTCTCAAGGAGTCTCCGCCGCTCCCCTCCCCGGCGGGGGATCGGACCGAGGAACGTGAAGCGATCGGGCGGAAGGCCGGAGGCGACCAGGGCCGCGATCGCTGCGGTCGGTCCGGGTACCGGTCTGACCCTGATATCCCGCTCGATCGCGGCGCGGACGAGGGGATATCCGGGGTCGCTGATCAGCGGGGTCCCCGCATCGCTGACGAGGGCGAGGTCCTTTCCCGTCTTGAGGAGGTCGATCAGCCTCTCGATTCTCCGGCGCTCCGCCCCCTGGTAGATGCTCGAATAAAACGGGGTTCCGATCCGATAGCGCGTGAGGATCCGCTTCGTCGTCCGTGTGTCCTCGGCGATGATGAAATCGGCGGATCGTAGGGTCTCGATCGCCCTCAGCGTGATATCGGCGAGGTTTCCGATCGGGAGGGAGACGATGTAGAGGGTCCCGGATCCTTTGTCCATCGTTCGGCCTTCCATCCTGAATTCACTCTATTCAATCGGGATCCGGGGCGCAATCGCTGTGCACCGGTCACCAGATGAGCGAGCGGATGACGTTTCGTAGTGGGACGTCGGTTCCGGACCGCTCATCCCCGGTGTGATACCCTTGGGCGAGGTTCCTTCGTGCGTTACGGGGGTGAAGCGCGATGAGCAGCGGTACGTTGACTTGGATCCTGATCGGGGTGGGAGTGGTTTTGGTAGGCCTATTGTTCCTCCTCGGCCCTGCGCCCGAGGAGACGGCGGTCCCGCCCGCAGCGGTCGCGCCGACTCCGAGCGCTCCGGCACCACAGCCGGTCGCTGTGAGCGAGGAGACTGAGTTCTGGGAGCCGGTCGTCTGTTCGAGCGCAGCCGCTACATGTATTTCCGAACCAGAAGTCCCGTGCGAATCGCCGTGCGTGTCGGAGGCGCCGGCGAGCGGTGGTTGCAGTGTCGTTCCGTTGCCGTGTCCCTGCGGTGAAGGGGATGACTGCGGAGCTCCGCTTGTCGGGTCCCTCCTCCCGAATCGGGAACCCCCACATCCGCGCGATCGCCCGAGGCCGCTGATCGATCGGCATTACCCCCCCTCGATCGATGAAGGGGTGGCGATCCCGTTGGGCGCTGAGATCACCAACCCCGGGTGTGTACCGGTCTGTTTCGTCTGGTCGGCGAGCAAGGGCCGGCTTGAAGGGGCCGACACCCTGAATCCGACCTATCACGCGCCGATGAGCGACAGCCCTCGGGGTGAGACGGTGACGATCACCCTTGCGACTTACGATGAATTCGGGGAGAGGAAATACGATCAGATCCGGATCAAGATCAGAAACCTCGATTACAATGGGCCGATCGTGCCATAAAGGGCGGACCCCCGTCTTACTTTTAAGCCATTTCTAGTAGAATATCTATTGGATGCGATTTGAGTACCGTCCTCTCCCCGACTATAAACGGACCTGAGGCGACGATCGCCTCAGATCTATTCCAGGATGGAGGGGTTATGGACGAAGACGGGCTGAATCGACTGCGGAGCCTCCTTAACAGGGTCGGTGATCACCTTTGACCGCCAGAGCCTTGAACAGGAGATCGCCAGGCTAGAGGGTGAGATCTCCGTCCCCGGCTTCTGGGACGACCCCATCCGGGCGGCGGGGATCTCGCGGCGCCTCGAACGGGCCCGCTCCCTCCTCGCCCGGGTCGATCGGCTGAAGGAGGAGTTGGAGGAGATCGAGCTCCTCCGCGATATGGCGCTCGATGCCGGGGACGAGGAGGAACTCGCCTCCCTACGGGCGAGGGGGGCTGCCCTGGAGAAGGAGCTCCGCCGCCTCGCCGTCAACCTGACCTTCTCAGGAGAGCACGATCCATCCGATTGTTACCTTTCGATCAACGCCGGGGCCGGCGGGGCCGATTCCCAGGATTGGGCGGAGATCCTCCTTAGGATGTACGGCCGCTTCTGCGAGATGATGGGGTTCAAGGCGAAGCTGATCGAGGTCAGTCCCGGCGATGTGGCGGGGATCCGGAGCGCCACCCTCGAGGTGAAGGGCCCCTACGCCTACGGGAACCTGAAGAGCGAGCAGGGGGTCCACCGGCTCGTCCGCCTCTCCCCGTTCGATTCCGCCCACCGCCGGCATACCTCGTTCGCCGCCGTCAGCGTCGTCCCGGTCACCGAGGAGGAGGAGCTGGAGATAGACCCGAAGGACCTCCGGATCGATACCTACCGCTCCTCCGGCGCCGGTGGACAGCACGTGAACGTCACCGACTCCGCCGTCCGGATCACCCATCTCCCGACCGGAATCGTCGTCTCCTGTCAGAACGAACGGAGCCAGCACCAGAACAAGGAGACGGCGATGCGCGTCCTCCGCTCCCGTCTCAGCGAGCTCCTCCGCCAGAAGGAGGCGAAAAAACTAGAAGAATTACAAGGAGAGTTGAAGGATATCGAGTGGGGCAGCCAGATCCGCTCCTATGTCCTCCATCCCTACCGGATGGTCAAGGATCACCGGACAGGGGAGGAGACAGGTGATGTCGACTCCGTCCTCGATGGAGATCTCAGCCGGTTCATCGAGGCGTTCCTCGCCAAAGGGGATGAGAAGAGCCCTAAGGAGCGGCGAAGAAAATAGGACAGAACATTTGGTTACATCTCTAAGTCCTGCTATGATGAAGAACAAGTAAAGTCTAGTCAGGGGGTATTCTAGTGCCGAAGAAGCTGATGAACAAGATATCGATCTACGTCCCGCAGAACAAGATCGATCGCCGGCCTGTTGAGCGGTTGATCAAGCTCGCTAAGGCGAAGGATCGATCGGTCAACTACCTCGTCGTCGAGGCGATACTCGAGTACCTCAAGAGAGAGGAGAGGAAGGCCGGCTGAACGGTCTCCTCTTACGACGAACCGCTCCGCAATCGATCGAGGTACCCCTGGAGGATGAGGACGGCGGCGAGGGAATCGCGCAGCCCCTTCCGCTTCCTCCGGGATATCCCCCCTTCGATCAACGCGCGTTCGGCCTCGACGCTCGTCAGCCGCTCATCGATCGGGACGATCGGGAGGCCGATTTCCCCTTCGATCCGGGCGGCGAACCGGGTGACCTCCTCCGCCATCTCCCCGGTCGATCCGTCCATGTTGAGGGGGAGGCCGATCACGATCATGCCGACCGACCATTCTTCGACGAGCCGGCGCAAGAAGGCGATGTCATCCGCAAGCGCTCCGGAACGGCGGTATGCGGGTAGCGGGCTGGCGAGGACCCCTCCTTCGTCGCTCAAGGCGAGCCCGAGCCGCTTCCGTCCGTAATCGATACCGAGGAGCCTCATCTCCCTGAGCCGAGGATCTCGAGCGCCCGGCGGACCAGCCCCTCGGCGGGGAGCCCTTCCCCCCGGAGGCGCTCCAACGCCATCCGCGCCTCCCGCGGGGAGAACCCGAGCGCCTTCGAGGTCAGGGCGCGGAGGGCCGTCTCCTCTTCCCCGGTGAGGAGGAACCCCCTCGCTTCGCCTCCCTCGCCTCCGACCTTGTCCCGCAGATCGACGAGGATCCGCTCCGCTGTCTTCCTCCCGATCCCCTTGATCGCCGTCAGTGCCTCGACGTCGCTCGATTCGATCGCCTTGACGAACGCATCCGGTGGAAGGGCCGACAGAATCTGGATTGCAAGCCGCGGGCCGACCTGGCCGACGGTGAGGAGTTGGAGGAAGAGCCTCCGCTCGTAGGGGGATGAAAACCCGTATAGTTGCACGGAGTCGTCTCGGATTATGAGGTGGGTGTAGAGGAGGACGGATTTTCCCTCGGTACATGATCGGAGCGTCCCGGCCGGGCAGTGCGCTCCGTAGGCGATCCCCCCTGTATCGATCACGACGGAGTCAGGGTCGATCCGGACCACCTCTCCGCTTATCGAATCGATCATCCAATCACCTCCGCTGAGGCGCGCCCTTTGGTCGTATCCCGCAGGGCGGCGATGAACCCCTCAGCTCTGCTCTGCGGGAGGGTGACCACCGCGTGAGCCTCCCGATCGTACTCGATACCCTTGAGGTTCGCGCCGTGGCGGTGGATCGCCGCCATGACGGAGGAGGTGATCTCGGGTGGGAAGTCGATCTCTATCCGCGATTCTATTCGCTTGGCGATGATCCGCGCATTTAAGAGCGCCTCCTCGGCGGCGTCGGAATAAGCCCGCGCCAGCCCGCCGAGGCCGAGCTTCGTTCCGCCGAAGTAGCGGACGACGACGATGAGGACGTTCAACAGGTCGGCGCTTTCGATCCTCATGAGGATCGGCCTCCCTGCGGAACCGGACGGCTCGCCGTCATCGTCGGCGTGGGCGGCTATCCCTCCCCCTGCGGTGAGGAGGCGGTAGGCCGACGGACGGTGGGCCGCGTCGTGGTAGGCGCTCCGGAGGCGCTCCTGTTCCGCCTCGACCTCGTCAATCGATGATACGGGGGTGAGGAACGCGATAAAACGCGACTTCTTCCTTGTCATCCTCGCCGATGCCGATCCGGCGACGGTGAGGTATCCGTCGATCATCGCTCCCCTTCGCTGCTCGAACCGCGATCCCTTGAGAGCGATCTGAGAAGCTCGTAGGCGGAGCGGACCCGTTCATTCTCCCCTTCGATCAACAGGGAGACGCTCCCCGTTCCCCTTCCGATCCCCCCGGATGCGACATGGGTCGCGCTGACGCCGAACAGGGACTCGATCGCTTCGAGCTCCGTGACGACGTCCCCGATCAGGGGGAACATCCCGCATGGGATCCCCTCCCCGAGATCGAATCGACGGCTGCCGAGCCTGGTTGAGAGCTCCGATATCGGGGTGTGTACGGATTTACCGACGCTGATCGGGATTACGATCTCTACCCCGCGGGCGAGGGCGAGGGGGACGTACCTCCCGACCGTCCCTCCGCTCTCCGATCCCATAAGGACCCCGACCGTTCCGAACGGGTCGATTGCATTCCCCCCTTTGATGATGACGTCCCCGACGGTGAGGGATTCGAGGACTTCCTCCGGTTTGAGCTGTGAGCGCTTCCCGTTCACCAGGATCAGATCGGTCGCCTCACCGAGGCGGGGGTTTATCCTCCACTCCCCGTCGATCATCCCGGCGGCGAACGCGGCGCGATCGATCGGCTCTCCCAGGAGTTCCTCGGCGACGTATCCGTTCGTCGTCCCGAGGGTGACGACGAGCGTCCCGTGAGCGAGGGCGTTCCTTACGGACGGGTGTGCCCTCACCCCCTTGGCGATCAGCCGCTTGGATGCGGACGGCGTAAGAACGGCATAGGCTTTCATCTTCGTCCTTTCCGACTGGTGCAGGTCCGTCCGGTATGCTATAAGATGGTCTGTCTCAAATCAAAACCTACATTCAGGGTGATCGATTGCGATGCGATACGATAAGGCGTCCTACGAGAGGGAATTGCGGGAGTTTGAGTGGAATATCCCTCCTGATTACAACATCGTCGATGTCGTCGCGGGTCATGCCCGCCGGAGTCCGGACAAGATCGCCATCTACTGGGAAGACGCAGCCGGGAACGAACGGAGGGTCACCTACTCGCAGCTCGCCGAGTCGATGCTCCGGTTCGGAAGCTCCCTGATCTCGCTCGGGGTGAAGAAGGGGGATGCTGTGATGCACATACTCCCCCGCCTCCCGGAGGCCCATGTCGCTCAGCTCGGGACGTTCGTCGCCGGAGGGGTCGCCGTCCCCTGCTCGGAGATGCTGAAGGAGAAGGAGATAATCTATCGAGCGCAGGTGAGCGGGGCGAAGGTGATCGTCGCCGATCTCTCCGTCGCGGAGACGGTCGAGGGGGCGCGGGGTGACTCCCCGCTTGAGACGTTCGTCCTGATCGGAAGCGATGCACCCCGCGATGGGTGGCTCAGGTTCGAGGACCTCATCGAGGGGGGTAATCCGAACCCGGCCAAGGTCGAGCTCAGTGCGGACGATCCGATGACGATCAACTTCACCTCAGGGACGACGGGTAACCCGAAGCCGGTCGTTCACAAGCATCGGTGGATGTACTGCCATAACCGGGTCACCGCCCGCTACTGGTACGACGCCTCTCCGGCGGACATCATCTGGGCGACGACCGCCCCTGGATGGGCGAAGTGGTACTGGAGCCCGGTCGGCGTCTCCCTGACGACCGGGGCGAGCCAGCTCCTCTACAACGGCCGATTCGACGCTGAGAGGTACCTCCATCTCATCGAGAAGTACAGGGTGACGAAGCTCTGCGCCACGCCGACCGAATACCGGCTGTTCGCCCAGCTCCCGGACATGGGTAAGTACAAGCTCGTCCTGAAGGATGCCCTCTCCGCCGGTGAGCCGCTGAACGTCGAGCCGATCGAGGCGTTCAAGCGGGCGTTCGGGGTGACGATACGCGACGGTTACGGCCAGACGGAGAGCGTCTGCCTCGTCTGCAACATCCCTGGTATGCCGGTTAAGCCAGGGGCGATGGGCCTTCCGACCCCGGGTCCGGGCGTCGTGCTGATCGATGAGAACGGCAATCCGGTCTCCAAGGGGGAGGTCGGCGAGATCGCACTGAAGCCGGAGAGTCCGGCGATCTTCGACGGGTATTGGAACGCTCCCGAGCTCGACGCCGAGGCGTTCTCCGGCGGATGGTACCGGACCGGCGACCTCGCGCGGATGGACGAGGACGGGTACCTCTTCTTCGAGGGCCGGGCCGACGACGTCATCCTCACATCCGGCTACCGGATCGGCCCGTTCGAGGTCGAGGACGCCCTCGTCAGCCATCCGGCCGTCGTCGAGGCGGCGGCCGTCGCCGCCCCACATCGCGAGAGGGGGGAGATCGTCAAGGCGTTCATCGTCCTCGCCGAGGGGTATGAGCCGTCCGATCAGCTGACGAAGGAGCTTCAGGAGCACGTGAAGCGGGTGACGGCGCCGTACAAGTATCCGCGCGCGATTGAGTACGTGAGCTCGCTTCCGAAGACGACGAGCGGGAAGATCAAGCGGGCTGAGTTGAAGCGGAAGGAATGGGAGGGGTGGGATCGTCACTAGCGACAAGGAGGGAAGGAGGGATTCACAATGAAAGCAGTGAGCAAGAAGGACGCTACACTGGCGGGGGGAGTGATATTCGGGGTGATCCTCCTCCTCTCCTCCTTTGCTGCCGTTTCCGGCGGGGGAGGGTTGGACCTATCGATCTGCACGGTCGACCTCTCCGGACCGTTCGGCATGGCTCCACAGGCGGTGGGGGACGCGCTTGCGATGCTCGGGGTGACCGGGCCTGACGCGGCTCAGATCCTGGAGGACTTGAACACGAGCTTGGCCGACATCGAGGGAGCATACCCGATTCAGTACTTCCCCATTCCGCTTGTAGGGGGGACGATCGAGATCGGCCTTCCGTTTGTCGTTATCGACCAGCTCGTCTTCTCGGGTGGGATGATCAACGATTCGATCCTGCGGGGGATTGCCGATATGGTCGGCTATAGCATTCCGCGGCCGATCGTTTCTGACATGCAGATCGACATCGGTGGCGAGACGGCGAACGTGACCGCCGATCTTCAGCTATCGGCATTCAAACTGACAAGCGAGGTTGCAAAGCACATCGATCTATTGGTCGCTGGGATCGAGCTTGGAGCGGGGGTCGATCTCATTCAAGGGGGGATCGACCCCACGGTTTCGGTCACCTCTCCCGGGCATCAGGCGGAGGTCGATGAGGCACTCGCCGCACTGCATCTCGATGGTATTACCTGGAGGACGTTCGCCGTGCATCTCTCTGCACAGATCGAGCTCGGTCCACCGTTCCTCAGACTTGTGGTGCAGGGATCCTACCTCTTGCCGATCAGCGAAGACAGCGGCTGGTGGGGGATAACGAGTGGTACGATATCAGGAAAGATAGGGGTGATAATCCGATTTTGATTAATGACAAGGTTCTACTGCAGATGGCAAACGATGTGCGGAAGAACGCGTACTGCCCATATTCGAACTTCCCAGTCGGTGCCGCTTTGCTCTGTTCCGATGGGACCGTCTACACCGGTGTGAACGTGGAGAACGCCGTGAACGGCCTCTCCATCTGTGCCGAGCGCGCGGCGATATTCAGGGCCATCTCCGAAGGGCACCACGATTTCGTCAAGCTTGCGGTCTCTTGTGCTTCCGACGCCTGCCGCCCGTGCGGGGCCTGCCGTCAGGTGATATTCGAGCACGCCCCGGATATCGAGATCCTGATGGGGAATCCGGACGGAGGATTCGTCCGGACGACGATCAAGGACCTCCTACCCGAGGCGTTCCAGCTCCCGGGCTAGTCGACGATCCGCTCCACGATCAGCTCCGGCGGCTGATGAGGGGAGCCGCTTTCGTCTATCTCGTATGCCGATTCGACGAGTCTGCACGCCTCCTTGAGGTTCTCCTCCGAGTTGACGTGAAGGACGGCGAGGGTCGCACCTTCTTCGACCTCATCCCCTACCTTATGCAGGAGCTGGATCCCGACGGCGGGGTCGATCTCGTCCTC
>CAZGRE010000015.1:0-29406 GCA_964528085.1 uncultured Thermotogae bacterium | reverse complement strand
TCTACAGCTTCGCGAGCGGGTTCTCGCTCGGGATCATCAGGCTCCTTTTCAACTTCTACGTGTTGAGCCTCGGGCATGACGCATCGTTCCTCGGCCTCCTCGTCGCCCTCCCCCCGATCGTGATCACGATCGCCGCGATCCCGACCGGGATGATCGGCCAGCGGATCGGTTACAGGGCGGCCCTCCTCCTCGGTGCGGCCTTGATGGTCGGCTCACTCCTCGGGATATCCCTCTCCTCCGGGGCGATCGCCCTTGTCGCCTTCTCGATCATTCGTGGTTTGAGCCGGACCGTCCTTCAGGTTTCGAACGCCCCGTTCATGGCCGAAAACAGCGGAGAGGTCGAGCGGACGCACCTGTTCAGCGTCCAGTTCGCCACCCGGACCCTGTCGAGCTTCTTCGGGTTCCTCCTCGCCGGTGTTCTCCCGCTTATCTTCAGCCGGATCCTTCCGGTCGGGCCTGAGGATCCGATCGCCTACCGCGCCTCCATCTTCGTCGCCGCCGGGATCTTCTCCGTGTCGATCCTCCCCCTCCTCCGGGTGAGGGGGCTCGCACCGGCTGCTACCCCGATCGTCCGGCCGAAGCTCTCTCAGATGTTCCGCCCTCCCGGCCCGCTCCTTAAGCTGTTCGCCCCCCAGGTCCTGATCGGGTTCGGGGCTGGGGCCCTCGTCCCGTTCTTGAACGTCTTCCTCCGGGCGAGGTTCGGCCTCTCCGACGCCTACGTCGGATTGCTCTTTGCGTTCCAATCGCTCGTCATGGCGTTTGCCACATTTATCGGCCCGATCATCGCCGAGCGGTTCTCGCGGATCGGGGCGGTGATCGCGGTCCAGCTCCTTTCGATCCCGTTCCTCGTCACCCTCGGATACGTACCCGTCCTCTCCCTTGCCTCGCTCGGGTTCCTCGCCCGCGCGAGCCTGATGAACATGGCGAACCCTCTCTACACCGCGTTCGCCATGGACGCCGTCTCCCCTGAGAAGCGTCCGACGGCGAGCGCGCTGATGCAGATGAGCTGGCAGGGGACGCGCGGCCTGAGCGCCCTTGCGAGCGGCCAAATTCAAGAGGACTACGGCTTCTCCGCCCTCTTCCCGATCACGATCGGCTGCTATCTCCTCGCAACCGGCCTGATCTGGCGGTTCTTCGGGAGGAAGGGAGAGGATCCCCCTTGCGGTGAGGGGGTATCCGCCATACGATTCCGGACGGAATGAAGCTCCTCCTTATCTACGCCGATTTTTTCTCTTACCGGACGACGATCAAGACGATCGAGTCCGAGCCGGACCTCGATGAGGAGCGGAGGATCGATGGGGCCCTCGTCGGGTTCATCCACCTTGAGGGATCGGACGAGGATGATCGATCCGGGATCGAGACGAAGCTCGTCAAGGTCTTAAAGTGGGCGGCGCGGAAGAACGGAACCGATAGGATCGTCCTTCACTCGTTCGCCCATCTCGCCGAATCGAAGGCCTCCCCCGAGTTCGCCAGGTCCATCCTTAATGGAGCGCAGAAGCGGCTGATCGACTCCGGGTACGAGGCGACCCAGACCCCGTTCGGGTATTTCCTCGACCTTCAGGTATCCGCCCCCGGACGCCCCTCGGCGCGGATCTTCAAGTCGTTCTGACCGGCCGGATCGACGATTGCCGGTGGGTGAACCCTCCGATATACTTCAGTCCCAAGCACGGTTCGGATCAGGGATTCGAGGAGGTGGAGGAAGTGGCGATCGTCGGGATCCGGAGGGAGGACATGTATCACTGGGAGCGGCGCACCCCGCTCGTCCCTGAGGACGTGAGGGAGCTCGCCGATTCCGGGATCGAGATCATCGTCCAATCCTCGAACAAGCGCGCGTTCACCGACGAGGAGTATCGAAGCCTCGGACTTCCCGTCGTCGACTCCCTCAAGGAAGCGCCGGTGATCATCGGCCTGAAGGAGATCCCAGTGGACGTCTTCGAGGAAGGGAAGGTCTATACCTTCTTCTCCCACACGATAAAGGGGCAGCCGGCGAACATGCCGATGCTCAGGCGCGCCCTCGATCTTCGTTGCACGATCATCGACTACGAGAGGATCGTCGATGATGCCGGAAGGAGGCTGATCTTCTTCGGGAACTTTGCCGGGCTCGCCGGTGCGATCGACACCCTGTGGGCTCTCGGCCGGAGGCTCGCCTGGGAGGGGATCGAAAACCCGTTCACCGATATCGCCCAGGCGTCTACCTATCCGAACCTCGAGGCGGCGAAGGGTGCGGTCCGGGCGGTCGGGGAGCGGATCGAGAGGGAGGGCCTTCCGGATGAGATCTTTCCTCTTGTCATCGGTATCGCCGGCTACGGGAACGTATCGAAAGGGGCACAGGAGATCCTCGACCTCCTCCCGATCGAGGAGATCTCGGCAAAAGGGCTCCTAGAGGGCGGCTACAGGGATGCCGGGCGAGAAAGGCCGATCGTCAAGGTCGTCTTCAAGGAGGAGGACACCGTCCTTCGGATCGACCGGGCCGAGCCGTTCGACCTTGAGGAGTACTACGATCGTCCCGAGCGCTACCGGGGGGCGTTCACGCGCTATCTCCCGCACCTCCACGTCCTCCTCAACTGCATCTACTGGGAACCGCGCTATCCCCGGCTCGTGACCCGTGCGGCGATAAAGGAGCTCTACGCCTCCGGGCGGCCGAAGCTGCGCGTCATCGGTGACATCAGCTGCGACGTCGAGGGGGGAATAGAGGTGACGGTGAAGGCGACCGAGCCGGACGATCCGGTCTACGTTTACGATCCGACCGACGGTTCCGTAAGGTCCGGGGTCGAGGGTGAGGGGCCTGTATTGATGGCGGTCGATATCCTCCCGACCGAGCTTCCGCGCGAGTCATCGGCGTATTTCAGCGGGATACTGAAGGGGTTCGTCCCGGCGATAGCATCGGCCGATTACACGGTCGCCTTCCCCGACCTCGACCTCCCCCCTCCGCTGAAGCGAGCGGTGATCGCCCATCGGGGCGAGCTGACCCCGGACTATCGTTACATCGGGAGATACCTGGAATCGGCCGCAGACGTTGAGTAAAGGAGCGTGAATGTGAAGAGGGTACTCGTTCTCGGGGCAGGCCTTGTCGCCGGCCCGCTCGTCCGTTATCTGTTGGATGCCGATCGGTTCACCGTCACGGTCGCGAGCCGGACGGTGGAGAAGGCAAGACGGCTGGTCGGGGATGCAAAAAACGGTGAGGCGCTCGGCCTCGACGTCCATGATGAGGCCGCCCTCGAGCGGCTGATCGCGGATCACGACCTTTCGATCAGCCTCCTCCCATACGTCTATCATCCGCTCGTCGCCCGATTGTGCGTCAAGCACGGGAAGGACATGGTGACGACCTCCTACGCCAAGGACGATATGCGCTCCCTCGACGGGCCGGCACGCGATGCAGGGGTCATCCTCCTGAACGAGATCGGGGTCGATCCCGGGATCGATCACATGTCGGCGATGCGGGTGATAGACCGGATCAAGGGTTCAGGGGGGAGGCTCGTCTCGTTCACCTCGAACACTGGCGGGCTCCCCGCACCTGAGGCGAACGACAACCCGTTCGGATACAAGTTCTCCTGGGCCCCACGCGGGGTCCTCCTCGCCGGGAAGAACCCGGCCCGGTATCTGAAGGACGGCAAAGTGGTCGATGTCCCTGCATCGGAGCTGTTCGCCCATCATTGGACGACGAAAATAGAGGGGTTCGGCGAGCTTGAGGTCTACCCGAACCGCGACTCCCTCCCCTACATCGAAAGCTACGGGATCGAATCGGTCCGCGACATGTTCCGCGGGACCCTCCGCTATCCGGGTTGGTGCAACACATTGAAGGCAATCGTCGATCTCGGCCTCCTCGATGAGGAGGAGCGCGACCTATCCGGGCTCACCCTCTCTCAGGTCACCACCCGGATCATCCGGTCGGACGGGGCCGATCTGAAGGGTGATTTGGCAGAGTGGCTCGGCCTTCCGGTCGATTCGAAGGAGTTGGCCAACCTCGAATGGCTCGGGCTTCTGAGCGACGAGCCGGTCCCTCCCGGCGCGAACTCCTATCTCGACCTTCTCGCCTCGGTGATGCTCTCGAAGATGCAGTACGCCCCGGGGGAGAGGGATATGCTCGTGATGCAGCATCAGTTCATCGTCGAATACCCCGACCGCTCGGAGGAGATCACCGCCACCCTGATCGAGTACGGGATACCGAACGGGGATACGGCGATGTCGAGGCTCGTCGGGCTCCCGGCGGCTGTCGCGGCGAAGCTGATCCTCCTCGGCGAGATCGACCTCACCGGGGTCCGTATCCCGACGATCCCCGAGATCTACGATCCCGTCCTCGATGAGCTCGAACGGCTGGGGATCGCGTTTAACGAGACGAGAAAGAGGCTGCCGGCTCAGTAGTCGGGGAGTGAGGGATCGACCTCGGCCCTCCAGCGTTCGAGGCCGCCCTCCAGGTTCAGCGCCCTGCTGAATCCGGCATCCCGAAGGAGGAGGACGGCGCGGGCCGAGCGGACGCCGGTGTGGCAGATGACGACGATCCTCTCGTTGCGATCGAGCCTATCCAGGCTCGATCGGAGCCTATCATGCGGGATGAGGATCGCCCCGTCGATATGGGAGATCTCCCACTCCGCCGGCTGGCGGATGTCGAGGAGGGTGACCCTCTCCCCGGAGGCGAGGAGCTCCTTCAACCCCTTCGGTGTTATCCTCGCCTCATCAGGGAGGTCGATCACCCCTGTCGGAACCCCGCAGAACCCCTGATAGTCGATCAGCTCTATCTCATCCGGGGGGAGGTGGCAGACGGGGCAGTCCCGATCCCTCGTGATCGTGATCGTTTCGAGGTGCATCTCGAGCGCATCGTAGACGAGGAGGCGGCCGATCAGCGGGCTCCCGATCCCGAGGATCAGCTTGACCGCCTCGGTCGCCTGAATCGTCCCGATCGTCCCGGGCACGACCCCCAGCACCCCGGCCTCATCGCAGGTCAGGACGCTCTCCGGAGGTGGAGGCTCGGGGAATAGGCACCGGTAGCACGGCCCATCCTTCCCTGGGAAGACGCTCACCTGCCCCTCCATCCGGAAGATCGCGCCGTAGACGAACGGGATCCGCATCTTGAGCGACAGGTCGTTTATCAGGTACCGGGTCGGGAAGTTGTCCGTCCCATCGACGATCAGGTCGTACCCCTCCGCGATCCTCTCGGCGGATGCCGATGTGAACGGCTCATCGTATTCGACGACGTCGATCAGCGGGTTCAGCTCGGAGAGCCTCCTTGCCGCCGAGGAGACCTTCGATCTTCCGATCTCGGTCGAGGAATGGACCACCTGCCGCTGCAGGTTCGAGACATTGACCGAGTCGTGGTCGACGAGCCCGATCCTCCCCACACCGGCGGCGGCTAGGTATAGGGAGACCGGGCTTCCGAGCCCTCCTACCCCGACGATCAGAACGCGCGCCTCCTTCAGCCTCCGTTGGCCGGTCGACCCGATTCCGGGGAGGATGATTTGGCGGCTGTAACGCTTCAACTCTTCGTCACTCAAACCGTTCACTCTATCATCCCCTCTCCTTTCCATTTGCCGCTGGTATGAGGCGTCGGATCAGGCCGCGGCGCGGTGAGACAAGGAGGGCTACGAGGAAGAACCCGATCGCTACGAGGACGATCGCCGCGCCGGAGGCGATCCCGAAGTAGAAGGAGAGGTAGAGCCCGATGATACCGGATAGAACCCCGGTCGCCGAGGCGATCCCCATCATTCCAGGGAGGCGCCGGGCGATGAGGTAGCCGGTCGTCGCCGGCGTGATCAGCATCGCGAGCATCAGGGCGAGCCCGACCGTCTGGAGGGAGACGACGACCGTTATCGCGATCAGGACGAGGAGGAGGTAGCGGTAGAACGAGACAGGGAGGCGGAGGGTCGTGGCCAAGGTCGGATCGAACGAGACGATCAGAAACTCCTTGTAGAAGATGAATACAATCAAGATCACCCCTCCTCCGAAGGCAGCGATCATGAGGATATCCCATGGGGATGCTCCGAGGACGTTCCCGAACAGGAAGTGGACGAGGTCGACGGCGAACCCGCGGACGGTCGATATCAGGGCGATCCCGAGCGAGAACATCCCGGCGAAGACGATCCCGATCGCCGTCTCCTCCTTTATCCTCCCCTGACGGCTGATCCACCCGACGCCGAGGGAGATCCCGATCGCCGTACCGAGCGCCCACCAGAAGAGGGCGTGGCGGTCACCCCGGCCGGAGACGATGAAACCGACGGCGATCCCCGGGAGGACGGAATGGGCGAGCGCATCCCCGAGGAAGGCCATCGAGCGGAGGACGACGTACGAGCCGACGATCCCACTCAGCCCACCGACGAGAACGGCAGCGATCAGCGCCCGGACCATGAACGGGTAGCGGAACGGGGTAATCACGAGTTCGAGGGGGTTCACGGTTGACCTCCTGAGCAGGCCGTGTCGTTGACGACGAGGACCCCGTCATCGGTTTCGACCATCCGCAGGCAGCTTCCGTATGCGCGCTGAAGCGCCGTAGGCGTCAGCACCTCTCCCGGTAAGCCGATCCCGAGGAGCGTCTTGTTCAGGAGGAGGACGCGGTCGAAGTGGGCGGTGGCGATCCCGAGGTCGTGGAGGGCGACGAGGACGGTTACCCCGGTCAACCCCTCGAGGAGACCGATCACGCCGTTCTTCGAGCTCGGATCGAGACCGGCGAACGGCTCATCCAGCAGGATGATCTCCGCCTCCTGAGCGAGGGCCCGCGCGATGAACATCCGTTGCTGCTGTCCTCCTGAGAGCTCCCCGATCCGGCGGGTTGAGAGGTGGATCAGCCCTACCCGCTCGAGGGAGGATCGGACGAGCTCCCGGTCGGAAGGGCCGGGCCGGCGGAAGACCCCGAGCCTCACGGTCCGGCCCATCATCACGACGTCGAAGACGGTGACCGGGAAGTTCCAATCGACCTCGCTCCGCTGCGGGAGGTAGGCGATGCAGATGTGCCCCTTCGGCGGATGGCCGTAGATCCTGATCCTTCCCCTGCTCGGCGGGAGGAGGCCGGCGATTGCCTTGAGGAGTGTGCTCTTCCCCGCCCCGTTCGGCCCGGCGATCGCGAGGCGCTCTCCCGGTTTAACCTCAAACGTGATGTCGGATATGGCGATGCGGCCGTCGTATCCGGCAGTGAGGTCGTGGACCGCGATCGCGGCCGCACCTTCCTCGTGCTCCGCGCGCCCCTTCACATTCATTCCTCCCCCGCCAGGCCTCTTACGATCGCCTCTACATCGTAGCGCATGAGGTCGATGTAGCTTCCCGCAGGCCCGTCCGGCCCGCTCAACGACCCGGTGTAGAGGAAAACGACCCTCGTCTCCGTATCGGCTGCGATCTGCTCGGCGAGCGATGGGTTAACCGTCGTCCCGACGAATATCGCCGGTATCCCGAAGGCTCGGATCTTATCCTCGAGTTCGGCGAGCTCCCGCGCCGATGGGGAGGATAGCGTGCTGAACCCGGGGAAGACCGCTCCCACCTGCTCGAACCCGTACCTCGTGGCGAAGTAGCCGAACGCGGCGTGGTCGGTGACGAGCTTGCGGTTCTCCTCCGGGATCTTCCCGACCTGCTCGACGATCCAGGAATCGAGACGTTCGAGCTTGGAGCGATACGCCTCTGCCCTCTCCTCGTACGCCGGTCGGTTCGCTGGATCGAGGTCCCCGAGCGTCTTGGCGATCACCGCGCTCCAGGTCATGACGTTTCTCGGGTCGAACCAGACGTGCGGGTCGAACCAGGCCTCTTCCTCTTCATCGCCCGCCTCAAGCCGGTGGAGGGGGATGAAATCGGATAGCGAGACGACAAGCCCGCTTGCCATCTCGAGGAACGGCGATATCCCGAGCTCGAGCCCGGCGCCGTTTATAAAGACCAAGTCGGCATCGGATATCGCCGCGATCTCATCCGGCGTCGGCTCGAACCCGTGCGGGTCGGCGTTCACCGGAAGGAGGACGGTGAGGTCGATATCTGCGTCGCCGATCTGGGAGACGACGTCACCGACGATCGTCGTCGTACACAAGACGCGTAGCGGGCTGGCGCCCACCGACAGGGAGAGCCCGAAGATCAACAGTCCTAGAAGAACGATCCGGTTCATCATCCCTTCCTTTCATACAAGGATACCAGATCCTTCCTCCGGGGGAAGGCCTCCTCCTTCACATTCCTGCCACAGGTCTGGACCGGATCCTTCACTTGCGCGGGTTAGTCTGACTCGAAACCTCAAAAAAGGAGGATGGTGTTATGAGAACAAAGAACAGAACGAGGATGATCGCCCTAGCGCTACTGATCGGGCTCCTCGCTGCGATACCGGCGAGCACGCAGGTCCTCTCCGGCGGGAAGGCGGATGCAAAGGATGAGGCGAACCTGAGGATGATCGTCCTGATCAATCGGCTCGAGCTGACGAGGGAACAGATGGAGACGATCCATGATGCCCTCGCCGGTCTCCTCACCGAGATCGACGGGCTCGATTCCGAGCGGGCGCAGTTCTACGATGAGATGCTCCGGTTCAACGGGACCGCCGACGAGCTCGATCAAGCCCTCTCAGGGTTCCGCGATCGGATGTCGGTTGCCGGAGAGGGGCTTCGCGATCGGTTGCAAGCGGCGATCGATGAGATTGCAGAGACCCTCACGATGAAGCAGGGTGAGATCCTCCGCCGGGCGATCCCTGGTCTGTTCGCGCGGGAAGGGGCCGGTCCCCGGTTCGAGAGGGGAGGCCCCGAACGGATGCGCGAGATGGTCGCGGAGAGGCTCCGCTCTGCTCAACGGTTCTCCGATCGCGATCGGATGCGGAGCGGAGAACGGCTGAGGGGAGGCGTTCAGTCAGATTCTTGGGAGAGGCCTGAGACCCTCCGCGGGAATCCGCTTCAGATGCAAAAGGAGATGGAGAGGAAGGTCGACCTCCTCCGCTTGTTCGTCGAGACGCTCGAGCTTAAGTTGAGCTACATGGAGTAAAAGCCCGGTCTCTGCCTTCCCGAGCCGCCGCCTCATATGGGCGGCGGCTCTCCTTTTACTATCGGGAGGGTGAAGTGGAAACATGCACCCCCCGTATCCGAGGCCTCCGCCCAGATCTCTCCTCCGTGCGCCTCGATCAGCGCCTTGGCGATCGGAAGGCCGAGCCCCGCTCCCCCCTCTCCTGTCCGCGCCGTATCCGCGCGATAGAACCGCTCGAAGATGTGTGGAAGGTCGGAGGGGTCGATCCCCTCTCCGGTGTCGCAGACGCTGACGAGCAAGGAATCCTCGTCCCTCTTCCTTGCCGATATCTCTATCCTCCCTCCCTGGGGGGTGTGGCGGATCGCGTTTGCGATGAGGTTTAAGAGGACCTGTTCGATCCTCTGCCTATCGACAGCGACCCTCGGGAGACCGGGGTCTATCGATCGAGCGAGGGTTATCCCCGAATCCTCGAGTTGGACCCCGATCGTTTCCACGATCCCATCGATTATCCTCGCGAGGGAGACCGGTTCCCGATCGATCGACAGCCGACCGGAATCGGCGAGTGCCAGCTGATGTAGGTCCTCGACGAGCCTCGTTAGAAGGAGGATCCGATCCTGAATGGCGGCATAGGTCTCCTCCCCCGGCTCGATCAGCCGGTCGCGGAGGCCATCGATGACGGTACGGATGGCGGTCAACGGGGTGCGGAGCTCGTGCGAGATGTCGGCGATCATCCTCCGCTTCGCCTCCTCCGACCGCTCGAGGCTCTCCGCCATCTCGTTGAAGGAGGAGGCGAGGTCTCCGATCTCATCGGACGTCTCGATCTCCACCCGCTCGTCGAACTTCCCTTTTGCGATCCGCTTCGCCGCCGTATCCAACCGCCGAAGCGGCCTCGTCATATGCCGGAGGAGGAATAGGGAGAGGACGATCCCTGCCGCCGCCGCTGCGCAGCCGGCCAGGATCAACGCCCGTCTCGTGGTGCGGAGGAACCCCTCCTGCAGCGCGGCCCGGAGGGGGCTCGCCCGGTAGGGGACGAACGTCCAGACCTCCCCGTCGGGGAGGACGATCGGCTCCCCATCGCGGATCTGCTCCTCGGATAGTCGGCGGCCGAGGTAGCGCTCGTCCGGGGAGTAGACGACCTTACCGGTCGGGTCGACGAGGAGGATCGGGATCTCATGCGGGCTTTGCTTGAGGATCTCGATCACCCGGTCGAACGATCCGGTCCGCTGGTAGTACCCGATGATCAGCTCGAGGAGGATCTGGTCCTGGAGGGTGAAGCTCCGGACGGTGAAATCGGAGAACGCCCGCTTCACCGAGCTGTCGATGAACAGGTATCCGATCGAGGTGGCAAGGACGATGATGATGATGAACGAGAGGAGGAGCTTCGTCTGGAGCGACAGGCGGCCGAATAGTGTCATCATTGATCCTCCCCCTTGGCGAGCTTGTAACCGACCCGGAAGACGGTCAGGATGTAACGTGGGTTGTGCGGATCCGGTTCGATCTGCTGACGGATCCGCTTGATGTGGGAGTCGATCGACCGCTCGAACCGTGAGTATCCCTCCCCCCGCACCGCTTCCAGTAGCTCGAGGCGGGTGAACACCCTCCCTGGATGGCGCATCAGGAAGGCGAGGAGGTCGAACGCCATCGCCGAGAGCTCGACCGGTCTTCCTTCCACCCAGACGCGGCGCTGTTCGCGGTCGAGGAGGAGCCCCCCGACCTTCAGGATATCCGGCCTCTTCTCCGATCGCCGGAGGACGGCGCGGATGCGCGCCTCGAGCTCGCGGGCGCTGAACGGCTTCACCACGTAGTCGTCGACCCCGGAGCCGAATCCGGTCAGACGATCCTCCTCGTCCGTCCGGGCGGTCAGCATGATTATCGGTACCCGCGAGACCTTCCGGATCCTCTCAGCGACCGACAGACCGTCGATCTCAGGGAGCATCCAGTCGAGGATCACAAGATCTGGCTTTTCCGCATCGAACCGGGCGATCGCCGAGCGGCCGTCGTAGGCGGTTATAACCTCGAACTGCGCCTGTTCGAGGTAGCTCCGGATCGCTTGGACGACCCACTTGTCATCATCGACGATCAGGATCTTCTGTGCCATCGCTTCTCAGTATATCAATCGAGAACGTCGGTCCTAACCGGATCGATTGAAAATACCCCTCCATCCTCGTAACGTAAGGACTAACGTCAAACGGACGCTTTCGATGTAGTTGAGCGGAAGGGGGAAATCGACGTGTTAGGGAAGATCCGATTGCAGGGGATCGCGGAGCGCGTGTTGGCCGAGGCGAAGGCGGATCAGACCGAGGTCATGATCGCGGCCAACGACTCGCATTTGACGAGGTTTGCGACGAATACGATCCATCAGAACGTCGCTGAGACGGACGTTTCGATCCGCGTCCGCTCGATCATCGGTAGTAAGGTCGGTGTGGCGTCGGGGAACGACCTGAGCGACGGAGCCTTGAAGGATCTCGTGGAGAGGGCCGAGACGGTCGCGCGGTTTCAGCAGGAGAATCCGCAGTTCAGCTCCCTCCCCGAACCGAAGCCGATAAGGGAGATCGAGGCCTACGTTCCGGCGACGGCGGAGTCGACGCCAAAGGAGCGGGCGGTGGGTGTGAAGGGGATCCTCGACCGCGCGGAGAGAAGCGGCCTCGATGCGGCCGGTGTGTTCTCGACCGAGGCCCAGGAGATAGTGATCGCCAACTCCCGCGGCGTGATGGCCTACCATCGGGGGACGCTCGCGGGCGTGATGTCGGTCGTGATGGGGAAGACCGGTTCTGGATACGCCGCGGATTCCTCGATCGATGTGGAAAAGCTCGATCCGGCGAAGGTCGGGGAGGTCGCGGTCGACAAGGCGCTGAGGAGCGCCGACCCGACAGATATCGAGCCGGGGGAGTACACAGTCATCCTCGAGGAGGAGGCGGTCGCCGACATGGTATTCTTCCTCGGCTGGCTCGGGATGGGAGCCCTCTCGGTTCAAGAGGGGCGGAGCTTCATGACCGGGAGGTTCGGGGAGAAGGTCACAGGGGACAAGATCACGATCTGGGACGACGGGCTCGATCCGCGCGGGATACCCCTCCCGTTCGACTTCGAGGGCGTCCCGAAGCAGAAGGTTGTCCTGATCGAAAGCGGGATCGCAAAGGCGGTCGTTTACGACACCTTCACCGCGAAGCGGGAGGGGAAGGGATCGACCGGCCACAGCCTCCCCGCGCCGAACACGTTCGGTCCGATACCGATCAACCTGTTCATGGCCCCGGGGACGGCGACGAAGGAGGAGATGCTCGCCGAGACGAAGCGCGGGATATGGGTGACCCGGTTCCACTACACGAACCCGGTCCATCCGGTGAAGACGATTCTGACCGGGATGACCCGCGACGGGACGTTCCTGATCGAGGACGGGAGGATCACCCGGCCGCTGAAGAACCTCAGGTTCACCCAGAGCATCCTCGAGGCGTTCGCCAACGCCGACATGCTCGGGAGCGAGTTGAAGATGGTGAAGAGCGACTGGGGGATGATGGCGACCTGTGCACCGGCGGCGCGGATCCACAGGTTCACGTTCACCGGAACGACGGAGTTTTAGGAGGGGATGATGCGAGAATATACGGAACGGGCGCTAGACGTTGCACAGGGGGAAGGGGCGTCCTACGCCGACATCCGGATCGTCCGGCGGACGACGCAGGAGATCACGGTGAAGAACGGCGTCGTGCAGACCCTGTCCTTGGACTCCACGTTCGGCTTCGGGGTTCGCGTCATCGCCGACGGGGCGTGGGGGTTCGCGAGCAGCAACCGGTTGGAGAAGGAGGAGATCGATCGGGTCGCAAGGCTCGCCGTCACCATCGCCAAGGCGAGCGCCCTGGCGAAGAAGGAGGATATCGACCTCGGCCCGCCTGAGGTGCACGTCGACACCTACCGGACACCGGTTAAGATCGATCCGTTCGAGGTATCCCTTGAGGAGAAGATCGATCACCTCCTCGCCGCGGACAAGGAGGCCCGCTCGGTCGCGGGCGTCATGGTCGCCGAGGGTACGATGTCCTTCCAGCGGGAGGAGAAGACGTTCGCCAGCACCGAAGGGAGCTACATCGAGCAGGATCTGATCGAGACAGGCCTCGGGATGACGGTGAACGCCGTCGGTGACAGGGAGATGCAGCAGCGCTCCTATCCGAACTCGTTCGGCCGGCATCAAGGGACATCCGGGTACGAGTTCGTCGAGGAATGGGATCTACCCGGGAACGCGCGGGGGATCGCCGAGGAGGCGGTCGCCCTTCTCTCTGCCCCCCAGTGTCCGAGCAAGGTGACGACGATCATCCTCGACGGCCCACAGCTCGGCCTTCAGATCCACGAGTCCTGCGGGCATCCGATCGAGCTCGACCGCGTCTTCGGGACGGAGGCGGCGTACGCCGGTACGAGCTTCCTCACCCCGGAGAAGTACGGGAAATTCCGGTACGGCTCCGAGATCGTCAACATCGTCTCCGATGCGATCACCCCCGGCGGACTCGGGACGTACGGGTATGACGACGAGGGGGTTCCGGCCCAACGTACGGATATCGTAAAGAACGGGATCTTCGTCGGGTACCTTACATCGCGCGAGACGGCGAGCAGGCTTCGGAGGATCCATCCCGACGCCCCTGAGCGGTCGAACGGGGCGATGCGCGCCGACGGTTGGAACCGGATCCCGATCATCAGGATGAACAACGTCAGCCTGATGCCGGGTGAGTGGACCCTCGACGATCTGATCGCGGACACCGACGATGGGATCTACATGATCACCAACAAGAGCTGGTCGATCGACGACCGCCGGTTGAACTTCCAGTTCGGCACCGAGCTCGCCTACGAGATCAAGGGAGGGAAGCTCGGGAGGATGCTGAAGAACGCGACCTACACCGGGATCACCCCGAAGTTCTGGGCCGGTTGCGACGCGATCTGCAACGAGGATCACTGGCGCGTCTGGGGGACGCCGAACTGCGGGAAGGGGCAGCCGGGGCAGGTCGCTCACACCGGACACGGGGCGGCACCGGCCCGGTTCAGGAAAGTCCAGGTCGGGGTGATGAAGTAGAAAAGATCTCCGCTTCAGGCGAAGAGGGAGACGAGGACGGCGATCCAGCCGAGGGTAAAAGCGGTTGCGACTAGATCGATGAGGAATATAGGGGAGATCCGCGCGTAGACGGGGAGGCGGAGGACCGAGGGGATCCAGGAATTACACGTCCAATTCGAATCGGGGAGGCAGACCTTCTCTCCCTTTCCCAGCCGGTAGAGGCTCCGTATGAATTCGCCCCCGGCGAAGTTCCCTTCGATGCTGCGGAGGAGCCCCTCCATGTGCCTCTTCTCGCCTACAAGGCGGATCAAGGAGATCAGCCATGAAAGGCTTACAAGAAGGGCGATGGAGATGAACCCGAGCCTGAACGAGACGGCTATCAGATCGGGAGGGAAGGCGGCAAGGATGATGAAAGCGACCGCGAGGATGCTCTCCGCGATCAGCCCGCCGATGAAGGCGGACCAGAGATTGTGCTCCCTTCCCGAGGCGTCGACGGTGAGTGCCCGATAGATTTCAATCCATTGATCGAGTTCCATACCTCTCCCCCTTTTAAATCAGCCTCCCTAGGGTCTAGCGGGTCGACCGCCCGGAGAAGGGAATCGGTCAAATAAGAAGCGGACACGTGTCCGCTTAAGGTTTGACCGGAGGGTAGTTCCCTGTTATTGTGGGGCGTCGATGTTGGGAGACTCTATTTGGGACGAATTGTCCCTATTGAAAGGCCCGCTCTTGGGGGGTTACCGACGGGAGCGCGACGTCCTCCGACGTATCCTCCTCGACCTAGCCGGGGGGATTGTGGAGAGGACGCCGTTCCGGCGGGCGGTCGTCACGTTCTACGAGGAGCCGGTCCTCCCCGGTGGATCCGAACCGAAGACGAGGATCGTCGAGTATGCGGCCTGCGGCCTCTCATGGGAGGAGGAGAAGAGGATCCTCTCCGCGCTCAAATCCGGGTTCACCGTCTCCGGGGAGCGGTATCTCCCCGATCGGCGTATCGGCGACTCTTACTTCTACCCGGAGGGGGAGGGGTTGCCGCCTACCTCTCTCCTAGTGCCGAGCCGGCGGATCTTCATCCGGCCGGATGGCTGGCATGCTCGCGATGTCCTGTTGGTCCCCCTCTGGGTCGATGGGAAGATTACAGGGCAGATCTCAGTCGACGACCCGGAGGACGGGCTCCGCCCGTCAGGCACCGTCATATCCCGGCTGGAGGAGGTGGCGGGGTTGGCCGCCCTCGCCATCCGGGAGGGGTTCGAACTCGAGCGGATTACGGAGGAGCATCGGATCCTCCGCTTCCTGGCGGAGAGCGCGATGACCGGGTTTCTGATCATCCGTGGCGATTCCGTCCGTTACGTCAACGCCCGCGCGTGCGAGATCCTCGGGTATCAGCGTGGGGAGCTCCTCTCACTCAGCCCGTGGTGGCAGGTCATCCACCCCGACGATCGACCGGCGGTCTGGGAGGGTGAGGGCGCGCCGCTCTCCGGGGCGAAGACGATACGGGCGATCCGCCGCGACGGAAGGACCATCTGGCTTGCGATCTGCAAATACGAGCTGGAGTACAAGGGAGGGAAGGGGATCGCGGTTCAGTTCTTCGATATCACGGAGCGGATAAAGACCGAGGCGCTCCTGAAGGAGAAAGCCCTCCGGGATCCGCTGACCGGGCTGTTGAACCGGAGCTACTTTGAGGATGCAATTCAGACCGAGCTTAAGCGATCGAAGCGCTACCGGCGGCCGCTCACCCTGATGATGGCCGACCTTGCCCGGTTCAAGGAGATAAACGATCGGTTCGGTCATCAGGAAGGGGACAGGGTCCTCGTCGGTATCTCGAGCGTCATACGATCTCAGCTCCGCGAAAGCGACTGGGTCGTCCGGTACGGCGGGGATGAGTTCCTGTTCGTCCTTCCGGAGACCGGCCTCGAAGTGGAGAAGATCGAGACCCGACTCGGAGAGGCGATCGATAGGTGGTGCAAGGAGAACCTCCCCGGGGTCACGGTCAGGATGGACTTCGGTTGGGCGACGTGGACCCCTGGGGACGACCGCGGGATCGAGGAGCTCGTCCGCGGGGCGGATGAGATGCTCTATCGGAAGAAGGAAGCGCAGAAGGATACTCGTTAATCATCCAGAGGGGGATCGGCTCCCCCTCTGAACGATCCTCATCAGTAGTAGTATTCGGTTATATTGTCGATCTCAAGCCCGGCGCAGCCGCGGCCGTAGTACTCGACCGCGAGGATGACCGACTGCCCGGACATCCCAACGTCGACGAATCCCCACAGGAGGTTCCCATGGCCGAGCTCGTCGGTCAGGGGGATGTACTCGGATTCGTGCGGGCCGAGGACGAACTCCTGCTGGTAGACCGTCGTCCCGTCCGATGTTCGGACTGTGATCGAGCATCCGCCGGTCGTCGCCCACGGGTTCATCACGATCAGCGCCGTCTCGGAGGATCCGACCTGGTTGTAGTACGCCCCGAGCCAGAAGTCCTCGTTCGGATTCAGGACCGGGGCTTCCCTGTAGATCGTGTCGATCGATATCAGCTTCTCGTCAAGGAAATACTCGAGCCCGATGACCAGCTGCTCCGCGCTGTCGACGGTGACGACTCCCCACGCGAACTCAGACGCGGGTAGGTAGTCGGCGAGGCGGAGCGGGACCGCCTGGTTCGGGGCGAGGCTCCCCCCTAGCGACCAGAGCTCCCCGCCGTATGCGTCGTGGACGGTCACGGTGAACCCGTTATCCCGCGGCATGGTGTTCAGCAGGTTGACCTCAAGGTCCTGCCCGCCCGTCGTGTCGTAGTAGAACGCGTAATGGTACTGGCCGTTCGCCACTACTCCGAATAGGACCGAGATCGCGATTAAAAGGATCAGTCGTTTCATGATGCCTCCCAGATTTTCATTTGATACCGCGATGGTAGCCGATCGTGCTGTTTCGGGAAAGGACCCCGCCGGTTTTTAGGGAGGCCGGTTGATAAACTAGGGGGAGGTCTTCTGGGAGGTAGGATGGCACGGAACGTCGAGATCAAAGCCCGCCTGAGCGATTCGAAACGGATCCGCTCGATCCTTGAGATGCTGAGCGATTCACCGGTCGAGATCCTGGAACAGTCGGATACGTTCTTCTCGGTCTCGGATGGCCGCCTCAAGCTCCGCGTACAAGGTGAGAGGGGCGAGCTTATTTACTACGAGCGGCTGGATACCCCCTCGCCGAAGGAGTCGCGTTACTTTGTCGTTCGTATCGACGAGCCGGATCTCCTACGCAAGGTCCTTTCAGAAGCGATAGGGATCCGCGGTACCGTTAAGAAGAGAAGATACCTTTATCGGGTGGGCAAAACGCGCGTCCACCTGGATGAGGTGGAGGGGCTGGGAGACTTCATCGAACTCGAGGTCGTCCTTGGGGATAGGGATAGCGCTGATGAGGGCGCAGCGGTTGCGAAGCGGCTGATGCGGAGGCTCGGGATAGAGGAGGGGGACCTCATCCCTTGCGCTTACATCGACCTTCTGGAGGAGGAATGAGGCTGATCGAGCACGAAAGCGTCGATTCATTCCTCGCCTCTGCCGAGGGCAGGCTGATGGTCGACGAGGAGAGGAACAGCCTGATTTTGAGTATCGCCGGCCGGCTGAAGGCCGGCGGAAGCTACGGCGAGCGGTCCCCTCTATTTTTCACGGTCGAAGAGGGTGGGGTGCTGATCGCAGCGGCCCTTTGCACCCCTCCGTACAACCTTGTGATCCATTGCGAAGAGGATCGGCCGGACGCCCTCGAGCAGATCGCCGAGCGCGTGCATAAGCTGGATCCCGATCTTCCGGGAGTGATCGGCGTTGCTGGAGCGGCCGACCGATTCTCCCGGCTTTTTTCTGATCGGACGGGCTGCGATGCGATCCGGACGATGCACCAGCGCCTCTATTCATTGCATGAGGTCATCCCTCCGGTCGGTGTCCCCGGCCGGATCCGCGAGGCGGAGGAGGGCGACTTCGACCTTCTCGTCGAGTGGATCGGCGCATTTCATGAGGAGGCGATCCCCGCTGATCGCAACGTCGATCCCCGGCGGATCGTCGAGCGGTTCATGAGCTCGGGGAGGATCGTCCTCTGGGATGATTTAGGCCCGGTCTCGATGGCCGGTAGCTCGCGCTCTACGCCGAACGGTGCGATGGTGAGCGCCGTCTACACCCCGCCCGAGAACCGGGGCAACGGCTATGCCTCGGCCTGCGTCGCCGGTCTCAGCCGGGAGTTGCTCGAGGAAGGGAAGTCTTTCTGTGCGCTCTTCACCGACCTTTCCAATTCCACCTCAAACAAGATTTACCAGAATATCGGTTATCGGCCGGTGGTCGACTATGCCGTGTATTCTTTCGCTTCTGCAGGAGGGGAAGACCGATGAGTCCCCTCGATTCGGAGACGCGCACGAAGATCGTCTGCACCATCGGCCCGGCATCGCGTGATAAGGATACGCTTCGCGCGATGATCAAGGCCGGGATGGATGTCGCCCGGATCAACTTCTCGCACGGCTCGCTCGCTGAGCACGCTGAGGAGATCGAAGCGATAAGGAGGGTCGCTCGGGAGGAGGGAGCGACGGTCGCGATCCTCGCCGACCTGCAAGGGCCGAAGCTTCGGATTGGGAATCTCTCGCGGCCGCTCCATCTGAGGAAGGGGGATTCGATCTTCCTGACGAGCGGCCCGGCGGATGGGTCTCACAACATCATCCCCGTTCCCCATCCCGAGCTGATCGCGACGGCCAGACCCGGGGACCGTCTCCTGTTCGACGATGGCCTGATCGAGGCGGTCGTCCGGGAGGTCCGGCCGGATGCCCTGATCTGCGAGGTCCTCCTCGGCGGGACGCTCTCTTCGCACAAGGGGGTCGCTGCCCCCGGTGGGATGAAGGGGGTCGAGGTGTTGACCGATAAGGATCGTGACGATGCCCGTTATGCTGTCGAGCATGGGGTCGACTTCATTGCGCTCTCGTTCGTCAGGGCGGCCGATGATCTGCGCGAGCTCCGCCGCCTCCTCGATCGGATTCCTGGAGGGGATCGGGTGGCGATCGTCGCCAAGATCGAGAGGAGGGAGGCGATTGAAAACATCGATGAGATCCTCCGTGCCTCCGATGCCGTCATGGTGGCGCGCGGCGATCTTGGGCTTGAGCTCTCGCCGCAGGAGGTCCCATTCCACCAGAAGGAGATCATCCGACGGTGCAACCGGCTCGGGATACCTGTGATCACGGCGACGCAGATGCTCCAATCGATGGTTAGCTTCCCCCGTCCGACCCGGGCCGAGGCGAGCGACGTCGCGAACGCGATCCTCGACGGGACGGACGCTGTGATGCTCTCCGCCGAGACGGCGAGCGGATCGTATCCGGTCGAGGCGGTCGAGATGATGCGGGAGATATCCGCCATTGCCGAGCAGAAGATGCCCCCTAGGATCGACGATGACAGCTTCAGTGAGATCGAGCACATTCACCCGGTTACCGATGCGATCAGCGACGCCACCGCCAGGATCGCGGACGAGGTCAAAGCCGAGCTGATCGTCACCTCGACCTGGTCGGGGTATACAGCGAGGCAGATAGCGCGGGAGCGGCCGCATCAACCGATCGTCGCCCTCACCCCGAACCTGAACGTAGCGAGGCAGCTCGCCCTCGTCTGGGGGGTTCAATCGATCTGCGTCGAGCCGTACGCGGGGGTCGACGGGATGTTGCGGGTCGTCTCCGAAGCCCTCCTCGATGCCGGATACGCAAGGGACGGCGACCTCGTCGTGATAACCGGCGGGCTTCCGACAGCGGGCGGGGGGAAGACGAACTTCATCAAGGTGCATCGGGTGTGAAAGGAGGATCTTGTGGCGTGGATCAGGGTCATCGATGAGGCCTCGGCTGAGGGTGCGCTCCGCTCCGTCTATCAGAGGCTGAAGGAGGGGAGGGGGAAGGTCTCGAACATCATGGCCGTACATAGCCTCCATCCCGAGGCGATGAGGGCGCATCTCGATCTTTACACATCGATCATGTTCGGAAGCTCCGGCCTTACGCGGCCGGAGCGGGAGATGATCGCACTCGTCGTCTCCTTAGCGAATCGCTGCCGGTACTGCGTCGACCATCATGCTGAGGCGCTTAATCACTATTGGAAGGACGGGGTTAAGCTCTCCCGGTTCCTCGCCGATCCAGGATCGGTCGAGCTTTCCCCGCGGGTCCGTGCCATTCTCGACTACGCTTTGAAGCTGACCCGCAACCCGGATCGGGTATCAGAGGAGGATATCGAGGGGCTCCGAAACGTGGGGCTGAGCGATTCGGAGATCCTCTCCGTCGACCTGATTGCAAGCTACTTCAACTTCGTAAACCGGATCGCCCTCGGCCTCGGGGTCGAATTCACCGAGGAGGAGGTCAAAGGATACGAGTATTAAATTGGGAGAGGCTCGCTTTCATGTAAAAAGAACAACGGCGGCCCGGAGACCGCCGTCGTTCTGACTTGCGCCTGCTCCGGAGAGGGAGGTGTGCTAAAGGCTACTCGCTTTCCTCCTTTGCCTGCTCCGCCTTCGAACCCCCATGCTAAAAGGCGACGGATCCTCTGAAGGTGGCAAGGACGGAAGGACAAATGACGTTACCTTCTGATCGTGGCAGTCCGGCCATCCTAGGATCCTCCCTTAGATCCGTGACTTTGCGCCCCCGGCTTTCGCACAGGTTTGCCCTTTCACTCTAAAGCGGGAAGAATAATAGCACGTATTGGCTGTTCGTGCAACTAGCAATAGGGGGTTATCCCATCTTTGCGGCCGATGAAGGGAGGAAGGATCGTGACGAGGGTGCAGGAGTTCTACCGACGGACGGAGGAGTGGTTCGACCGGCTGATGGAGATGAACCCGGTCGCTGCGACGGAGCTCGGGGATCATCGGTTCGATGATAAGCTGGGTGACTATTCGCTTTCCGCGCTCGAAGCTCAGATCGATCAGGTGAAGGGATTCGAGGCCGAGCTCTCCCGGTTCGACACATACGGCTGGCCGAACGACGCTCAGATCGATCATGCCTTGGTGACGGTGATCTTAAGATCGTTCATCCGCGACTTCGAGAGGAGGGCGACGCATCGCCGGAACCCGGGCGAGTACCTCGAAGCGACGACCGGAGGGGTGATCATCCTCATCATGAAGGAGTTCGCCCCGCTCGCGCAGCGGCTCGCCTCTGCCCTCGGACGGGTGCGCGAGGTCCCCCGGGTTTTGGAGGAGGCCAAGAAGAACCTGACACCGGCCGATGTTCCGCGCGTCTGGGCCGAGACGGCGCTCGACCAAGCGGAGCAAGCCCCGCTTCTGTTCACAGCCCTCCTCCCCCGCCTCGCGCAGCAGGCTGCGCCCGAGCTGGTCGATCAGCTGAGCGCTGCCGGTCGGGCGGCGGGAGAGGCGATCGAGGACTACGTCGCGTTCATCAACGATGAGATCATTCCGAATGCGGAAGGCGAATACGCTGTCGGGAAGGAGCTATTCGATGAGATCCTCCGCGAGGAACACATGGTCGACTACGATGCCGATCGGCTGATCGAGGCCGGCTGGGAGCAGTTCCGCGCGACCGAAAGGATGATGGAGGAGATCGCGGGCACGATCGATCCGAACAGATCGGCGAAGGAGATCCTCGAGGAGGCGAAGGGGGATCATCCGACTCCGGAAGGGCTGCTCAAGGCGTACGAGGATGCGATGGCTGCGGCAAAGGGGTACGTCATCGAGCATGGGATCGCGACGATCCCTCCCGATGAGTCCCTTAGGATTGTCGCGACCCCTGCATACCTGAGGCCGATCATCCCCTACGCCGCTTACATGCCGCCCGGGATCCTCGAGGAGAAGCAGGAGGGGATATTCCTCGTCACGCCGGTCGATCCGGACCTGTCCCCGCAGGAGAGAGAGGAGAAGCTGAAGGGGCATTCCACGGTGAAGCTCCCGGTGACCGCTCTTCATGAGGCCTATCCCGGGCATCACCTCCAGCTGACCTGGGCGAATCGCGCTGAGACCCTCCCGCGGCGGATGGGCTCTTTCATCGCCACGATGTTCATCGAGGGATGGGCGTTCTACTGTGAGGAGCTGATGGAGAAGCTGGGGTACATCACGACGCCGATCCAGCGGCTCGGGCGCCTCTCCGATCAGCTCTGGCGGGCGGCGCGGATCATCATCGACGCCTCCCTTCACACGCGTGGGATGACGGTCGAGGAGGGGATCGATTTCCTCGTCGAGCGGTGCGGCCTCGAACCGGCGAACGCCGCCGCCGAGGTCCGCCGCTACACGATGACCCCGACCCAGCCGCAGTCCTATCTGATGGGGAAGCTCCAGATCCTCGAGCTGATCGACGAGTTCAAGCGGGCGAACCCCTCCCTCGGGATGCGCGAGATCCACGACGCGATCCTCGCGGCTGGATCACTTCCGATCCGGTTGATGCGCCGGGCCCTCCTCGGGGGGCGATCCTAGGTCGATCTTATCTCCCGCCGCATGAAGATGACGTAGGAGATGGCGAAGCAGATCGCGGTCAGGCCGATCAGCCCGACGAGCTGCGGCCAGACGATCAGCATGCTCTGCCCGATCGAGAGGGGATTCGTCGGTACCTGCGGATGGGTGAGCATCTCGACCATCCCGAGGCCGCGGTAGCTCGGGACGAGTAGCGCGTTCGTCGCCTCCTCGAACAGGGCCACCGGCGAGAAGCGGAGGACCATCTCGCGGATCTGTTCGTTCCTCGTCCACGCGGCCGCCGTCGAGCTCGCGGTGACCGGTGCGATCTGGTTTGCGATCAGATCGGCCGCCATGAAGAGAAGGAGGGTGAAGACGAGCCAGAACGCGATCGACGCGAGGGCCGACGATGCCGCGTGCCGGAAGACGATCGAGAAGAGGATCCCCAGGCTGAGCCAGAAGCCGAGGTAGACCGTCCCCACGGCGAAGAAGATCAGAAGCCGGAGGAGCTCGCTCCCGCTCGGCGGGAAGCCGAGGGCGAATATTCCGAGGCCGATCACGATCAGTATGATCCCGGAAAGGACGATCGCCAGCGCCCCGAGGCCGGCGAGGAACTTCCCGTTTATCCACGAGTCCCGCCAGATCGGCTGGGCGAGGACGCGGCTGACCGTCCCCCGCGCGAACTCGCCGTTCACCGCGTCGAACCCGAGGAGGATCCCGATCAGCGGGCCGAAGAACGAGAGGAACGTCAAAAACGACGGGAGCCCGCCGTTCGACGAGGTGAACAGCTGAAGGTAGACGAACGGTCCGGTCGATTCCGGGCTCTTGGCGAAATCCGTTCCGGCGAGGTATACCGCCCCACCGGCGACGATCAATATCAGGGCGAAGAAGATGATGAACCGCTTGCTCCCGAAGTGGTCCGCCAACTCCTTCCAAAAGACGACGCTCATTCTGATCACTCCTGGAAGTAGCGAAGATAGACGTCTTCGAGCGTGGCTGTCTTTCCGCGCAGCTCCACAAGCTCCCCGTTCGCTTCGATGATGGCGCGGGCGAGCTCCCCGTCCGGCGGGTTCCCGCGGACCCGGATCCATTCGCCGGCAGCGACGACATCGCTCACCCCGTCGATCGAGCGGATCGCGTCGATCCCTTCCTCGTCGAGGCCGCGGGCGCGGATCTCGATGATCCGCTCCTCTTCGGAGGGGGAGCTGAGTTGATCGAACGTTCCCTCCGCGACGAGCCGGCCGCGGTGGAGGATCCCGACCCGGTCGCAGACCCGCTGCACCTGATGGAGGAGGTGCGATGAGAGGAGGACGGTCATCCCGCGCTCATCCCGCATCCGGACGATGATGTCGAGGATCTCCGTCGCCCCCTCCGGGTCGATCCCGGACGTCGGCTCGTCGAGGATGGCGAGCCCGGGGTCCTTCAGCAGGACCTCGGCGATCCCGAGCCGCTGCCGCATCCCGCGCGAGTACGTCCTGACCGGCCTGTCGGCGACATCGGCCAGGCCGACCGCGTCGAGGGCCTCCTCGATCGGCCGCTTCGACTCGCGATCGGGGATCCGGTTCAACCGGGCGATGAAGCGGATGTTCTCACGGGCGGTCAGGTCGTCGTAGAACCCGACGTTCTCCGGGAGGTAGCCGAGCTGTCGCTTGACGACGAGCCCGTCGCGCACGGGATCCCGGCCGAGGACGCGGACCGATCCCCCGGTCGGCTCGGTCAGGCCGAGGAGGAGGAGGATCGTCGTCGTCTTCCCCGATCCGTTCGGGCCGAGGAGGCCGTAGATCTCGCCCTCCTCGATCCTAATGTCGAGCCGGTCGACGGCGACCGTATCCCCGTAGACCTTCCGAAGGGAGGTCGTCTCGACGGCTGGCATCTCAGCGCCTCCCGAGCCGGACGAAGATCCCGACCAGACCGGCGACGACGATCAATACGACGCCGACGCCGATCCAGCCCCACTTCATCGAGCTACCGACGCTCACCCGGATGTCGATATGGTCGTGCTGTTCCTGGGCCGCTGCGGTCACGGTCACCTGGTAGTCTCCCGGGATCGCGCGGGAGCGCGGGCGGATCTTGACGGTGATCGCCTCTGGTTTACGCGTCTGCGATATCGGCTCGAGGAGGTCGATCCGCTCCGGATCGACCGTCACCTCCCAGTCCTGCGGCTTTGAAGCGAACAGGTGGAGGTCGTGCAGCGGGGCCGTCCCTTCGTTCCACAGGTAGAAGGTATAGGTCCGTTCGCGGCCTTCGGTCGCGCGGATGTTCCGCGTCTCGCCGGTTCCGGTGATCTCGGCCTCGGAACCTATTTTCAGATTGGGAGTTCCGAGGACGGTGACGTTAAGATCGAGCTTCTCCTCGACCGAACCGGTCCGGGCGACGAACGTGATCGGGACCTCCCCCGATGCGGCGATCGCCGGTGGGGTCACCTGAACGCGGACGGTCTCCGTCCCGTTCCCAGCGATCTTGATCGAGGTGATCTGCTGGCTCTGGTAGCGGGGGACGAAGCCTATCCGCCAGCCGATCGGGGCGTTTGCCCCGAGGTCGACGATCCGCTCGTCGCTCGCCTTGTTGTGGATCGAGACGTTGAACGACACCTGATCCCCGGGAGCGGCCTGAAGGGATGGATAGTCGGTCGCGAGCTCGAGACCCTCCTCGGTCGATGTCTCCTCCGCAGGGGCCTCCCCTTTCAGGGTCACCTCGATCGGGATCTCCCGGATCAGGGTCCCGTCCTTCCCTTTGGCGGTGAGGACGAACGAGTAGGTGTCAGGCGGTGTCCCGGCAGGGGGGCGGGCCTTGAACCTGATCGTTACCCCGTCCTTTCCCGTCTGGCCGGGGCGGAGGTCGACCGCCTTGATCTGAATCGTCGGGTAGGATGACGTCTCGAAGCGGGCGTTCCAGCCGTCCGGGCCCGCGACGGAGAGGAGGACTTCCTCCTCCTGTCCGCCGGCGTTCGTCAGGTGAAGGTCGAGTGAGAGTTCCTTCCCTTCGTGAATCACGACGGATGGATAGTCGGTGTACACGTTCACTGCCCGTTGGCCGAACCCGATCGGGGTGACCGAAAGGAGGAGTGCGGTCAGAGTCCCGGTGATGAGAAGGAATCGGCCCCGAGGAAGTAGGCTCGTCGCCATCATTCCATCCACCTCCGTATTCAGCATACTTTGGCCCCGATTATAGCAACGCAGACCATCTTGTCGAGGGGGTTGAGGAAGGGTTTTTTCTCGTTTGTGTCCCGGTTTGACGGTATGATTGCCCCATGAAAGATGGACGGCTGATCCCCGGTCTCCTTCGCTCTCGCGTCCTCCCGATCGCCGAGGCGGTCCTCGTGTCTGCGATATGGGCATCGTCGTTCGTCGGGGTGAAGGTCGCCTTCGCCTATGCCGGTCCGTTCACCGTCGCCGCCCTCCGCTATTCGATGGCGGGGTTCGTCCTCCTCCCCGCGGTGATCGCCTCCTCGGCCGGTCGGGCGAGGCCGGCGGTCCGGGTCTGGCCCCGCCTTTTCGCGATCGGGCTTTCCCAGTACCTGATCGGAAACGGCGCCCTCTTCCTCGCCCTGACCCTGGTGAGGCCGACTGCGGCCTCGCTCTCCCTCTGTCTCACCCCGATTCCGGTCTTGGCGCTCGAGTTTTTCTACCTGAAGGAGCGCTCAGGGATCCTCCATCTTCTCGGGATAGTCGTTGCGATGGGAGGGACCGTGCTGTTCTTTTCGTTCGGGATTCAGCCGGTCCCTCCACTGGCGATCGGGATGCTCGCCCTGGCGACGATAAGCTTCGCCGTCCTCCCGGTCTTCGGGAGGGACCTGGCCCGGTCGGGGGACGTCAGCAACCTCGTCCTGACCGGAATTCCGCTCGTGATCGGCGGTGGCGGGCTCCTCATCGTCGCCTTCCTCGTTGAGGGGATCCCGCGCCTCCCCCTCGCTGGGTGGGGGATCATCGTCGGATTGGCGGCGGTGAACACGCTTGCTGCCTACCTCCTGTTCAACCACGCCCTCCGCTCCCTCCACGCCGGCGAGGCGAACATCCTCCTCAACCTCACTCCGATCGGGACCGCGCTGATCGCCTGGGGAGCGTTGGGGGACCGGCTGAGGCCCATGCAGATGCTGGCGATGGCGATCGCTCTTATCGGCATCAGCCTCGCTCAGTTGCGACGCAGCCGGACGTTCCCCCCGATCGAGTAGGGCCGTCCTTATCCCTTGTTCAGTTTGTTCAATCTTGTCTGAACACTCGTCGGGCAATAAACTCCCTCCACCTGCTCGGAGGAGGCCGACCGTGGAAGACGATCGAGATGCCCGCCGGCGTTTCATCGAGGACGCCGGCAATCTGATGGATGAACACGCCCTTCCACACATGGCCGGGAAGGTGATCGGCGCACTGTTGATCTGCGTCCCGCCGCACATGGCGCTCGACGAGCTCGCGGAGGAGCTTCAGGCGAGCAAGGGGGCGATCAGCATGGCGACCCGGCTCCTCCTTCGAATCGGGATTCTGGAGAAGGTCAGCCTTCCCGGGCATCGACGGCGTTACTACCGGATACGGCCGAACCTGTGGGAGGAGCTGTTCGTCCGCTCGACCGAGCATTTCGAGCGGCACGTCCGCCTCGTCGAGGAGGGGCTTGAGATCATGAGACGGGAGCCGATCGAGATGCGGCGCCGGCTGGTCGAGATGAAGGCGTTCACGGACTTCCTCGCCGACGAGCTCCCCGGCCTCGTCGAGCGTTGGAGGAAGAGGAGGCCGGGATTGGTCAAGAGGTCCCTTGAGAAGCTTAAGGAGGAGGATCGCCAGTGAAGGGGTCTGCATTTGCAAGTACGTTGGCGTTCGTCATCGCGGTCGTTGTCGCTGTTTCCAGCCTCGCTGTCGCTCAGGCCGGGGTACGGGTCCTCGTCGTCGATGAGACGAAGACGCTCGCCTCGACGATGCGGGTCGCCGGCCTCGTCGGGATGCTTAAGGGGATGGGGCCCTTCGAGGTCTCCTACCGACTGGCCGACGTCGAATCGAGCTGGGACGATCCCCTCGCCGGGGCGGAGCCGGACGGTGCCCCCTATGACCTGATCATCGTCGTCCCGCGCGGAATCGACGATGGTTCTGCCGATTGGATCTGGATCGTGAGCAACGGCCTTCTTTCCCTCCCGCCGGTGGTCCGCTCCGGGATCGATCTCGTCGACGGGGTGATCGGGCGCGTCTTCGGAGGGGGAGCAAGGCCGGTCGGCCTGTACGACGACTTCCTCCTTTCGTTCCTTTCGGCGCTATACGTGAATGAAGGGTGGCTTAAGTGAACCGTCTGTTCAAATTCGCTGTGGATCGGCCGTTCTGGACGATCGCGATCGTGGCGGCGGTTGCGCTCGGGATGTCGTTTGCGATCCCGCATCTAACCGAGGAGACCGACTTTCGTAAGTTCTTGAGCAAGGACGATCCAATCATCAAGCTCCTCGACGAGGCGGAGGCAAAGTACGGCCGCTCGTTCGGGATATTGGTGATGATCCGGAACGAAAACGGGGTGTTCAACGAGGCGACCCTTCGCAAGATCGAGGAGATGGCCGACGCGTTCGCCGATATCCGGGGGGTGGAGGATGTCATCACCCCGCTCAACTCCCAGGTGATAACCGGAACGGAGGACTCCCTCACCGTCCGGATGGCCGCTCCGAACGGGGAGGCCCCGAAGACCCCTGAGGACCTTTCGGCGTTCAGGGCCCGCGTCGAAGGGGACCGGATGCTCGAGGGGAACGTCATCTCCTCCGATGGGAAGGCGGCCTCGATCTCGGTCGAGCTCGAGGTCGATGCGGACGAGTACGCGATAACAAAGGAGATCGTCGATATCGTCGCTAAGTACGAAGGCGGCGGGGATGAGATCTACCTCTACGGGGACGCCTACTTCGATTCCCTGATGAAGGAGGAGATGAAGACCGATCTTAACGTCCTCTTCCCCCTCGCCCTGTTTTTGATGGTCGCCGTCCTCTTCTTGAGCTTCATGAACCTCCGGGGGGTCCTGATCCCGGTCACCGTCGTCATCATCTCGGTCGTGATCGCCATGGGGGTTATGGCCCTTGCCGGATTCCCGATGACGATGGTCTCGTTCATCGCACCGGTCCTCCTCCTTGCGATCGGCATCGCCGATGGTATCCACGTCCTCAACCGCTACAACGAGGAGATCGCCGGAGGGACCCCGAAGCGCGGGGCGATCCTGAGGACGATGGAGGAGATGAAGGGGCCGGTGATCATGACATCGCTCACCACGGCGGCCGGTTTCCTCTCCCTCCTCTCATCGTTCTTCATCCCGCAGAAGGAGTTCGGGGTGATAACCGCGGTCGGAGTCCTCGCGGCGATGGTCCTTTCCTTGTTCTTGATCCCAGCGTTCCTCTCCCTCCTCAAGCCGCCGAAGGTCAGAAGGTCGGGGAGGGTACGTTCCCTCACCCGGCTCCTCCTCGGTTTCGAGCACGCCGTCATCCGGCATCGCCGCGCCGTCCTCGTCATCGCCGTTTTGATCATCGCAGGTATGGCCGCCGGCCTCCCCAGGTTACGCGTCGAGACGTCGAACGAGGAGTTCCTGGGGAAGGACCATCCGGCGATAAAGATCCTCAAGTTCGTCGATCAGCACTTCTCCGGCGGGATGCAGGTGATGATCGAGGTCGACACCTCCCGGCGGGACGGGCTGAAGGATCCGGCCGTCCTCAACCGGATGGTCGCCCTCGAGGAGTTCCTCGCCGAGAACGGGGTGAAGAAGACGATCGCCCTGACCGACCTCGTGCGGGAGATGAACCAGAAGTTCCACGCCGACGATCCGGCCTACTACAAGATCCCCGACGATCGTGGGCTCGTCGCCCAGCTCCTCCTCCTCTTCTCGTTCCAAGGGGGGAAGTTAGGGGATATGGCCCTCGGCGACTTCTCCGCCGGGACGGTCCTTGGGATGTATCCGATGGGCTCCTCAAGCGACGTGTCGAGGCTGGCGAGTACCGTGCAGGCGTACTTGGACGAGCACTTCCAGGGGGATGTCAAGGCGAGGATGATCGGGCCGACGATCCTGATGAAACGGATGTTCACCCGGATGACCCAGAGCCAGATGATAGGCCTAGGGACGACGGTCGTCGCCGTCGGGATCCTCGTCTCCCTCCTGATGGGATCGGT
>CAZGRE010000014.1:0-30586 GCA_964528085.1 uncultured Thermotogae bacterium | reverse complement strand
GTCATGACTCCATCCTCTCAAGAATTGAAGTCTCCGGCAATCCCGGGGCGGTTCAGTATTGTCGGAAGAACAGCACTTCGCGCAAACTAATTGATGTACTGAAGAACAGGTACACCTTTCCCGGAGTTATGCGGGTAGGGTTAGCCTTGTTCGTTCCTCCTTATCAGATTCACCGTAAGTCCAACAACACGGAACTCTATATGCAATGTAAGGCCAGAGTAGCTGGGGATCAAGAGTGTATGCTACTTCTTACACCTTACCTCGAGCGTTACCTCCTTGTATTTTTTCGTCTTTTTATCGTAGTACTTGATAACAACGTTGGCAGTACAGTCCTCGCCAGAGCAGTTGCAGTGAATCAGCACGGCGTTGGGCTTCTTGCAGCATGTGCTGGCCTTCTCGGCCCGTATAGAGGTGCCACAACTTGTCACTTTGACGCTCTTGACCCTTGCATTGTCGCCAAATGCGACGAGCAGGCACTCGCCAGCCTTGCAATCCACGTATACTTGCTTCCCCTGCCCCTTCGGGAGGGGGATGGATTTCAGTGAATCGTATTCATAAGTTGTTGGCTTCTTGCATTCTACGGTGACCGTATTCTTGTGTTTTTTACCCTCCTTGTCCTCCCACGTGATCGTTACCGTGGACTTCTCCCCTGCGCCACAGCAATTACACCTAACGAGAACCACAGCCTGCTCGCCGGTTGTCCAGTCTCCCTTCCCGGCTTTCAGTTTCTTCGACGAGCTTTCAACCTTAATGATCCTCTTTCCGCCCGTTGTGATGACGATTTTCTCGCAGCCACAGCACGTCGCTGGCGAGGCTCCTTCCTTTAGGAGGTTGGAAAGCGAGTAATGCTTCCAGGTCTTCGCTTCACGTTTAACCTCGCCAACTTTGGCACGCCCATCGACGTCGAGGGCTGCTGGCCCGGCCCCAGCTCCCTTGAGGTTCAGGGTCCCCGTAAGTAGATTCCCCGATATTTCAAAGACTATGGAGTCAAGCCCCTCTACCAGACCACGAAGGCTGACCGAAACGTTGAAGGAACACACGCCGGTGCCAAGATCAACGGCCCCCTCGAAATCGGTAACATTCGCCTCGCTTACGAAGAAGCCTTCACTGCGGAGTTCGCCAACGGCGAATTCGGGCACGTATGCGTCCAGTTCACTCAGGGACGCACGTGCCCGGCTTTCTCCATTTGGATAAAGCATGATGGTCCAATCCCACAAGACCGATACCTCAGCGGTCGCTTCACCTGCCTTTAGGGCCAGTGTCCCCTCGCACACCTGGGAATAAATGTCCGGCTCCATGACGCTAGCAGTAAGACTGGTGGTAGGGCCAAGCTCAACTTGACTCAGTCCAACGGTTACCAGAGCTGCCGTAGCGACCAACACTACAACAACATACTTCAGAGCGCTCATATGCCACCTCCTACCCCAAAATCCGACTGGACAGATTGAGGGTCTGGATGAATACACGTGCGACAATCAACTCCGGTTGTTCTCGCTCACATCGCCTCCTAGAGAACGCAGCCTAAGTTAGTGTCGGAATTGGCCTTTGCGTCCCTCGGTGCCAGTCTAGTAGTGAGTTTCACGATTTGTCAAGTTAAGAACCGGGAGTCCTCCGATTGTCGTCCTGAGGAGATTGGAGGATGAAATAAGCGAACTATCTAAAAACTACATCGATCCCAAAGATTCTCAATGATGGGCCTGATTTCCTCATCCCCGAAGCTGAAAAACGAAGCATTTTCTCTAGCTACCTTCGAAGATTCCTGTGGCCTGCCTCCCTGGAAGTGGCTCAGAGAGACAGCTAGAAAGGCTGGGCCAACTAAACGTTTTGAGGAGTGGTAATCTTGCTGATGGGCAAGAAAGGGCTCGAACTTGTAATCAGCGTAGAACCCACAAGGGTAACTCCATTCTTCTTCATGCTCCGCGGGGAGGACTCGAACCTCCAACCATTCGGTTAACAGCCGAGCGCTCTGCCAATTGAGCTACCGCGGAATCTAGGCTGATTCTACATTACGTTCTGTCTTCCCGTCAACCGTCAGGCGAGGGCTTCGAGGAGGTTTGCGATTATCTCGCTCCCCTTCTTGAGATCGGCGATCGCGATCCGCTCGCTCGTCGAATGCGCCCCCTCACCCCCGAACCCGAGGACGACCGCCTCGAGCCCGCGGTTGGCGAGGATGAGGGCGTCGGTCCCGCCGGTGATCACCTTCGCCTCAGGGGTGAGGCCGGCCGATCGCACCGCATCGAGCGCCGTCCGGACGATCTTCGCCCCTTCCGGGAGCGAGAATGCCTCATACTCGATTCGCTCTTCGAACTCGAGCCTCGCTCCGGCCTTCCTCGCCGCCTCCTCGAACGCCAAACGGATCGATCGTGCGTGCTTCAGCGCCTTCTCGTGGTTCAAGCTCCGGCATTCCCCCTTGACCGTAGCCCTCTCCGGAACGCCGTTTCTGATCAGACCCCCCTCGATGATCCCGATGTTCGCCGTCGTCTCCTCGTCGATCCTCCCCTCCTGCAGGTTGCAGATCGCCTCGGCGGCGACGCGGATAGCTGAGATCCCCTTCTCCGGCTCCATCCCGGCATGGGCCGCCCTCCCGGTGATCGTCGCATCGAAGCTGATGTGCGTTGGACCGCCGATTATCACCTGATCCAACCTCTCGCCATCGATGATGAACGCGCGCTTCGAGGAGATCCTCCCAAGGTCGAGGTTCCTCGCCCCGAGGAGGCCCACCTCCTCGCCGCGGGTGATGACGATCTCGACCGGCGGGTGGCGCTTCGCCTCCTTGATGGCAGCGATGATCTCGGCGATCCCCGCCTTGTCGTCCGCACCGAGGATCGTCTCGCCCTCGGAGCGGATGACCCCGTCCTCGATCACCGGCCTGATCCCCTTCCCCGGCTTCACCGTGTCGGCATGGGCGGCGAGGAGGACCGGCTCGGCGGTCGAGCCCTTCGCTTCGACCCGGCCGATCAGGTTTCCGTAGGAATCGGTCTCCGTCTCTGCTTTCAGCTCTTCCTCAAGCAGACCGGCCAGATCCGCGATAAACCTCCCCTCATCCCCCGACTCGCTATCGATTCTGACAAGCGAGCAGAACAGCTCGACGATCTCCATCCTTCCCCTCCTTCTGATGGGGGGATTATAACGACGGACCGTCCGGGTTCAGGGGGTGCGATCCGATTGACCGGGGCTTCCCCTTACCGTATGGTCTTATGCATGTGGATGACTGAGCGGAGCTGGTTCCTCCTCGTCTTGCTCGTCGCGCTCGGAGGGATCATCTCCCTGTCGATGCTGAAGGTGGCTGATATGCAAGATGTAACTCCGGTCAGGCTGAGCGAAGATGAGAAATCCTACCTCTTTCGACTTGCGCGCGAAGCGCTCGAAGCCGAGCTCTCCGGGCGGCCGGCCCCGGCGGTACCTCCTGAGCGGATCACCCCCGGTATTGCGCGCGAAGCGGCCTGCTTTGTGACTCTGACCGAGGAGGGGAGGCTCCGCGGTTGCATCCTCGATTCGTTCATCCCGCATGAGCCGATATACAGAAACGTCATGCGGAACGTCATCCTCGCCGCTACGGCCGATCCGCGGTTCCCGCCGGTGACACCTCAAGAGCTCCCTCTCCTTACGATCGAGATCAGCGTCCTCGGCCGGCCGAGGACGCTCGAGTTCGATGGACCGGAGGATCTCCTCGCCAAGCTCCGTCCAGGGATCGACGGGGTGATCCTGACGACGCGTTACGGGACATCGACGTATCTTCCCCAGGTTTGGGAGCAGCTCCCCGACCCTGAGGTCTTCCTCACCGAGCTGTGCCGGAAACATGGGGCTCCCGGAGATTGCTGGAAGAACGGAGAATCCCTCAAGGTCGAGGTGTATGAGGTCGAGCACTTCTCAGAAGAGGATACTCGCTCGGATTGACTTAAAGGGCGGCTCTGACTAACCTCCTGTGGCTGGGAAGGGGAGATGGGATCGTGCCGAGGCGTTCAAAACCGCTCGCTGAGAGGCTGTATGGGAGCACCCTCAACTGGGAGGGATGGACGTTCCGGATCCTTTCTTCCAAGAGGGGGCTCCGGTTGATCGACCTGTCGGCGAGGCCGTTTCCCGAGCTGGCGAAGCGGTTGGGGGTCCGGATCCTCCCCGACGACATCCCGAACGAGGGGGTCCTCGAACAGCTGCATGATTACCTCCGCGGTGAGCGGAGGGGGTTCGATCTTCCCCTCGATCTGCGCGGTACACCCTTCCAGCTGGCGGTCTGGGAGGCGACCCGAACCGTCCCCTACGGGGAGACGCTCTCCTACGGTGCGGTTGCTGCCCTGGTCGGGAGACCGCGTGCCGCCCGCGCCGTCGGCCAGGCGCTCAGCGCGAACCCGATCCCGATCGTCATCCCGTGCCATCGGATAATCGGAGCCTCCGGCGGGCTGCGGGGTTTCGGCGGAGGCCTCCCCTTGAAGGAGCGGCTCCTCGCCCTTGAGAAGGGAGCGCTCAGCCTCTAGTCGCCGTCGGCGTGATGGGAGGCGAGCTCGTCGAGATCCGGCTCGATGTGGACGGTTACATTGATCGGGAGCCGGCAGGCCGCGCGCATCGCCTCTTCGATCTCCATCGAAACCCGATGACCCTCGACGACGGAGAGGCTCGGATCGACGAGGACGTGTACGTCGATCAGCCTCTCCCGCCCGAGGCGCCGGCCGCGGAGCCGGTGCCAGCCCTTGACCCCCCTTACCCCAGCGATCGCCGACTCGATCGTCTGAATCTCAGATTTCGATAGGCCTCCCTCGGACAGCTCGTGCAGGACACGGAAGATCGTCCGCCAACCGGCGGCGGCGACCATCAGACCGACGATCAGGCCGGCGAGTCGATCCCCGTACCCCCAGCCGACCAGACCTCCGATCCCGCCCGCCAAAACGGCGATTGAGGATAAGGCGTCCGAGCGGTGATGACACGCATTCGCATACAGAGCGGCGCTCCCGGCGTTTCGCGCCGATTGGGCCGTCCGCCGGTAGAGCCATTCCTTGACCGCGACCGAGATCGCCGCGACGACGATCATCCCCGCTCCGGGGAAGCTCGTCTTCCCGCGTGACAGGGCGACGATCCCTTCCCACGCGAGGAACAGGCCGATCAGGATAAGGGCGCCGGCTACGAGCCCGCCGGCGAGGGTCTCGTAGCGGCCGTGCCCGTAGGGATGGCTCTCGTCTGCCCTCCGGCGGGCGATCCTCATCCCGCCGAGGACGACGAGATCGGTCGCCAAGTCCGATGCCGAGTGGATCCCGTCTGCGATCAGTCCCGCCGATCCGGTAAGGAACCCGACGGAGAGCTTGACGACGAACAGGAATATGTTCCAGATGATCCCGACTACGGTGATCCGATCCCCCGAGTCGCTCGGTAGGAGCGCCGTCTTGCGCATCTTCACCCCACCGTTCCGTGAAAAGGAAAAACCAGGCGGCGACCTACTCTCCCCGTCCGTTGCCAGACGAGTACCATCGGCGCTGGAGGGCTTAACTGCCGTGTTCGGGATGGGAACGGGTGTTTCCCCTCCGCTATCTGCCACCTGGAATCTCTAATCGTTCCTTCAACAAGTGAACAGGGTGTGTGCCACATAAGCAATCGGCCGATTAGTACCGCTCGGCTGAACGCATTGCTGCGCTTACACCTGCGGCCTATCAACCTCCTAGTCTCGGAGGGGCCTCAATGGAGACCTCGTCTTGGGGCCGGCTTCGTGCTTAGATGCCTTCAGCGCTTATCCGAACCAAACTTAGCTACCCAGCGATGCTCCTGGCGGAACAACTGGTACACCATCGGTTTGGCTGTCCCGGTCCTCTCGTACTAGGGACAGTCCCCCTCAAGTCTCCTACGCCCACGGTGGATAGAGACCGACCTGTCTCACGACGGTCTGAACCCAGCTCGCGTACCCTTTTAACCGGCGAACAGCCGGACCCTTGGGACCTGATTCAGCCCCAGGATAGGATGAGCCGACATCGAGGTGCCGAGCTCCGTCGTCGATGTGAACTCTTGGACGGAACTAGCCTGTTATCCCCGGGGTAACTTTTGTCCGATGAGCAGTGGCCCTTCCACAAAGCGCCACTGGGTCACTAGGACCTGCTTTCGCACCTGCTCGACTTGTAGGTCTCGCAGTCAAGCCTCCTTATGCCCTTACGCTCGTTGGCTGATCGCTAACCAGCCTGAGGAGACCTTTGTGCGCCTCCGTTACTCTTTAGGAGGCGACCGCCCCAGTCAAACTACCCACATAGCACTGTCCCACGACCGCTGCTAACGGCCGCCGGTTAGAGCCTCAACATATGCAGGGTGGTATTCCAAGGACGGCTCCACCGAGGCTGGCGCCCCAGCTTCATCGCCTCCCACCTATCCTACACAACACATGCTAAGACCCAGTACCATGTTATAGTAAAGCTCCACGGGGTCTTTTTGTCCAGCCGCGGGTCACAGGCGTTTACACCTGTGCTTCAATTTCACCGAGCATCCGGTCAAGACAGCGCCCAAGTCGTTGGACCTTTCATGCGGGTCGGAACTTACCCGACAAGGAATTTCGCTACCTTAGGACGGTTATAGTTACCGCCGCCCTTCACTGGCGCTTCAGTTCGCCGCGTTAACGGCTCCCCTTAACGTTCCAGCAGTGGGCAGGTTTCAGACTCTATACATCCTCTTACGAGTTAGCAGAGTCCTGTGTTTTTGCTAAACAGTCGCTCAGGCCGATTCTCTGCGGCCACCCGAAGGTGGCACCCCTTATCCCGAAGTTACGGGGTCATTTTGCCGAGTTCCTTGACCAGATTTCACTCGTCCACCTTGGTATTCTCTACCTGCCTACCTGTGTCGGTTTGCGGTACGGACTCTCCCTTGCTCGCTAGAGGCTTTTCTCGCCCGATGAAACCGTCTCCCTTCGCCCTGAAGCGGGCTCGCCATCACACCTCGACTTGACGGGGGAACGGATTTGCCTATTCCCCCTACCTCGGTGCTTGGACACACTAATCCGTCAGTGTGCGGAGGGGTTCCTTCGGGGTCCCCCCTTCGCTCAAACGCAAGGATAGAGGCGCAGGAATATTAACCTGCTGTCCATCGGTTACCCCTTTCGGGTTCACCTTAGGGTCCGCCTAACCCTGGGAGGACAAGCCTTCCCCAGGAAACCTTAGGCATTCGGTGGCAATGATTCTCACATTGCTCGCGTTACTCATGCCGGCATTCTCTCTTCCGTCTCGTCCACCAGGCCTTTCGACCTAGCTTCAGCCGTTAACGGAATGCTCCCCTACCGATGCCGTCCGAAGACGACATCCCGCAGCTTCGGTACCAGGCTTAGCCCCGTTAAATTTTCGGCGCGTCGTCGTTAGACTGGTGAGCTATTACGCACTCTTTAAAGGATGGCTGCTTCTAAGCCAACCTCCCAGCTGTCTCGACAACAACACATCCTTTCCCACTTAGCCTGGATTTCGGGACCTTAGCTGGCGGTAACGGGTTGTTTCCCTCTCGAGTACGGATGTTATAACCCGCACTCTGACTCCCGCGAAACGAACGATCGGTATTCGGAGTTTGACTAGGGTCGGGAGTTTCCCCCCTTCCCCGACCAGTGCTCTACCCCCGATCGTCTATAACGCGAGGCTAGCCCTAAAGCTATTTCGGGGAGAGCCAGATATCACCAGGTTCGATTGGTTTTTCGCCCCTAACCACAGGTCATCCCCTAGCTTTTAACCGCTAGTGGGTTCGGGCCTTCATATACGGTCAAGTATACTTCACCCTGCCCATGGCTAGTTCACCTGGCTTCGGGTCTACGGCATGTGACTTACGCCCTATTCAGACTCGCTTTCGCTTCGGCTACACCTCACTCGGCTTAACCTTGCCACATACCGTAACTCGCCGGCTCATACTACAATAGGCATGCGGTCACACCCATTCGGTTGCTCCCGAAGGAGCGGTTAAGCGGGTGCTCCCACTGTCTGTAGGCAGACGGTTTCAAGTTCTATTTCACTCCCCTCCCGGGGTGCTTTTCACCTTTCCCTCGCGGTACTAGTTCACTATCGGTCAGTTGGGAATATTTAGCCTTGGAAGGTGGTCCTCCCAGCTTCACGCCGGATTTCTCGTGTCCGACGCTACTCAAGCCGATCTCCAGGGTAGCTCCGCCTTTCGTCTACGGGACTATCACCCTCTGCGGTCGCCCTTTCCAGGGGATCATTCGACTAGACTTCGCTTTTAACCCTGCCCACCGCTGCATCAGTGAGACGAAATCGGCTTACAACCCCAGACGTGCAACGAATGCAGTCTTACACACGCCTGGTTTGGGCTCTTCCCGTTTCGCTCGCCGCTACTCAGGGAATCTCTATTGATTTCTCTTCCTCCGGTTACTGAGATGTTTCACTTCACCGGGTTCGCCGGACGCGCCTACTCTGGTTTCAGCGCGCCCTGCCATGGCTTCACCATGGCGGGTACTCCCATTCGGAGATCCCCGGATCAACGCCTGCTTAGCGGCTCCCCGAGGCTTATCGCAGCTAGCCACGTCCTTCATCGCTTCCAACTGCCAAGGTGTCCACCGTCTGCCCTTACTTCGCTTATGCGGCACACACTCTATTCACTTGTCAAGGAACACTAACGCAGAAACAGACTGCGCAAAAGATGATCGTAGCACCTCCCCTGAGTCCTGTCAAGGGGGGTTCGATCAGCGGTAGGAATAATTTAACCGCCGGTCGGCCCGGTGTCAAGGGAGACCTCGGTCCCCCCCTCCTTTTCGGTCTCCTCCATCGCGAGCGCAAGCCGATCGAGCCCGGCGAGATCGAGGGTCTCCCCCCGTATCCGCCCGTCGACCCCCGCTCGTCTCAGGACGGCCTCGACCTCTCCTGGTGGAAGGAGGACGCGGAGGACCGAGCGGATCATCTTTCTCCGTCGTCCGTAGATCTCCCGGACGAGGGAGAAGAAGGATCCCTCCTCGGCGGTGAACTTCGGGACTTCCCTGAACGAGATCACCCACATCGTGGAGTCGACATCTGGAGGAGGGAAGAAGCTCTCCCTCCCCAGGTTCATGATCGGTGCGACATCGGCGTAGGCCTGCACGAAGACCCCGAGCGATGTCCCTCCCCGTCCAGGGCTCCTCATGATCTTCTCCGCCACCTCCCGCTGCGTGATCAGGATCGCCTTGTCGATGAAGGGACGGTTCCTGACGAGATGGCGGATTATCGGTGTGCTGATCCGATAAGGGATGCTTCCGACGACGAGCCCTTTTTCCCCTCCTACCCGCGCGAAGTCGAACGAGAGGACGTCTCCCTGAATGATTTCGACTGACGTTCCCTCCCCGAGCGTCCGGCGGATCTCACCGACGAGCCGCTCATCGATCTCGATCGCGATCGTCCTTCCCGCTGAGCGGGCGAGTATCCGGGTTATCGTCCCGAGTCCGGCTCCGATCTCGACGACCCATTCGGGGCCGATCTCGGTGATCTCCTTCTCGATCGCCTTGAGGGCGTGCCGGTCGACGAGGAAGTTCTGCCCGAGCCGCTTGCTCGGCCTGACCCCGGCTCGGGCAAGGCGGCGCTTGACCCCTCCTCGGTCCGTCAGATCAGCGGTTAGCGAATCGTTCAACGGCCCATCCTGTCAGGATATCGATCAGTCGCGGATCGACCGGCTCGTTGAGGTGGCGATAGTTCAGGCTCGCCTCTTCCGGGTGATGGCGGAGGAGATGGTTGAAGTCGGAAAGGATATAGACGGTAACGTCCCGGTTCCCCGCCTCCTCGATAACCTCCCTGATCCGATCCGCCTCCTCGGCCGGGACCTGGAGGTCCTTCTCCCCGTTGACGATCAGGACCGGCACGCGGATCTTCCGCAGCAGCTCGGTCGGATCGGCGAGGTAATGCTCGCGGAGCCAGGTGAGGGAGAGGGATGAGCCGGTCAGCTGGGCCGCCGCCTGTTCGGTCAGCCAGGGGATCGCATCGTGCAGCTCCTCGAACGTGTAGTCGCTCCACTCTCCGCTTGAGGTCTTGACGAACTCGATGTACTGATCCTCCTGGGCGAGGGCGGCTGCGATCCTCTCCTCGGGGGCTCCCTGCATTCTGAGGCTGGTTTCGATCTGCCAGCGTGTAATCTCGTCGAGCGATCGTGCTGCGCCGGCAAGGAGGACGATCCCCCGGATCGTGTCGTCCTCGGAGGCGATGATCGGGGCGAGATACGCCCCTTCGCTGTGGCCGATCAGGAAGATCCGGTCCGGGTCGATCTCGGGTTGGGCGCGGAGGGCTGCGAGCGCGGCGCGGACATCGTTCAATAGGTCCGAGCGGGACGCGGATGCGAGGTCCCCTTCGCTCTTTCCGACCCCCCGCTTGTCGTAGCGGAGCGATGCGATCCCCGCCTTTGCGAGGGCGTGCGCGAGCTGGAGGTACGAGTCGGTCAGAAGGCCGGGGGCGTTCCCGTCCCGATCGACCGAACCTGAGCCTCCGATGAACAGCGCCGCTGCGAACGGTGGCGTCCCTTCCGCCGGAAGGGTCAACGTTCCGGCGATGGCGAGCCGATCGCTGGCGAACGCGATCTCCTCCTCCATCACGCCCTCTACCTCGGATCGTTCCTCTTCGGGAAGCTCGATCCCATCCGGGAAGCGGGCAAGGTCGTATGCGACCGTCCCCTGGGTCTGATCGATCACCCCGGCGAGGTGGCCGGCGTACTCAATCAGGACGATCTTGATGTCCCCGAGTTGGAGGTCGAACCGTTTCCCGGAATACGTCGTATCCCCGGAGCGGAAGTCGGCCTTGTTCGGCCCTGCGATCTTCGCCGGGAGGGATAGGAGGCGCTGAGGGATCGCAGCGGTGAACTCGCGGTCGAGCGCCTCGGCGCGGATCGCCATCAACAACACGACGTAGTGCCCGATTATGTTGTTGTCCAGCAGGGCGATGTTATCCGTATCGGGGATCCTCTCGGTCTGGCTTACAGCACCCTGGCGGACCTCCATCGACAACCCGTCCGGGGTGGCCTGGGCAGAGATGATCTGCGATGTCGGCTCCGCCTCGACTGCTAGGTTGTAGAGGGAAGGGTGGAAGGCAAGATCGTAGACGGTCTGCTGCGCGAGCGAGATCGACCGCTCCCCGATCGTTATCTCCCCTTGGGATAGGAGCATGTACCCCTCGGTCGGGTGGGAGAAGAGGGTGTACCTCTCTTCAAGGAGCCTGACCCCCCCTTCCTCGATTACAAAATGGCCGGCGTCGAGCAGCGTACCGCGTTCCTCGACTGTGGCGCGTTCGGTGAGGAGGCTCGGGAGTATCCCCAAGGCGATGATCCCCACTACTGCGGCAAGGATGATCCACCATTTGCCTTCCATTATCATTCCCCCTTTTCCGACGATCGATCGTCTTAGTGGAGTATAGCGCCTGGCCGAGTCCAAAGAAGAGGGCCCCGCGCGCGGCGGGGCCCGTCGAATTCAACCGCAGCGGTTGTCTATCCCCAGATCGGGTAGATCGGGAACAGCGACGCGAAAACGAGCGAGACGACCGACATCAGCTTGATCAGGATGTCGAGGGAGGGGCCGACCGTGTCCTTCAGCGGGTCGCCGACCGTGTCCCCGACGACACTCGAGTCGTGCGCCTCGGAGCCCTTACCGCCGTAGTGCCCCTCCTCGATGTACTTCTTCGCATTGTCCATCGCCCCGCCGGCGTTTCCACAGAAGATGGCGAGCTGGATCGCGGACAGCAACCCTCCGATCAGGAACCCGCCGAGGGCGTAGCGCCCGAAGACCAGCCCGAACGCGAGCGGGGTGACGACCGCGATCATCGCCGGGAGGAACATCTTCTTCACCCCGCCGTGGGCGGTGATCGAGATGCAGCGGTTGAAATCGGCCGGCTCCTCCCCGGTCATGATCTTCGGGTTCTCCTTGAACTGGCGGCGGATCTCCTCGACGAGCAGCCCGGCGGTCTGACTCACCCCGCGGATGAGGAGGGCGGAGAAGACGTAGGGGACCATCGCACCGAGGACGAGCCCGGCGATCACGTACGCCCCGACCTCGATCGGGCTTCCGGTCGGGGAGAGGCTCGCTGCGATCTGCCCGACGATCGGGAGCTGCGGGGCGACGACCTGGGATGCGCTCCCGATCGCCGACCACATGTAGGAGGCGATCAGCCCGAGGGCGGCGAACGCCGCCGAGCCGATGGCGAACCCCTTTCCGATTGCCGCGGTTGTGTTACCGACGGCGTCCAGCTTGTCCGTCCGCTCCCTCACCTCAGGGGGAAGCTCGGCCATCGTCGCGATCCCGCCGGCGTTGTCCGCGATCGGGCCGTAGGTGTCGACCGACACGGTCATCGCCACGAACGAGAGCATCCCCATGGCGGCGAACGCCACCCCGAGGAGCCCGCCGAACAGGTAGGCCCCGATGATCGCTCCGGCGAGGACGACGACCGGGAGGAACGTGCTGAGCATCCCAAGGGCCAACCCCTCGGCGACCCCGATCCCCGGGCCGTCCTGGTTCATCTTGGCGAGCTCGCGCGCCGGCTTGAAGGTCGTAGACGTGTAGTACTCGGAGAAGAATCCGATCGCCACCCCGGTGAACAGCCCAAGGAGGACCTCGTAGAAGATGTTTAGGGAAAGCGGGGAGAACCAACAGAATAGGAAGGTCGTCACAGCGGTCAGGATGGCGGCGATCCGCGTCCCCTGCATCAGGATCCCTTGCACGTTCTCCGCCCGGCCGCTCATCCGTACGTACAGGATGGCGAGCAGGCTCGAGAACGTCCCGCCAGCGACGATGACGAGCGGAGCGATCACGACCCACCAGTAGTTCGATGCGGTCATCCCGTTGGCGAACCCGAGCTTGGAGATGATCCCCTGCAGGCTCGCGTTCTCCCTTCCGACGTACAGGTAGAGGACCATGACGATGACCGAGATGATCGCCCCGATGAACGATTCGAGGAGGTCGGCACCGAGCCCTCCGACGTCCCCAACGTTGTCTCCTACGTTGTCGGCGATCGTCGCCGGGTTGCGGACGTCGTCCTCAGGGATGTGCATCTCTACCTTACCGACGAGGTCGGCTGCCGTATCCGCTGCCTTGGTGTAGATCCCGCCCCCGACGCGGTCGAACAAGGCGACGAGGGAGGCCCCCATCGAGTAGGCGCTGACGACGAGCGCCCCCTTGATCAGGTTCACCCCCGCACCCTTGAGCCCGAACAGGTACCGCGTCTCGATCGTCAGGGTTCCCGGTTCGAACAGATGGCGGAAGATTAGGAATATGACGACGAGCCCGAACACGGCCAGACCGGCGACCGACAGGCCCATTACGCTCCCGCCGGAGAACGCCACTGCGAGCGCCTCCTTGAACGACTTCCGCGCCCCTTGGGTCGTGCGAGCGTTGGCGTGGGTAGCGGCGTTCATCCCAATGAATCCGGCTGCCATTGACAGGAGTGAGCCGAGCCAGAACGCGACCGCCACCTCCCAGTAGAACAGGACCCAAAGGAGGATGCCGATCACGACCATTGTGATCGCCATCACCCTCGCCTCCTCCAGCATGAAGGTGAACGCCCCGGATCGGATATACCCTTGAAGCTCCTTCATCCGGTCGGTCCCCTGCGACTTTCGGATCACCGAGCGGTTGAACGAGAACGCCCCCACCAGGGCGAGAACGGAGATCGCTGCCGGTATCACGATTAGAACGCTCATGTTGTTCGATACACCCCTCTTGTCGGATTGGGTTGTCGTGCTGTGAATCCCGCGGACTTGCGTGCATGGGCCGCTGCAAACGCAGTTCGCTCGCGGCACGAAACTGGGCGGATTGTAGCGTGGAGGAAAGGGGGGCGCAAGTCGGATGGGGTTGACTTTCTTAAGTTCTGGTAACGATTGTGCCCACCGCTGATGAGGATGAATCCGTCCGTTTCCGCTTACACGGATGAAGGACAGCTGTCCGCATCGGGGCTGACAAACTCTTTTCCGATCGGCCGCAGCGGTCCTCCATTCTCCCTTTCCCAAAGGCTATTCTCAAGCGGAATCCTACGGAAGGATAAAGGAGGATGGCGATGAAAAGAGCGCTTTCTGTCGCACTGGTGACCGTCTTGTCCCTCCTTGTTTTCCTGTTCGTTATTGGTTACGCGCAGGAGGAGGCGGCCGAGGCCCCCTCACCACTCCTCGAACAGGAACTCGCCAGCATGGAGGAGGCGTTCGGTAGCCTGCAGTCCTTCATGGCTGAACTGATCGGCGAGGTCAAGGGGAACATAGGTGGCATCGTTGCAGTCGACACAAAGGTGGATGATCTCAAGGACATCGTCCAAGCGATCTCCGTCGAGCTGAAGGATGCCGAAGGGAAGATCATCGGGCTGCGCGGGGACGTCGACGCCCTCGGTGAGGCGCAGCAGGAGCTGATCGGGCGGGTCGATGCCCTTGAGGGAGGACTCTCCGACCTTGCCGCATTCTGCGATGAGCTCAAGTCGCGCGTCGACGTGAGTCGCGCGGATCTCGATACGCTGAGCGACAAGTTCGACGCCCTCGTCGAGGATTACGCCACCTTCAAGGACGTCTTCGATGCGTTCAGGGAGAGCATCGGTGCAGAGATCGCTTCGTTGCGGAACGATTTCACGGCCGACCTGTCGCGCGTCAACTCCCAGTACGATGATCTCGCCGGCCGGATTGCGGCCCTGGAGGAGGAGGACGTCGGGACGTTCAAGAAGAAGGTGATCGAACTTGAGCGGTCGATGGCTGCACTCGCGATCCGCGTGGACAACAACCGGGCGAAGCTTGAGGGGTTCGACGGCGCGATCGCCGGGCTTTCCGATGAGTTGAGGAGCACGCGCGAGGGGATTCTTCAGTCGAACCAGCAGCTCCTCGACGAGTACGACGCGAGGATCACGGCACTGGAACAGGCTGGGGACATCAAGAGCCAGATCGATACCCTGTACTTCATCTCGATCGTCGCTCTCCTCGCCGGTGTAGGGGCGCTGATCTGGGGATTCCTCGGGAATGGCTAGACAGAATGTGAGGGGATGAGGGGATACTACTCGCGAGAGGGGCGGGGGACCGTCCCTCTCGCTTAATTTTGCACTAGGGTGTAACAAAAGTTATATTGGTAAACCGACTGAGGGGGACCTCTTGAAGGGCTTGGGTGAGCGCCTACAAGGATTCCGATTGAGGAACGGGTGGAGCAAGCGGGCTGTCGCTGAAAAGCTCGGCGTTTCGATCCCCTCCATCATCCGGTGGGAGGAGGGTCGCGCCGAGCCGAACGACTATAACCGCTATAAGATCGAACGGTTCCTCTCTGGTTTTGCCCCCCTCCCGGACCGGCCGGGCGTCGTCCAGCTCGGGCTGTTCGAGGGAGGAAAGGAAGAGGGAAGATTGCAAGATGGCGACGATCAATAAGGTTGAGCTCGTCGGGTTCAAGTCGTTCCGGAAGCGGACGGTCATCCCGTTCTTCGACGGGGTGACGGCCGTGATCGGTGAGAACGGCTCGGGGAAGTCGAACCTGTTCGATGCGATCAGCTTTGTCATGGGTCGCCGTTCATCCCAGCTCCGTGCCGATCGGCTGGAGCATCTGATATTCAACGGAGGGGAGCGGTATGAACCGGCGGACAGCGCCGAGGTCACCCTATACCTCGAGAACGATGGAAGGTTCGATCGGTTCCTCGAGGATGGGGTGAGTCCCCCGGAGATAACGATCGGTCGCCGGATCACCCGCCGCTCGTCGACGTACACGTTCATGGGGAAGGTCTGCCCGCGGACCATGATCGACAGCATCCTCGAGGAGGCGAAGATCGATCCCGACGGCCAGCAACTGATCGCCCAGGGGAGGATCACCGAGATCATCCGCCGGAGCCCCCTCCGCCGGCGCGAGATCATCGACGAGGTGAGCGGGATCGCCGCCTACGATGAGAAGCGGAAGAAGGCGATAGGTGAGCTGAAGGACGTCAAATCGAAGCTGAACACGCATCGCGTCATCCTCGCTGAGCGCCGCCGGCGGCTCCTCTCCCTGCAGCGGGAGAGGGACGCGGCCCTCGAGTACCAGTCCCTGTTGGAGGAACAGGAGCGGCTCCATGCCTCCGTCGTCCACAGGCGGCGCGAGCGGATCGCCGAGGATCTCCGTCGCGCCCAGGCCGAGCGGGAGGGGATGGACGAGAAGATCGCCGCGTTGGAGAAGGAGGTCGCTCGCCTCGACCAGGAGATCGAGAACAAGGAGTGGGAGCTCGAGGGGATGCAGGAGGATCTGACCGGAGACGTCCAGATCGCGCTCATCAAGGAAGCGGAGCGTCTCCGCTCCGAGATCCTCCACAAGGAGGGGGAGGTCCGGTTCAAGCGTCAGCAGATTCAGGATCTCCAGGCGATGATCGATGAGATCGTGAGGATGCGCGCCGCCTCCCCGGCGCCTTCAGCGGGGAGGCGGGGGAACCCGGCGGTGCAGGCCCTCATCGAGCGGAAGCGGGGCGGGGTCTACGGGACGGTCTCCTCCCTCGCCAGCCCGAAGCCCGGGTTCGAGGTTGCGTTCGAGACGGCGGCCGGGGGGAGCCTGAACGACCTTGTCGTCGACTCGCGCGAGACGGCGATCGACTGCATCAAGTACCTGAAGGAGAAGAGGCTCGGCCGCGCCCGGATTCTCCCGCTCCGCCGGCTCGTCACCGCGCGGAAGAGCCTCGCTTCGGCGGAGGCGCTGAAGCTCCCCGGCGTGATCGATTACGCGATCAACCTGGTCGAGTTCGACGAGAAGTACCGGCGGGCGTTCGAATACGTCCTCTCCGATACCGTCGTCGCCGAGAATCTCGACGTGGTGAAGGGGCTCGACGGTGTGCGCGTCGTCACCCTCGACGGGGATCTCCTGAGCAAGGGGGGGGCGCTGACCGGCGGCTGGCGCGGGGATCGCAAGGAGACGAAAAAGACGAAGGAGGCCGGGTTCGACGCAGCGCAGCGCCGGCAGCAGATCTCGAAGCTGAAGAAGGAGATCGCCAAGCTCGAGGAGGAGATAGAGGAGGGGAAGGCCCTCCTCGAGGCGAAGGAAGAGGAGATCGCCTCCTACGAACAGAGCAAGGACCGGGTCAAGGGCGAAGCGTCGAGCCGGAGCGACGAGCTCCGCGCCCTCCGCGAGAAGCGGAGGGAGGCGTATCAGGGGTTGGAGAACCTCCGCCGGGCCCTGACCCGCTACGAGCGGAGGGAGGCAGAGGCGCAGGCTGAGCTGGAGGCGCTCGGGGGAGAAGAGGAGCGCGATCCCTCTTACTACATCGACGGCTCGCTCGCCGAGCTCGAGCGGATGCTGGAGCGGAACAAGCGGAGGCTCGCCCGGCTCGGCCCGGTCAACATGCGGGCGATCGATGAGTACGCCGAGTACGAGAAGGAGTTCAACCTGTTCCGCGAGCGCGTCGATGCCCTGGAGGGGGAGAAGAGGGAGATCGAGCGGCTGATCGGCGAGATCGAGGAGAGGAAGCGCAAGCGGTTCCTCGAGGTCCTCGATGCGTTGAACACCAGCTTCAACCGGATCTTTCAGAAGCTGTTCGAGGGGGGGAGCGCCTCGCTCGAGTTGGAGAGGGAGGGGGATATCTCCTCCGGGCTTCTGATCAAGGCGCACCCGCCGGACAAGGAGCCGCACCTGATCGACGCCCTGTCGGGGGGCGAACAGACCCTCCTTGCGATCGCCTTCATCTTCGCCCTGCAGGAGTACCAGGAGGCTAGCCTCCTCATCCTCGACGAGATCGACGCGGCGCTCGACCTGATGAACATAACCAGGCTCGGGAAGATGCTCCGGGAATATGCCGATCGGATTCAGGTGATCGTTGTCTCGCACAACGAGGAAACAGTTCGTCATGCCGATCGTGCCTACGGGGTGACAATTAAGAACGGCGTTTCAGAGGTATTGGCACTCAATCTGAGCTAGAAGGGGGCGCGTCTAAGGTGGAAGGGATGCGGATCGCTGAGATCCCGGTCGAGCGGCTGATCGGGGAGAGCTGGGAGGGGGTCCTCCACTCCTTGACCGAGGACATGGATCCTTGGGACATCGACCTGACCGAGCTCACCCGCCGCTTCCGCGAGTATCTCAATGCCCTCCGCGAGCTCCGGTTCGAGATCCCCGGGAGGATGGTACTCGCCTGTTCGATCCTCCTTCGGATGAAGTCGGACGGGCTCCTCGAGGAGGAGGCCCCGACCGAGCGCGATGAGCTCGTCAGCGAGATCGAGGATGCGATCGAACAGGAGGATGGGCCGCTCCTCCCCGTGGAGCCCGCCGAGTTCGCCCTCCCCATCCTCCGCCGACCCCGGCGTCAGGTCACCCTCCTCGACCTCCGCCTCGCCCTCAAGGCGGCGCTCGACGTCAGCCGCCGCCGGGCCGAGCGGTTGATCGAGCGGGTGGAGTCGGATGAGTTCGACCCGTTCGAACAATTCGAGATCGGCGGGGCCGGCTTCTCGGAGCGGCTCCATAAGATCTTCGAACGGATCAAGAGCCTCCTCGCGGGGAGGCGCGTGCTGAGCTTCTTCCGGCTCCTCGATCGGGGGGACAAGGAGGAGCGGATCGAGCGGTTCTTCGAGATCCTCCACCTTGCCGCGGACGGACGGATCAGCTGTACCCAGAAGGAATTCCTCGGTGACATCCTCATCCGTCTCGAACAAGAAGGATAGTCCCTCCCGTTCACACGGGGGGAGCGGAGCCGATCGCGGGAACGACCTCGCCCTCGTCGAGGCGGCCCTCTTCCTCTCCCCCGACCCGTTGACGCGCCGCCGGCTGGCGAAGCTCCTCGGCGGGGTGAAGCTCGTCTACGTCGACCGCCTTCTCGACGACCTCGCCGAGGTCTACCGGGATCCAGAGAGGGGTATCGAGCTCTACCGCTCGGAGGAGAGGGCGACGCTCCGCGTGAAGGACGACTACGTCGACCGGGTCGCCCATCTTGCCCCCCAGCAGGACATCCCCCGTCCCGTCCTCAGGACCCTCGCCGTCATCGCGTACAACCAGCCGGTCACCCAGGCCGATCTCGTCCGGGTCCGGGGGAACAAGGCGTACGGCCACGTGCAGGAGCTGATAGAGCGCCGTTTGATCCGGGCCGAGGAGCACGAGCGCACGCTCCTGCTCAGCGTGACGAGCGAGTTCCTCCGCCACTTCGGCCTGAGCTCGGCGGAGGAGTTCAGGTTCCATGCCGCTTCGGGATCGGGTGAAGAAGGGCTACAATCGGACGCCGAGGAGGTTGATGATGGATAAGTGGGAATGCACGGTCTGCGGCTACATCTACGACCCGGAAGTCGGCGACCCGACGACCGGGATCTCCACCGGAACCCCGTTCGAGGATCTCCCCGAGGGGTGGACATGCCCCGACTGCGGGGCGGGGAAGGAGATGTTCGAGCAGGTCTGATCACCGGGCGGGATCAGGCCGTTGCATAAACCGGACCGTTTTGGTAGGATTTTGTCATGGGTCCGGAGATGATCTACCTCGACAACAGCGCGACCACCCCGATCGCCGAGGAGGTCCTCACGGCGATGGGGCCGTACCTCACAGGCGAGTACGGGAACCCCTCGAGCCTTCATCGATTCGGGAGGAGGGCCCGCTCCGCCGTCGAGGAGGCCCGCGGCTCGATCGCTGAGACGCTCAATGCCTCCCCGGAAGAGATCCTCTTCACCTCAGGGGCGACCGAGGCGGACAACCTGGCGATCAAGGGGGTTGCGTTCGCCTCCCCGGAGAAGCGGCATATCGTTACATCGAGGATCGAGCACCATGCCGTCCTCCACACCTGCCGATGGCTCGAGGAGAGGGGATATGAGGTGACCTACCTCGACGTCGATCAGAATGGGAGGGTCGATCCGGAGGCGGTGAGGGATGCGATCCGGGACGACACCCTCCTCGTATCGGTCATGGCCGGGAACAACGAGATCGGGACGATCGAGCCGATAGATGAGATCGGCGCGATCTGCAAGGAACGGGAGGTCCCGTTCCATACCGATGCCGTCCAGGTGTACGGAAAGGTGGATATCCCGAGCGGAAAGGTCGATCTTCTCTCGGTCTCCGCGCATAAGCTGAACGGGCCGAAGGGTGTCGGGTTCCTCTACGTCCGCCACGGGATCCGCCTCTCTCCGCTGCTGAGCGGCGGTGGGCACGAGAGGGGGTTGCGGAGCGGGACGGAGAACGTCCCTGGGATCGTCGGGCTCGCCGCCGCTTGCCGGCTCGCGTTCGCCGAGCGGGATACGGTCGTCCCCAGGCTTGAAGCGTTCCGCGAGAGGTTGATCGAAGGGGTGATGCGGATCCCCGCCGTCCGTGTGAACGGACATCGGACGGAGAGCCTCCCGCATATCGCCAACTTCAGCTTCGCCGGGATCGAGGGGGAGAGCCTGGTGATGAAGCTCGATGAGGAGGGGATCGCCGCCTCGACCGGATCGGCCTGCTCCTCACCGAACCTTGAGCCGAGCCACGTCCTCGTTGCGATCCGCGTCCCCCTATCCATGGCGCACGGGAGCCTGCGGATCAGCACCGGCCGCCAGACGACCGAGGAGGAGATCGATCGGTTCCTCGAGGCCCTTCCGCGGGTCGTCGAGGAGCTCCGCGCGATGTCACCGTTCAAGGTGGATGGATGATGTATACCGACAAGGTCATCGAACACTTCCGCAACCCGAGGAACATGGGGAAACTCGAGGGATACTCCGCTGTCGGGAAGGTGGGGAACATCGTCTGTGGCGATGTGATGTGGCTCTACATCAAGGTCGAGGAGGACGAACAGGGGCGGGAGATAATCTCCGATATTTCATGGGAGACGTTCGGTTGCACCGCTGCGATAGCCACCTCCTCCATGGTCTCCGAGCTTGCAAAGGGGAAGACCCTGGCGGAGGCGATAGCGATCACGAATCAGGACGTGGCGGGTGAGCTCGGCGGCCTCCCTCCGGTGAAGATGCACTGCTCCGCCCTCGCTGCCGACGCCCTCAACGAGGCGATCTACGCCTACCTGGAGGATAAGGGGCGTGAGATCCCTTCGGTTCTGGAGCGCCGGCACGAGCGGTTGAAGGCGGAGATGGCGCGGCTCGAGGAGCGCTACCGTGCGTTCATGGACAAGGAGTCGTAGGATGCATCTGACGAAGAGGGCGAGCTACGGGCTGATCGCAGCGTGCGAGCTCGCGCGGAACCGCTCCGATCAGCCGATCTCCGCTTCTGAGATAGCGAGGCGCTATTCGCTCTCCGAGTCGTTCGTCGAGAAGATCATGCATCGGCTGAAGCGCTCAGGGCTCGTCGATTCACGCAAAGGTAGGAGCGGGGGGTATACCCTCGCTTGTGCGGCCTCAGAGATCTCTGTCCGCCGGATCCTGGAAGGGCTCGACGAATCGCTCGATCTCGTCAGCTGCATCGGGATCGACTCCCCCTGCGACCTGAGCGGGATCTGTCCGACGAAGGAGGCCTGGTGGCGGATCAACCGCGGCTTTATCGAGCTCCTTGACTCCCTTACGTTGGAAGACCTGATCTGAAGCGGTTTATGCCGATGTAACGTGCATTACGGACGAGGGCGCGGTTTTGTGGTATAGTCTCCACGTGTGAAAGAACCCCCTCATCTTTTTCACCACCCGGAGAGGGCGGCCGAGCGAAGTGCTCGGCCGCCCTACACTTTTTAGAGACCGGGCCAGAGGACGAGCCTGTTGAGGAGATAGACGAACATAAGCAGGATGGGGAAGAGGATCCCTAGGGATAAGAGTACGGGGTAGAACTGGAATATTCCGCTTCTCCTTTTCCCCGGCCAGAAGAAGCCGTCTGCGAACAGGTAGTCGATCGGCGGGCGGGGGAACGGCCAGTCTTCCCTCCTCCCCTCGATGTAGTCGATCAGCGCAGGGAACGGTGATCGGTCGAGCTCCCCCTTCCTCAAGACGAGGAAGGCGCCGACGAGGAGGAGGGCGTAGGTGAGGAGGAGGAACGGCTCGTTGAGCTCGGCGATCCGGTTGAAGGCGGCGTGGGAGAGGATGGCGATTGCAAGCCCTCCCCCTATCCATCCGATCCGGCTCGGGAGGGGGGAGGTGCGACCGCGGCCGATCAAGAACCCGGCGAGGCCGTTGAACAGGATGTGACCGGGGAATGCGCGGGCGAGGACGATCCCGTGGAAGACCTCGCTGAACCGGTAAGGATCCCCGGATATCCACGACGGGTAGGAGACGCTGAATATATACCAGAAATCCTCATAAATTGCGAATCCGGCCCCGAGGATCCCGAAGTATACAGCGAAATCGAGCGGTTCGATCGCGTTCGGGAACTTGAACCGCCATCCCGTCAGGAGGAAGGCTGAAAGCTTCATCGCCTCCTCGATCGACGCCGCCAGGAACAGGCCGGCCACCGTGGCCAGGTCGGGATCGAACGGGATGAGCCGTCTTAGGGCGACGACCGGGATCACGGCGAGCATCCCGGCTGTGAAGACGACGATCGCCGGTGCCGCCGGGATCCGGCGGTGGGGATTCGCTCGAACGAGGAGGTATATGTAACCGAGGGAGAGGGCGGAAGAGAGGTAGATGCTCTGCAGAAATAGGCTCATATCAATAAGTCTTCCGATTACATGAACACAAGGATGTAATGATAGTAGAAGTAGAAGGCGGGGAGGGCGAACAGGAGCCCGTCGATCCGATCGAGTGCCCCTCCGTGCCCGGGGAGGAACGTCCCTGAGTCCTTCACCCCTGCTGCCCGCTTCAGCTTCGATGCGAACAGATCGCCGAGCTGCACCGCACAGCCGACGACGAACGAGGAGAGGATAAGGTGATGAACCCCGCCGTGGAACGCGAAGTCACGCCATACCGGCGAGAGGGATGCCCCTACGAGCGCGCCGGCGAACGCGAATACGAAGCCGCCGAATACCCCTTCCCAGGTCTTCCGCGGGCTTACGTTCGGGAACGCCTTATGCCTCCCGATCGTGCTCCCGACGACGTACGCGCCGGTGTCGTATCCCCATACCATGAGGAGGATGACGAGGGCGTTCACCCCCCCGACGTGGGGCGGCTGGCCGGCGGCCCCGATGTATATCAGATAGAAGTAATGGAGGAGCCACGGGATGTAGAGGAGGCCGAACACGCCGGCCACGGCGCTCAACATCCCGTCGCGGTGGGGAAGGGTCTTCAGGTAGCGGAGGACCTGGTAGGCGATCGCGAACAGGAGGACCAAATCGGCATAGCGTCCGTTGAAGATGAGGTAGCTGAAGACGAGGATCGGGATCCAGATCAGGAATTCCGGGGCGGCGAGGCGGATGTCGATCCGCCGCAGAAGCTGGATGTACTCGACCGCCGTCGGGTAGGCGACGGCGAGGATGAGGAACCCGGCGATCCACTTGATGTCGTAGCGTGCACCGACGTACAGGACGGCGAAGACGAACGTCCCAGCGATGACGCCGCTGGCAACCCGCCTCAGGAATTTCAATCTTCCTCCTCTTTCAGGGCCCCGAACCGCCGCTTCCGCTTCTGGAACGAGGCGATCGCGTAGACGAGCTCCGCCGGGGTGAAGTCCGGCCAGAGGACTTCGGTGAAGTAGAGCTCCGCATACGCCGCCTGCCAGAGGAGGAAGTTCGAGAGCCGAAGCTCCCCGCTCGTCCGGATGACGAGATCGGGATCCGGGATATCCGCCGTGTACAGCCGGGAGCTGATCGTCCCTTCGTCGATCTCGTCCACCTTCAACCGGCCGGATGCTGCGTCCGCCGCGATCTCTGCGCATACCCGCGTCAGCTCCTGCCGGGCCCCGTAGCTCAGAGCGACCGTCAGATCGAGGTTCTCTCCCCCCTCAGTCTCGCGGACCGCCCGGATCACGCTCTCCCGGAGGGGTTCTGGGAGGGAGTCGATCTCCCCGGCGACGCGGAGGCGGACCCCGGAATCGACGAACTCCTTCAGCTTATCGTCTATGAACTCGCGGAGGAGGTCCATCAGGTACGCGACCTCCTCCTTCGGCCTCTTCCAGTTCTCGGTGGAGAATGCAAACAGGGTGAGGTAGCGGAGCCCGAGCCGCTCCCCGGCGAACCGGACGAGCCTCTCAGCGGCGGCCGCCCCGGCGCGGTGGCCGGCGATCCGGGGGAGGCCACGCGCCTTCGCCCAGCGGCCGTTCCCATCCATTATCAGCGCGATGTGCCGGGGTAGCCCAGCCTCCTTCACCCGATCGACGAGCGTCTTCATCCGCCCTCCAATAGCCGGCGCGCCTCTTTCACCACGGTCAGCGAGCCTCCCACCACCAACACGTCATCCGCCTTGAGAGAGGGGAGGATAGCCTCCAACCCCTCCTCTATTGAATCATAACACTTAAATGGGATTGAGAGCCCGGTCACGTGTCTTGCCAGCTCGGCCGGCGGGAGGGCGCGCGGGCTCCGGGAGCGGGTGATGTAAACGTTGGAGAACGGAGGGACGAGGGCGTGGACGATCCCTGGGACGTCCTTGTCGGCGAGGATTCCGATGAGGAGGTGGCGGCGGGATCGATCGGGGACGAACGATTCCACCTCGGCTGCGAGGGCGCGGGCTCCCGCCACGTTGTGCGCCCCGTCGAGGATAACGATCGGATCCTTCCGGATGATCTCGAACCGCCCCGGCCATGCGACGCGCGCAAGCCCAGCTGCGATCGCCCCATCTCCGATCGAAAGTCCCCGTTCGCGGAGGAGCTCGACCGCGCGCAGGGCGCAGCGCAGGTTCCCCTCCTGATACGAGGCGATCAGGGGAAGGGCGATGAGATCCGGGAGGCGATCCCGGATGATCCTGTAGCGTGCCCTCTCCCAATCGGAGCCCTCCCTGATGATGTCTATCTCATCAGCACGGGCGATCGGGGCCTTTTTCATCTCGGATTCGGCGCGGACGATTGGCCATGCGCGGCCGTTCAGATCGCCGACGAGGAGGGTGATCCCCGGTTTTGCGATCCCTACCTTTTCCCAGGCGATCTCCTCGATCGATCCCCCAAGGATCGATGTGTGGTCGAGTTCGACGTTGGTCAGGATCGTGAGGATCGGCTCGACCAGGTTCGTCGCATCGAACCTCCCCCCGAGCCCGACCTCGACGACCGCCAGGTCGATTTCTCTCTCAGCGAAGTGAGCGAGCCCTATCGCTGTCAGCACTTCGAACAGGGTCGGTCGCTCTCCCGTGAACAGGGCCGGCTCGATCCGCTCGGTCAGCGCGGCGAGCTCCTCCTCCCCGATCCACTCCCCGTCGATCGCGATTCGATCCCGGAAGTCGACGAGCGACGGGGAGGTGAACCGGCCGACCCGATACCCGGCGGAGGTAAGGATCGAGGCGAGCATGGCGACGACCGATCCCTTCCCGTTCGTACCCGCGACGTGGATCGTGGGGTACTCCCGTTCGGGATGGCCGAGGTGTTCCGACAGGCGGCGGATCCGGTCGAGTCCGGGCTTGACCTCAAGATGGGGAAGCCGGGCGAGGAGCGACCGAGCCGCGGCGTAGTCCATCTATCCTCCGAGGGAGGCGAGGTTCGATCGGAGCCGGTCGCGTTTCCCGCGGAACTCGGCCTCCTTCTCCCTCTCCTTGTTGACGACGGCGGCAGGGGCGCGGCTCAAAAACGCGCGGTTTTTCAGGGTCGTCTCTATCTTCGCCAGATCGGCCTCGACTCGTGCGAGCTCGGCGGTCAGCCTCTCCCGTTCGGCGTCGATGTCAATCAGATCGGCGAGCGGGACGAATACCTCCGCGTCGGTCAAGACCTGGCGCGCCGCGCCCGGCGGCGGGGAGATCCCCTCTCCGACGGTCCACGACTCGGCCCCGGTGAGGGAGTTCAGCGCATCGACCTTCTCCATGACGATCCGTTTCAGATCGGGGTCATCCGTCTTCAGAAGGACGGTCACCCTCGCCTTCTGCGGGACGTTCAGTCCGGCGCGGATCGCCCGGACCGAGCTTACGATCTCCTGAAATCCGGCCATCTCGCGCTCCGCCTCTTCGTCCCTCTTTCCCGGTTGCGGGAAGGGAGCGATCGAGATCGAGGCCGGCTCCTCTCCCAGCGTCTGCCATATCTCCTCGGTGATGAACGGGACGAACGGATGGAGGAGGCGGATGACCGCCTTAAGGACGTGGTAGAGGACCCCTTTCACCCCGTCCTGCGGGGTCTCACGGAGCCGGATCTTCGCCGTCTCGAGGTACCAGTCGCAGTAATCGTGCCAGGTGAACGCGTACAGCTCCTCGCTCGCCAGGTTGAAGTTGTACGCCTCGAGGTGCTCCCTCACCCTCTCCACGGTCCCGGCCAGGCGGGAGAGGATGTAACGATCTTCGAGCTCTACGATCCGCTCCGGGAGGGCAGGCCGTTCATCCCCGATGCTCATCAGGACGAACCGCGCCATGTTCCAGACCTTGTTTAAGAAGTTTCTCGCCTCGGCGAGCTGGGAGGTGGGGGTGCGCATCGACCTCCCCTTCGTCGTGGCGTGGGCGAGGGAGAACCGGAGGGCGTCTGCCCCATGTTTCTCCATCAGCTCGATCGGGTCGACGGTGTTCCCGCGCGACTTGCTCATCTTCTGGCCGCGCTCATCGACGATCAGCGGGGTTATGTAGACCGTTTTGAACGGGACCTCGTCCATGAAGTAGAGCGACGCCATGATCATCCGCGACACCCAGAAGAAGAGGATGTCAAACCCGGTTATGAGGAGGGAGGTGGGGAAGAACCTCGCCAGGTCCTCCGTCTCCTCCGGCCAGCCCATCACCGAGAACGGCCACAGCCAGGATGAAAACCAGGTATCGAGGACGTCTTCGTCCCGGCGGAGGTCGACATCCTTTCCGTAGCGCTCCCGCGCGGCGGCGGCCGCCTCCTCCTCCGTCCGTCCGGCGAACGCCTCGCCGTCCGGGCCGTACCAGATCGGGATCCTGTGCCCCCACCAGAGCTGGCGCGATATGCACCAATCCCTGATGTTCTCCAGCCAGTCGAAGTAGAGCTTCGCCCACCGCTCCGGGACGAACCTGATCCTCCCCTCCTTCACCGCGGCTATCGCCGGCTCGGCGAGCGGCTTCATCCGGACGAACCACTGGGTCGAGACGAGAGGCTCGACCGGAGTTCCGCACCGCTCGCAGTGCCCGACGGAATGGCGGTACGGCTCGGTCTTCTCGAGGAGCCCCTCTTCCCTCAGCCGCTCTACGACGGCCCGCCGCGCCCCGTCGCGGTCCATCCCGGCGAACGGCCCGCCGTTCTCGTTGATCCTCCCGTCCTCGGTCAGGATGTTGATCGATTCGAGGCCATGCGCTCTCCCGATCTCGAAATCGATCGGATCGTGCGCCGGGGTCACCTTGAGGACGCCGGTCCCGAACTCGGGGTCGACCTCGCTCGCCCCGATGATCGGCAGCCTCCGCCCGAGGATCGGGAGGATGGCGGTCTTACCGATCAGGTGCGAGAACCTCTCGTCATTCGGGTTTACGGCGAGCCCTGTATCCCCGAGCATCGTCTCCGGCCGCGTCGTGGCGATCGTCACGTATCCGCCCTCCTCGAGCGGGTAGCGGATGTAATACAGATTACCCTCGATCTCCTCATGTTCGACCTCGATGTCGGAGATCGCCGTCCCGCAGCGCGGGCACCAGTTGACGAGATACGCCCCGCGGTAGATCAGCCCGTCTTCGTACAACCTGACGAACGCCTCCCGCACGGCGCGCGACAGCCCTTCATCGAGGGTGAACCTGAGGCGGGACCAGTCGCACGAGCAGCCGAGACCCTTCAACTGATCGATGATCTCCGAGCCGTATTTCGCCTTCCATTCCCATACGCGCTTTACGAACTCCTCCCTCCCCAGGTCATGGCGGGAGAGGCCTTCCTTCGCCAGCTCCTTCTCAACGACGTTCTGGGTGGCGATCCCGGCGTGGTCGGTCCCAGGGAACCAGCAGGCCTCGTTCCCCTTCATCCGCCGGTAGCGGATGACGATGTCCTGGAGGGTGTTGTTCAAGGCGTGTCCCATGTGAAGGCGACCGGTGACGTTCGGCGGGGGGATCACGATCGAGAACGGCGCCCGCTCGCCCGGCTTGGCCGATGCGCGGAAGAACCCCCCTTCCTCCCAAAGGCGGTAGTTCTTCGCCTCCACCTCTGCTGGGCGATACCTCTTCGATAACTCCATCATCCCCCCTGGTCCGCTAAGTCCAGTCAGCGAGCGCAAGCTTGTAGTCGTGAAGCTCCTCCGGCTTGAAGAACAGGCCGATCTCGCGCTCCGCCGACGCCGGCGAATCCGACCCATGGACGAGGTTCATCGTCAGGCTCAGGCCGAAATCGCCGCGGATTGTACCCGATGCCGCATCCTGAGGGTTGGTCACCCCCATCAGGTTGCGGACGACCGCTACGGCGTTCTCCCCCTCGATCGCCATCGCGACAAGCGGGGATGAGGTGATGAACGAACAGAGCTCATCATAGAACGGTTTCGTAACGTGTTCATGATAGTGCTTGCTCGCCAGATCCTGGTCGACCTTCAACATCTTAAGTCCGACTATTTTCAGTCCTTTATCCTCAAACCGGGATACGATACGTCCGATCAGCCCTCGCTGGACGGCATCGGGTTTGCATAGTACCAATGTACGTTGAATTTCCACTTTTTATTCCTCCTATGGTTTTCTGATATATCGGCCGCCTTCCGCTTCTTCGATCAGCCCTTCCAACTGAAGGAGGAGGAGGACGTGCGATGCTTCGGTCGGGGAGAGGTCGGCACGGGCAATGATATCGTCAACGTGAACCGGTTCAACCCCGATCAGCTCATACACCCGCCTCTCGCGTTCGCCGAGCCCCGCCGTCTCCTCTTCCGCTCGTGCGGGAGGGGGCTCCTTGATCGTCCGCAGGTCGGGGAACTCATCGAGTATCTCCTCGATCCTGTCGACCAGCTTCGCCCCATCTTTGATCAGACGGTTCGTCCCTGCGGAGACGATGCTCGTGATGTTCCCGGGTACGGCGAAGACCTCCCGCCCTTGTTCGAGGGCGAGTCTCGCTGTGATTAGCGCCCCGCTCCGCTCCGGCGCCTGAACGACGACCACCCCGCGGGAGAGCCCGGAGATGATCCGATTCCGCTGAGGGAACGTCCACTTCGCCGGTTTCGTCCCGAGGGGGTACTCGCTGATGACGGTTCCCTGGGCTGCGATCCTGTCGAACAGGGCCTTGTTCCTCTTCGGATATATGCGGTCGAGCCCGGAACCGAGGACGGCGACCGTCTTCCCTCCCACGTCGAGTGCCCCCTGGTGGGCGGCGGAGTCGATCCCGGCCGCTAGTCCGCTTATGATTACGATCCCGCGCAGGGCGAGCTGGCTTGCAAACCGGCCGGCGACGAGGTTCCCGTACCGCGAGGCCCGGCGCGTCCCGATGATGGCGATCGCCTTGGATGTCTCGATTGGGAGTTCCCCGCGGACGTAGAGGACGAGCGGCGGATCGTCGATCTCGCGCAACAGGGACGGGTACTCCGCCTCGACGAGGGTGACGATCCTGATCCCGAGCTCCTCCGCTTTGGCGATCTCCTCGTCGATCGCCTCCTCGCTCCTCCCGGAGGCGATCGCCTCCCCGATGACCGACGAGCCGAATATCGAACTGAACCGGGCTGCCGGCGCTTCCCATATCGCCTGAAACGATTCGAACGCGCGGAACAGGAGCTTCGCCCGCTTCGGTGTAAGCTGGGGAATCAGGTTTAAGCCTATAAGGAGCTCGCGATCCGTCCGTTTCATCGAGACAAAGACTAGGCCCTCCTCCGCTCTCCGTCAATCTCAAGCTGCGATTGTCGCATGAACGGCGATCAGCTACCATTCTGATATCTAAGATGCCGATATTAGTGTTCGGATTCTTCTGCGCTGAGATCGTGATCCTGGTCGAGCTTGCGGGCGTGATCGGAGGATGGTTCGTACTCCTTGAGATCTTGTCCAGCGGCGTGGCCGGCTACTTTATCCTCCGCAGGGCCGGGCGCGCCATCCTGAGGAGCGACCGGCTGATCGCCCTCATCGCCGACCCGGCGGCCGGGCTCTATCGCCTCCGCTTTTCGATCGTCCTCGCCGGCCTCCTCCTCTTCCTCCCCGGCCTCCTGACCGATCTTGCCGGTCTTTCCCTCCTTCTCGTCCATCCCTTCAGGCGGCGTCCGCCGCAGCGGGAGGATGGGGTGATCGACGTCGATTTCACCGTTCATGGCGATCCCCGGGAGTGATAGACGGCGAGGAAGAGGAACCCGGCGAGCGCGCCGATCCAGACCCCCATCCAGACAGGGACGTGAAACTCGGTACCCGGGAGGAGGGAGAGCGACATGACGGCTTTCGCCAGAATCCGCAGTAGCCATCCGAACGGGATGGCGACGAGGGGGAGCGCCGGGGTGGCAGAGAGAATGGCGGCGATCGCTCCGAACCACAGGGTTACGGTGACGAGCGGGATCACGACGAGGTTCGCGATGATGACGAGCGGGTGGAGCGTCCCGAACTGGATCGCCACCACCGGGGCCGAACCGGCCTGGGCGGCTGCGGAGACGATCATGAGGTCGAGGGCGTTCCGGGTGATCCAGCGCGGAGCGATCGGCCGCTCGGAGATTCGATTTGTCCACTCGCGCCATTTGAACGCGGGGAGGAGCGCGATCAATATCGCTCCGGTCGCGGCGAATGTGAGCTGGAACCCGGCGTCGTGCATCTGAGTCGGGTTCGCTGCGAGGATGACGAGTCCGGCTGCAGCGAGGGCGTTAAGCGGCCGGACCGACTTCTTGGTGATCCATCCGAGATCGGCGAGGACGCTACCTCCGGCGAGGAAGAAAAACAGGAGGCCGGCGCGGATCAGGCTCACCCGCGGTCCCACGATCCAGAGGACGA
>CAZGRE010000013.1:2092-34844 GCA_964528085.1 uncultured Thermotogae bacterium | reverse complement strand
ATCGGCCGGTTTCGGAGCTTCTTCCGGGCGATAAGCGATCTCGCCCTCGATCATCCGTATCTGGCGGTGATCGGGAACCACGAGAAGGGGAGCCCTAGGTACTACACCTTCCTCTCCCTCCCGCCAGGAGGGGGAAAGTCGAACGAGGAATGGTGGTCGTTCGACTACGGGCTGGTCCACCTCGTCGGGATCGACTCGAACTCTCTGACCGGCGCCGACGCGATCGCGCGGATGCGCGAGCAGATGGAGTGGGTGAAGGACGACCTTAAAAGCTCCGATGCCCCATTCAAGGTCGTCTTCTTCCATCACCCGATCTACAGCTCGACGTGGAACGGAGGGGTAAACGGCCCGCTTCGCGCCAACTGGGAGGAGATCTTCCGCCAAACCGGGGTCGACGTCGTGTTCAACGGGCACATGCACTGCTACGAGCACTTCTACGTTCACGGGATCCACTACGTCGTCACCGGCGGAGGAGGGGCGCCGCTCCAGGATGCGATGGAGTACGTGGCGCCGGGGACGGTATTCCGGCGGTACAAGACGCTCCACTACGTACGCGTTACGGTCGATCGCGATACGATGCGCGTCGAGATGATCCCGGTGGCGAGCGTCTACGACGACGAGGTCCACCCAGCGCCGAGCGGCCGCCCGATCGATTCGTTCACCATCAGCGCCGACTGACCGCCATCATCAGACCTTCTCAGGCCGCTTCGGGATATCATAGAGGATGTCGTCGAGCGGATGGCGGTAGAGCCCTTCCTCCAAGCGGTTCTGATCGAAGTAGTGCCCGATCAGGCCGATCGAGCGGCCGAGGACGAACAGGGCGTTGAACGTCCCCATCGCGATCATCCGGTCAATCTCCTCATCACTGAATGAGATCTCCTTCAGGAGATCGACGAGGAGGACCCCGATGCACCCGTCGACGTTCAAGATCAGGTTCGCCTTCTTCTTCGTCGTCACCTCCTCGACAGATAGGGCGTAGTCGAGGAGGGGGGTGGCGCGGAAGTTCTCCTTGGCGAACCCCTTCAGGATCTCAACCCGCTTGTCCGGGTTTTCGACCGTGTGAAGCCGGTGGCCGATCCCCTGAATCCGGATGTTCCGCCTCTTCATCTCAGCGACGAAATCGCGCGGGGAAAGGTTATTCCGGAATCCGTAGAGGAAATGCTCGGCAGCGCCGTTCACCGCCCCGCCGAACCGCGGGCCGATCGTCAGAAGGCCGCTGACGAGCGATGAGATCAGATCCTTCCCCGCCCGGGCGGCGACGATCGTATTATGCGCCCCGGAGACGGCCGGGCCGTGATCGGCGATGATCTGGATCACCATCTCGATGAAGTCGCGGGCATGCTGCGGGATCTCCCGCTTGAACCAGAGAAGGCCGATCACCCCGCCGATCCCGTACCCCTTCTCGATCACCTCGTCGATCGGGACCCCGGCGTAGCTGTGGACCTCGCCCCGCTCATCGCAGATCGTGGAGATGAAGTGGGTCGGCCGGCGGACGAGCCCCTCGGCGACGGCCTGGTTGTAGTCCATCGGGATCCGCGGCGGCTCGAAGTCATCCGCCGGGGTTATCACCCCTTCTTCCACTAGCCTTTCGTAGGTCTCGCGGATCCGGAGGTGGTAGTCGTCGAACGAATCGGGGACGATCGCCCCTGCCGCGCGGAGGGCGGCGTTCTTCGCATCTGCGGTCTCGATCTCCGATCCGGCCTTGGCCCCGGCATGCCCGAACTGGACCCGGCCGGGGAGGACCTTAGCGCAGGTACCGGTCACCCAGATCACGAGCGGCTTTGTGATCCGTCTGTCCTTCAGGGCCTCGGCGATCTCGTACTCCGCCGTCCCCCCGACCTCACCGAGGCAGACGAGGAGCTTGATCTCCGGGTTTTTCTCGTAGCGGAGGAGGTGATCGAGGAGGGTCGAGCCGGGATAGGCGTCCCCTCCGATCGCTATCCCCTCGTTCAGCCCGTCGGTGTTCCTGGCGATGATGTTGTACGCCTCGTTCGACATCCCACCGGATACCGAAACGAACCCGACCGAACCGGGTCGATACAGCTTGGCGGCAACGATGTTCTCCATCGTCCCGGCTGTGTTGGCGATCTTGAACGCGCCGGCCTTGATCCCGCCGACGGTCGCCGGACCGATGATCCACTTCCCGAGCCGCTTCGCCGTGGCGGCCATGATCCGCGCCTGGCGCTCCGGGACCCCCTCGGCGATCACAGCGATCGTCCGGATCGTATCGGTCGAAAGCCCCTCCATCGTCACGTCGAACGCCGAGCGCTGCGAGGCGAAGTTGATGAGGACATCGGCCTCCGGGAACCGCTTCACCGCCTCCTCTATCGAACGGAGGCGGGGTATCCTGATCTCACGTGTCCCCCAGAATACCTTCTGGAATCCCCCCCGTTCCGGGGTGATCATCGCAACGACGCTCGGGAAGTCCTTCCGGCAGAGGTAGTCGAAGTCGAGCATCCGCTGCAGCGCCGCCGTCTGCGCGCCGTAGATGAACGCCTTCGTGCCGCGGGTGAAAAGCTCGTAGTCCTTCATTCCCTCTCCTTTGCAAGCGCCAGGGAGACGATGTGCGTCATGTGCGTCTCCGGGCCGTACACCTCGATCGGGAGGCCGAGCTCCTCGCCGAGGCGGCGCATCTTCTCCAGGCCCTCCTTGTAGTTCGGCCCGCCGCGGCGGACGAAGATTTTAACCTTGTTCTCGATCAACCTATCGCGGTACTCCCTGATGGCCTTGATGATCCCGGTGAACGTCTTTGCCACATCGGTGAAGTTGGCGATCCCACCGCCGATCAGGAGGTACTTCGGCCTCCCCTGTGGATCGGGCCTGCGCGTCAAAAGATGAAGGATGGTCTTTGCGTACTCGTAGGTCAGCTCGGTCGTGGGATTACCCGAGTACTCCCCGTAGTTGGCGAGCTCGCCCCCGAACCCGAGATCGACGACCGTATCGGCGTAGATCACGCTCGCCCCGCCTCCGGCGACCATCAGCCAGACCCTCCCGTTTGGGTTGAGGATCGTCAGCTTGAGCGACGCACCGGTCTTCTCGTCGAGGGAGGCGATGTAGGCCTCCTCGTCTGAGGGGTCCATCCCGAACGGCTTCGGAAACTCGATGTCCCCCCACTTCTCGGCGGCCTGAAACGCCGCTGTATCATCGAGCTTAGCGACCGTGTCGAGGGGGATCAGATCGCCATCGACCGCTGCGATCGGGTTGAACTCAAGATAGGTGAAATAGTAGTCGACATAAACCCGGTACAGGGCCTCGATGAGCGAGGCGAGCGCATCCGCGCTCGGAACATCCGGGAGGGCCGCTTCGATCTCGGAAGGTGTGATATCCCCGAGGATCGGAACCTCGATCGTCGTCACCGTATCCCATCCCTCCTCGATGTCTACCCCTCCCTGAGGGGAGAAGTGGATCAGGTCGGAATCCCGTTTCGATGTGAAGGCGAGATAATACTCGGCCTCGTGCGGGACGAACGGCTCGATCAAGAAATGGGTCAGCCTCCCGCAGGTCTTCCCGATCGTCACCTCCCTTCCCATCCGCTCCTCTATCCAGGTCCTGATCTCGGCGAACGGCTTGTCCAGGCAGAGGAGATCGTTCTTCCCACGCTTCCCGAACAGCTGATCCGGTTTTGCAACGAGCCTCTCCGTCTTCAGCCAGGGATGCTCGTCAGGGAGCCCGTCGAGGTCCGTATCAGGGGTGACGAGGACGAGCCTATCCCCGAACCGGGGCGGTTTGCCTAGAAGCTGAAGGAGCGCCTTACCTACCAGGCGCTTGGCGTCGTATTCGCGGATCCCTTTCTGTGCCATCTCTCTCCTTTACAGGTTGCGGATGATCTCCTCACCGAACTCGGAGGTCGTAACGAGGGTCGCCTTCTCCATCTGGCGGGCGAGGTCGTAGGTGACGCGCCCCGAGGCGATCGCCTTCCGGATCCCGTCGAGGAGTAGGTCGGCCGCCTCTCCCCAGTTGATGTAGCGGAGCATCATCACGGCGGAGAGGATCAGGCTACCCGGGTTCGCCTTGTCCTTCCCCGCATGCTTCGGTGCCGTCCCGTGCGTCGCCTCGAAGACGGCGTACCCTGTCTGGTAGTTGATGTTCGCACCCGGCGCGACCCCGAGCCCCCCAACCTGGGCGGCGGCGGCGTCGGAGAGGTAGTCGCCGTTCAGGTTCATCGTGGCAACGACAGAGTACTCACGCGGACGGAGGAGCATCTGCTGGAAGAACTGGTCGGCGATCCGGTCGTTAAGGAGGATCTTCCCTGGAGGGATCTCCCCCTCAAGCTCATTCTCGGTGATCACCTGAGGATACTCGCGGCCGACCTCGTACCCCCAGTCGCGGAACGCCCCCTCGGTGTACTTCATGATGTTCCCCTTATGGACGAGGGTGACAACGTTCCGGTCGTTCTTTATCGCATACTCGATCGCCGCGCGGACAAGCCGCTTCGACCCCTCCTCGGAGATCGGCTTTATCCCGATCCCGCAGTTGCGCGTGAACCGGAGCTTGTCCTTGACCTTCATCTCAGTCGAAAGCCAGTCGATCACCCTCTCCGCCTCGGGCGACCCAGCCGGCCACTCGATCCCGGCGTAGACGTCCTCGGTGTTCTCCCGAAAGAAGACGATGTCGAAGTCCTCCGGCCGCTTGACAGGCGCCGGGGTCCCGAGATGGCGGACCGGCCGGACGCAGGCGTAGAGGTCGAGGATCTTCCGTAGCGCGACGTTCAGGCTCCGGATACCCCCGCCGACCGGGGTCGTCAGCGGCCCCTTGATCGCCACCAGGTATTTGCGGATGGCATCCACCGTCTCATCGGGGAAGTAGAGCCTCTGCCTCTCGTCAGGCGGGAATCCTTCGATCTCTCCCGGCGACAGCTCGGGATGGTTGACCGCGATCGCCTCGTCGCCGGCGAGGAGCTTCAGCCATTCGATCCTCTTCCTTCCGGCGAACGCCCTCTCCACCGCTGCATCGACAACCTTCATCATCACCGGGGTGATGTCAACGCCGATCCCGTCCCCGCGGATGTAGGGGATGATCGGGTTGTCCGGGACGCTCAGACCGGTGGGGGTACGCGTGATCGGCTGACCACCATCCGGCGACGGGACATACCTACTGGGCATCGCTTCTCCTTCTACTTTTAGTTTTATCGCGCTTCAAACGCGTTAAGCTCTTTCGTGATGTTCCTTCCCGCATCGATCAGAAGCTGCATCAGCCGCTTTCTACTCTCCCCCTTCACACGATGGACCGGGGCGGAGACGCCGAGCGAGGCGAGGATCCGGTTGGAAGGTGAGAAGATCGGAACGGCTATCCCCCGCGTACCCTCTATCGCTTCCCCGTCGCTCTCCGCAAATCCGAGCCTGCGGATCCGGGCGAGCTCCCTTTGCAGCTTCGCCCGGTCGGTGATCGTCGTGGAGGTGAACCGGGGTAATCCGACATCCGCGATTATCTCCTTCTGGATCCGCGGCTCGAGGAACGCGAAGATCGCCTTCCCGGTCGCTGCAGCGTGGAGGGGGTAGGTCTCACCGAGCTCGAACGAGACCCTGAGGGCATGGTGCCCATCGACCTTCTCCAAGCAGACGCCGACGTGGCCGCGCAACCCGCACAGGATCACCGTCTCCCCCGTCTCGCGGACGATCACCTCCATGTGCGGGAGGGCGAGCTCACGGAGCGGCTTGCGGGACATGCTCGCCGCCAACTCGATTATCCGCCTCCCGAGCCGGTATCCCTCCTCCCCCCTCGCCTCCTCGAGGAGCCCGTGCCGCTTGAGGGCGGAGACGTACCTGTACGCGGTGCTCCGGGGAAGCTCAAGGATCCGCGCGATCTCCCCCACCTTGAGGACAGGGGAGGAATCGCTGAACAGCTCAAGGATCCGAACGCACTTCTCAAGCGTGTTCATCCGGCCCCCGTTCAGTCTCAAATTTTGAGACACGCATTCTCATTTCGCGAAATAGTACCGACAAACGGGGGGATGTCAAATGATCGAGGAAGCCGGAACCCCTTCGCTCTCCTAACCGTGTTTCGAAGCGGTGTAGGCGAGGAGCCCTCCAGCCTTGATTATCTCGTTCTCGCGCGGGGAGAGATCGAGAGAGAGCTCGATCCGCTCGTCCTTCGTCCGGTTGTACGCCGAAAGCTTCCCGGTCAGGTCGGATACGTCGATCTCCAGCACGTCCCCCTGATCGATCCGGTCAGTATCACAGATGAATGGGATGATCCCGACGTTGATCAGGTTGGCGCGGTGGATGCGGGCGTAGCCCTTGGCGAGGACCGCCTTTATCCCGAGCTGCCACGGGGCGAGGGCCGCGTGCTCGCGGGAGGACCCCTGCCCGTAGTTGTCACCCCCGACGATGAACCCGCCCCCCTTCTCGACCGCGCGGGCGGCGAACTCCTTGTCCTCGTAGTAGAACGTGAACTTGGCGATCTCCGGGAGGTTCGAGCGCAAGTGCTGGGTCAACGGCCCGGCCGGGAGGATCGCATCGGTGGAGACCCCGTCCCCGAGCTTGATCAGAACCTCGCCCACGAGTGGAGAGCGGAGCGGACGCTGCGGGGAGAGGGAGACGATGTTCGGGGCACGGCGGATCTCGACCGACGGGCCCTCCGGCTCGAGAATCAACGCGTCGTCGATCGTCAGGTGGTCGACCTTCACCTCGACCGGGGGAAGCTCGCGCGGGTCGGCGATCCTCCCGGCGAGGGCCGATGCCGCTGCCACCTCTGGGCTGCATAACGCGATCTTCCCAAACTTGTTCCCTCCCCTTCCCTTCCAGTTCCGGTTGACGGTTCGGAGCGACAGGTGCCCGTATCCCGGGACGAACCCGATCCCGATGCACGCGTTGCACCCAGGCTCGATCATCCGGACGCCGGCCTTGGTGAGGGCGAGGAAGCTCCCGTCCTCGATCAGCATCTCCCACGCCTGGCGGGATGCCGGTGAAACGATGACGTCGATGTCAGGAGAGACGTGCTTTCCCTTCAGGATCTCGGCGGCGATCTTTATGTCGCGGTAGGAGCCGTTCGTGCACGAGCCGATGTAGACCTGATCGATCTTCGTCCCCTTGACCTCGTCGATGTCGTAGACGTTGTCCGGCATCCCGGGCATGGCGACGAGCGGCTTGAGGGCCGACATGTCGATCTCCAGGGTCTTGTCGTAGACCGCGTCCGGGTCGGGGGAAAGCTCGCTCCACGCCTCCTCCCTCCCCTGCATCCGGAGGAACTCCCGGGTCACACCGTCGGAGGGGAAGATCGACGAGGTGGCGCCGGTCTCGACACACAGGTTGGTGATCGTCGCCCGCTCCGGCACGGACAGGGTCTCCACCCCCGGGCCGGTAAACTCGAGGAAATAGCCGACCCCTCCCTTCACCGAGATCCGCCGCAGGATCTCGAGGGCGACGTCCTTCGCCGCCACCCCCCATGAGAGCTTCCCGGTCAGGACGATCCGCATCATCTTGGGGACGGTGAGGTAGAACGGTCCTCCTCCCATCGCCACGGCGACGTCCATCCCGCCGGCCCCGATCCCGAGCATCCCCAGACCGCCGGCGGTCGGGGTGTGGGAGTCGGACCCGAGGAGGGTCTTACCCGGGACCCCGAACCGCTCGTAGTGGAGCTGATGGCAGACCCCGTTCCCGTTCTTGGAGAACTTGGCCCCGTAGTGCGAGGCGATCGACTGGAGGAAGACGTGATCGTCGGTCGACTCCCCCTTGAACCCGAGCGAGGTGTGGTCGGAGTAGCTGACCACAAGCTCCGCCTTCACCCTGTCCATCCCGAGCGACTCGAACTCGAGCCAGGCCATCGTCCCGGTCGAGTCCTGGGTCAGGCAGTGGTCGATCTTGATCCCGATCTCGGTCCCCCGCTCCAACTCCCCTTCGCGGATGTGCTCTGCGAGGACCTTCTCCGTCATCGTCTGCGGCACGCCTATCACCTCACTAAGGCGCGGATTATAGCCCGATCTTCCGATCGATCCAGGAGGGCTCGAGTTCCCCCTCCCACCTCGCCGCTGCGTTGATCCCGGAACGGACCGCCCCTTCGATCGTCGCCGGCCAGCCGGTCGCTGTCCAATCCCCGGCGAGATAGAGGCGGAAAACCGCCCCCTTCGCCGGCGGACGGACCCGATCGACCCCGAGGGCGGGGACGAACGTCGCCTCCCGATGCTTGATCACCAGCCGGTCGATGAGGGTCGCCCGGCGGACGGCCGGGAGGAGATCCCCGAGGGAATCGAGGAGCCTCGCTGCGATCTCATCGACCGGTCGGTCGATCCAGGAAACGGCCCAGCTCTGGGAGAGGACGATGTGGTTCGTCCTGCTTTCCCCCCGGATCCTCGTGAGATCGAAGATCCCCTGAACCGGCGAGCCGACGCCGATCAGGAACTCCTCCTCCATGATCGGCCGATCGAACCAGAAGTGAACGTCGACGATCGGTGAGAACCTGAGGTTGGGTATGTCGATCGCCCCCTCGGGAAGGATGGAGGCAAGCTCACTGGCCGGGACGGCGGCGATCACCCCTTCGGCCTCTATCCTCTCGCCATCCGCCGTCTCGACCCCGATCGCGGTTCCCCTCTCGATCAGGATCCGGCGGACGGTGCTCGACGTCCTGACGGCACCTCCCCTCTCCTCGATGTACCGGCGCGCGGATGCGAATACATCCGCGAACGGGAGGACGAACAGCCCGACATCGGCCGCGCCCGGCCGGAAGAGCCCCTCGCGGAGGACCATCCGGGCGGCGGAGAGGCTGACCTCCCGGGCGGGGGCGTTCAAGGTGGCAAGGCAGATCGGATCCCACAGCCTCTCGATCGCCGCATCAGTCTCACCATGGGCTGCGAGCCATCTTTCGAATGTCAGATCGCTTTGGCCGCGGCTGAGAAAGAGGGCCAGGCCGGTGCGGAGGGCTGAGAGGCGCTCTCCGAACGGGAGGGGACGGTATGAGAGGAGGCTCGGGGCAAGGTGGAGCGGGCCGGGAAGGAGGGAGGAGCGTAGGGGGCTCACCTTCGCTGAATAGATGATCGGAATCGAAAGGTCCCGTTGAAACCGGACGGCGGAGGAAGCCCCGATCCGCTGAAGGAACCCTTGTGCCGCCGTGCAACAGCGCATCAGAACATGCTGCCCGTAGTCGATCGTCTCGCCCTGGCGGGAAAGGTAGAACGAGCCGGCCCTACCTCCGAGATTCCCTCCCCGCTCGAGGAGGAGAGGGGGATGATCGCCCCCGGCGAGGCGGCAGGCGGCGGCAACGCCGGCGAACCCCCCTCCGATTACGATGACTCCCATCAGAATCGCCTCAGATACGATGATACCAAGAGATAGACCTTCTCGCTGGTCGGAAGGGATCGGGAACCCGAGAAGACGTCGTAGCCGGAATCCTCGATCCGCGTGAGGATCCGGCCGTAGATCTGAGATAGGAGCCAGGGACAGGAACGGCTCCGTTGCGGAAGGAGCCGGATCAATCCCTTCCCTTCCTCGAGGTAGCGCCGTGCCCTGTCGGACTCCCAGGCGATCAGCCTGCGGATCGGCTCCGAAACCCGGCCGCGGCGGAGGTCCTCTTCGCTCAGCCCGAAGCGGCGGAGGTCCTCCGCTGGGATATAGTTCCTCCCCCGCCTGAGGTCCTCGGCTATATCGCGGATGATGTTTACAAGCTGCATCCCGATCCCGAGGGCCTCCGCCGAGTCCTTCATCTCATCGTCCGGGGGCGACCCATCGGTCAGGATAGGGAGGGTCGCCAGTCCCACGGCCGCGGCGACGCGATAACAGTAGAGACGAAGCTCAGCGAACGTCTGAATCGGCGAGAAATCCAGGTCGGTCTCCACGCCGGTTATGACCTCGTGGAGATCGGTCGGTCGGACCCCGTAGACAGCGATCGTATCGGCGAGTGAAGCGTCCCTCTCGAGGAGCGGATCCCCGCTTGCAGCACGATCGAGCCGCAAGCGGAGCCGGGAGAGGCGGAGGCGCTTATCCTCCACGCTCTCCGGCCCGTCGGCGATGTCGTCCGCCTCCCGGCAGAACGCGTACAGGGCGTATACCGATCGCCGCTGGGCTGGGGGGAGGCTCAAGAAGGCGAAGTAAAAGTTGCGCGCCCGCTTGCGGGTTATCCGGGCCGCTTCAGCGTAAGCGCGCCTCAGATCCATCTTCTCCAGTCCTTAGAAATGAGGGTCGACAGGAACAGGAGGGCCTTCTCCCCGTTCGACAGCCGCGGGCGGCGGGAGAGGGTATCGTACCGTTGATCCTCGATCTTCTTCAGTATCGCAAGGCCGCCGCGGGAGAAGAGGGCAAGATCGATTTTGAGATGCCCCTCAACCGTGTCGATCAACGGGAGCCCCCGCTCGAAGTACTCCCTCGTACGGTCGACCTGAAACCGGAGAAGCCCGCGCAAACCGGACGGAGCGTGATCTAATGCGAGGTCGTCCTCCCCCACCCCGAATCGTTCCATCTCGTCCTGGGGGAGGTAGATCCTCCCCATCTCATAGTCGCGTCTTATGTCCTGCCAGAAGTTCGTAAGCTGAAGCGCGGTGCAAGTCGCATCGGAGAGGGCGAACCTCTCATCATCGCGATATCCGTATAGCATCAAAACGAGCCTCCCGACCGGGTTCGCCGAGTTCTCGCAGTATTCGAGGAGATCGGCGAACGAGGCGTAACGGGTCTTAACCTGATCGATCCGGTTCGCCTCGATCAGCCTAGCGAACGGTTCACGGGGGAGATCGAACCGCTTTATCGTCGGGAGGAGGGAGATGAAGACCGGATGGCGGGGGGTTCCGGCGTAGGCCCGCTCGAGCTCCTCCTCGAATCGATCGAGGAGATCGAGACGATCCCCTTCCGCCTCATCGCCGAGATCGTCGACCGTCCGACAGTACGCGTATATCGAGGCTAGATCCTTACGGAGAGAACGGGGGGTGAGCCAGGAGACGACAGTAAAGTTCTCGTAATGGGACCTCGCCAATCGGAGGGAGGCCTCCCGCGCCTCCGCGGGATTAACGCCGGTCAACGGGGGGTTCCTCATCCTGCTACCACCCCTGGACCTGAACTACCACCTCACGCGGACGCGGGCGATCGAGCTCGATCAGGAATATGCTCTGCCACCGGCCGAGGAGGAGCTTCCCATCGGAGATGGGTATCGTCTCGCTCGCGCCGAGGAGGAGGTGTTGACAATGCGCATGCCCGTTCGGGCACTCATCCTCGGTCATGTTCGCCGTCCTGATGACGAAATCGTTGTGGCGGTAGTCCGCCTCGCGCGGAGCGGCCTCCTCAAGGAACCGCGACATATCGCGGAGCAAGAGGGGCTCGTTCTCGTTGATCTTGACCGCCGCCGTCGTATGGCGGGAGAAGACGACGACCATCCCCTCCCTGATCCCGGAGGACTCGACCGCCTTTATCACATCGGCGGTGATGTCGATGAACTCCGGCGCCGTCGTCGCCACACGCCGGATCGACGTGCGTTGAACCTTCATCCGCACAGGATCTTCAATCGATGTGTGCATGTTCATCTCACCCACCCTTACCCCCTCTCCTTAAATTTTTTTATCCTTTCGATCTCACGGAGCCTCTGGGCGACCGCTGCAATCACCCCGTCCGGGGTCGACGCCCCGGCGGTCACCCCAAAGCGATCCCCGACCGCCAGCCAATCCGGATCGATCTCGTCCGCCGATTCGATGTGATACGTCGGGAGGCCGGACTTACAACAGGTCTCGGCGAGCCTCCGCGTATTCGCCGATGACCGGCTCCCAACGACGAAGATGGCGTCGACCGAGGACGCCAGCTCCTCCGCCGCCTGGTAGCGCCTCCCGGTCTCCGGACAGGTCGTATCGACGATCCGGATCTCAGGGACCTTCCCAACGAATCGGCCGGCGATCGCCTGCGCGAACTCGGCGAACCGGGCCGGCGACTTCGTCGTCTGGGCGATGATGGCGAGGCCCTTCTTCCCTGTCGGTATCTGAATATCCGGAGACTCCGTAGCCATCCCCTGTCCACGCGTCCAGGAGAGGATCCCTTTCACCTCTGGATGCGAGGCCTCACCGTAGAGGACGACGAAAAACCCCTCCTCGACGAGCCCCGCCGCCCTCTCTTGGGCGTGACGGACGATAGGGCATGTCGTATCCACGAGTCGGAGTCCTCGCCGGGTGATCTCAGTGTAGACCTCCTCCCCCGCCCCGTGCGCGGTGATCGCCACCGTACCGTCCGCTGGGACCGCGTCGATCCCGTCGACCAGCCTCGCTCCGCGGGCAGCGAGATCACCGACGACGTGGGAGTTATGGACGATCGCCCCGAGGGTGTAGAGCGGACCGTGTTCGGAGAGCTCGGTCTCGATCATCCGGACCGCCCTCCTCACCCCACCGCAGAAGCCGAGGACATTCGCTTCGACGACGCTCATCCGCCACCTCCGCGAGAACGCCGGTACCGGCCGAGGGCCATCACCGGGAAGACATCCCGGTACAGGTGGTAGTTGATCATGAAGTCGGTCGGAAAGCCAGTACCGGTGAAATACGGCTCGTCCCAACCCCCCTCATCGGTCTGGGCCTCGATCAGATATTCGACCCCCCGGCGGGCCGGATCGGAGTCCGCCTCACCCGCGGCGATCAGGCCGAGGAGGGCCCAGGCCGTCTGGGAGGGGGTCGACGGGCCCCGCCCCCGCCATTTTAGATCGTAATACCCCTCGATCCGCTCCCCCCAGCCGCCGTCTTCGTTCTGATGGTCTATCAGCCAGGCGACCGCGCGCCGGACGTACGGGGATCGCATATCCTCCCCGACCGCGGCGAGCGCGGGGAGGACCGCCCCGGTCCCGTAGGTGAGGTTCACGCCCCAGCGGCCGAACCAGGCGCCGTCTTCATCCTGCTCGCGCTTGATGTATTCGATCGCCCGATCGATCGGTTTGAACCCCTTCCTGTACCCGAGCCGGCCGAACAGCTCGACGATGTGCGCGCTCACGTCAACCGAGGGCGGGTCGATCACCTCGCCAAAGTCGGCGAACGGGATCTCCCGCAGGAGGGCCTTGGTATTGTTCCGGTCGAACGCCCCCCAGCCGCCGTTTGCACTCTGCATCGCAAGTAGCCACTTAAGCCCGCGGGAGATCGCCTCTTCCTTCTTGCGCTCATCGAGCGTGATTCCCATAAGCGCGATCATCACGATCGCAGTGTCGTCGGTGTCCGGGTAGATGTCGTTTTCGAACTCGAACGCCCATCCTCCCGGCCGCCCCTTGCACCGCACCTCCCAATCACCGCCGGTGAGGATCTGCTCGCGGAGGAGCCAATCCCCCGCCTTCACCAACGCGGGATGGTCGCTGGGCAGGCCGGCGTCCACGAGGGCGAGAACGGCGAGGGCGGTGTCCCAGACCGGAGAGAGGCACGACTGCAGCCGGAACGTATCCCCTTCCTCGATCGAGAAACCCTTCTCCCCATAGAAACCGGAGATCCCCCTCTTCATCACCGGGTGATCGATCGGATAGCCAAGCGCCTTCAAGGCGATCAGGGAATAGACCCAGGGAGGCTGGATCCCACCCCACGACCCATCCGCCTCCTGGCGGGCGAGGATCCACCGCTCAGCCATCCTGATCGCCGTTCTTCGAAGCGGTTTCACCGGAGAGCGGTCGTAGATCCGAAGGAGCCTATCCAGCAAACGGAACCCCTTCGACCAGGCCGAGTTTTTGGTGAGAGGAATGCGCAGGTCGGCGTTCTCCCTTCCGTTCAAGAATAGCTCATCGATGTGGGCGTACTTGGGAAGAGGGAAGACCGGCCGCAGGGTCTGGATGATCGTCAGCGGGACGACCGTCCCCCGCGCCCAGGAGGCGAAATCGTAGATGCTGATAGGAAACCAACTTGGAAGGAAGATCACTTCCGGCGGCATCATCGGCGTCCCGCGCCAGTCCCACTCCCCGAGGAGGGAAAGCCAGATCTTGGTGAAGATCCGCGCCCGCTCCACCCCGCCGTTTCTAAGGATGAACCCACGCGCGCTGTGCATCCGCGGATCCGTGGGATCGACCCCAGCAAGCTTTAAAGCGAGGTAGGCCTCAATCGTGGTCGAGAGCTCGCCCGGTCCTTCGTACCAGTTAGTCCAGCTCCCGTCCTCGCGCTGCTGCAAGAGGATGTAGTTTGCAATCTTCCGCCACTGTGCCCGATCGGCGATCCCGAGGATGTGGGTCAAGAACAGGTGCTCGGCGGTGATCGTCACGTTCGACTCGAGCTCCCCCCACCAGTAACCCTCGTCGTACTGGAGGGAGAGGAGACGGTCGATCCCAGCGAGAATCGCCCCGTCGAGGGGGGAGAGACCTATCCGCTTTGAAGTCAGGATCGACTCAGGCATCGCTCTTCCTCGCTCTCCGGAGATGCCCCCGGACGACGCGGATCATCTCCTCGGCGATCCGGTCCTCGGGGACGGCGACCAGCTCGGGCTTCCCGTGTACGTAGATCGTCCCGTTTTTCCGGCCCCCAACTAGACCGAAGTCGGCCTCCCTCGCCTCTCCTATCCCGTTTACGTTGCACCCCATCAACGCGACCTTTATCGGCTCCGCGATATCGGCGAGCTCCCGCCTCACCTGCTCGGCGATCCTTACAAGGGGTATCCCCGTCCTCCCACAGGTCGGGCAGACGTGTAGATCGATCCCGCGTGCCCGCAGCCCAAGTGCGCGGAGGATCTCGTAGGCCGCCCGGACCTCCTCTATCGGATCCCCGGCGAGCGATACCCTGATCGTGTCTCCGAGCCCCTCTTCGAGGAGTATCCCGAGCCCGACCGCCGAGCGGATACCCCCCTCCCACGGGGTTCCCGCTTCTGTGATCCCAATGTGAAGCGGATAGTCGACCTCGCGGGCGATCAAGCGGTACGCCTCGATCGTCATTCGAACGTCCGTCCCCTTCGCCGAGACGACGATCTGATCGACCCCGTACCTCTCGAGGATCCGGATCTCGTTAAGGACGCTCTCCATCATCCCCCTCGCCGTCGGATGACCGCCGGAATCGAGGTACTCCCTCGCAAGCGATCCTGAATTCGCCCCAACCCGAATCGGAATCCCGGCCGCCTTCGCCGCTTCGGCAACCTGCGCGATCGCCTCAGGGTCGGTGATGTTCCCCGGGTTGAGACGGAGCTTGTCCACCCCGGCCTCGATTGCAGCCAGGGCGAGCCGATAATCGAAGTGGACGTCGGCGACGAGCGGGATCGAGATCCTCTCCCTGATCCGCGGTAGGGCCTCCGCAGCCTCCCGGTCGGGGACAGCGACGCGGACGATCTCGCACCCTGCCGCTTGGAGCCGTTCGATCTGGGCGACGGTAGCTTCCACGTCGCGGGTATCGGTGTTCGTCATCGACTGGACGACGACCGGTGCACCCCCGCCGATCATCACCCCGCCGACCAGGACCGCTCTGCGCGTCATCATCCCCCCAAAGACTGCCAGACGATCCCCGAGATCCCCCGGCCTATCGCGCGGCCGGCGCGGACTCCCGCCAACCCTGCCCTCACCGCGGCGATCGGATGGAGGATCGCATCCGCAGCCCGGCGGAGCGGGAGAGGCTCGTCCACTTCGTCCAGGACCGCCTTCACCGCGATGAAGCCGATCCCGTTCTCATCCGCCCACTCGGCCAACCTTCCCGCCTCCATCTCCACGCCGATCGCGCCTGTCTCTTCCCGGAGCCGCCCCTTCTCCGCCGGCGTCACCGCCACCCGGGCTGCGGTGACGATCGAGCCCATCTTCGGAGCGATCCCGACCCGGGCCAGCCCTTCCTCCGCCCGGGCGAGGATCTCGGGAGAGACTGCAATCCTCCGCCCTTGGTGGGCGATCTCCGTCGCAAGGATCAGATCTCCGGTCTTAAGGTCTTCGGAGAGCCCACCGCAGAACCCGGCCGAGACGAGGAGGTCAGGCCGGCCGAGATCCCGCTCGAACCCGGCCGGGGCTCCGGGACGGATGCGGGCCACCCGCATCCCCGGACCCTTCCGAATCCACGCCGTCTCGAGGAAGAAACAGGCCACCACGGTGATCATCCCCCTCTCTCACCCCGGGCCAATGTCAAGAGGTCGCGCGGCTTGGAGAGGGCCTCTAGGATGCTCGCCCCCTCGAACCCGGAATGCATCATACAGTTCGTACAACGGCGGTCGTTCCCCGGCCCGTAGCCCTCCCACAGCTTCGGATCGAACAGCTCGCTTATGTCCTCCACATGCTCGTCGGCGAGGATGTAGCACGGCTTGCGCCACCCGAGGACGGTGTAGGTCGGGGTCGTCCAGGCGGCGCACGGGTAGTCCCTCTTTCCCCGCAGGAAGTCGAGATATAGCGGGTTGTTGTAGAACGGGAATCCCTTGCTCGGATCGAGGACCCGCTGAAAGACCCCGATCGACTCCTGCCGCTCGAGGAAGAGCTCACGGTCGGAGACGTCCTTGTACGCGTACCCTGGGGAGACCATCAGCCCCTCGACCCCGATCTCGGTGAGGAGGGAGAAGAGGGAATGCAAATCATCGACATCTGAGCCGTGGAACAGGGTAGAGTTCGTATTCACCCTGAATCCGCGGGCAACCGCCTCCCGAAGCCCTGCGATCGCGGTCTTGAACGTCCCCGGCCGCTGCGTTACGTAGTCGTGGACCTTCTCCGTCCCGTCGAGGTGGACGACGAACGAGAAATAGTCGCTCGGTCTGAACAGGTCGAGCTTCTCCTCAAGAAGGAGTCCGTTCGTGCACAGATAGACGAACCGCTTCTCGGCGGTGATCGCCTTCACGATCTCCCCGATTTGGGGATGGAGGAGCGGCTCGCCCCCGGCGATCGAGACGATCGGAGCCCCTGAGGCGTGCACCGCGGCGAGTGACTCCTCGACCGAAAGACGGCGCTGGAGGACGTTTTTGTACTCTTCGACCCGACCGCAGCCAATGCAGTGGAGGTTGCACGCCTCGAGCGGCTCGAGCATGGTGACGAACGGGAAGTACTTCCTTCCCTTCGCCTTCTGCACCAGGATGTAGCGGGCCATCTTCATGTCCAGTTTCAGCGGTCGTTTCATTTCGATCTCCTTGACAGATAATCGATCAGCTCGGATAGATCCTTCCTCCCCGCGTTGGAGAACGGGAGCGTCTCCATCCCCTTCCGCGCCCGTGAAAGCTCGGTATTCGCCATCTCTTCAGCCTCATCCTTCGCCCCCACCCGCTCCAGAGTATCGGTCACCGAGGCGACGTCAGCGTCGGAGAGTCCCTCCTTTCGGTAGGAGGAGAGGAGAAGATCCCGATCCGCCCCGGCGGCGCGGTCGAAGCCGAGGACGACGGGGAGGGATCTCTTCCTCCGGCGGATGTCGGAGCCGGACGGCTTTCCGGTGACCGAGTCATCCCCCCAGATCCCGAGGATATCGTCGCGGATCTGGAACGCCCTTCCAATTGCCGCTCCCAGGGAGGCTAGATCGGCTATGATCTTCGGCCCGGCTCCGGCCGCGATCCCGCCAAGGACGAACGCACACCTAATCAAGGCCCCGGTCTTTCGGTCGACCATCTCCATGTACTCTCCAACTCCGATCTCCCTCTCCTCATAAGAGAGGTCGAGGGACTGCCCCTCGATCATCTCGATCGTGGCCGCAAGGAGGGCGTCGGCCGCGGCCGCCCCAGCGGAGAGCGCAGTCTTTATCGCGATCGTCTCCATCAGATCGCCGGCGTTTATCCCCTCCGCCGCCCCATACAACGCCCAGACCGTCGGGCGCCCCCGCCTAAGCCTGTCTTCGTCCTGGATGTCGTCGTGGATCAGGGAGAAGTTGTGGATCAGCTCGAGCCCGACGGCGGCGGGGAGGGCCGCAGCCGACTCGCCTCCGAGCTCGGACGCGGTGAACATCACCAGGCTCGGGCGGAGGAGCTTGCCGAGGCTCTCCGTCCGATTCCCACGCTCGTCCTCCAGTCCGACGTGATAGCGGAGGATCCGATAGAGGGAGGCGTCGCCGGCGAGGGCTTCCTCAAGCCCGGCGATGATCGGCCCTCTGAACCTTTCGAGTATCCTCGGTCCGTTCATATCCTCGGCGTCAACCTCACAATCCCCAGCCGCTCAGCCACCTCCACGAGCTCGGCCGCGGAGTGCGCGTTGAGCTTGTGCATCAGCCGGGCACGGTGGTTTCTCACCGTATGCAGGCTCCGCGACATGATCCGCGCGATCTCCGCGTTCCTCTTCCCCTCCACGATCAACTGAAGAACCTCCCTCTCCCGTCCCGTCAGGGCTGGTCCTTCCTCCTCCGCGAGCTCCGGGACCCCGGCGGGGAAGTAGGTCCTCCCTTCAGCGACCGCCGCGATCGCCTCGATCAGCCTGGTCGGGGCCTCGTCCTTGAGCACGTACCCCCGCGCCCCGGCGCGGGCGGCTTGGGCGACGTATCCCTCGTCGGCGTACATCGAGAGGACGATAACCCGGGTAGCGGGCGAGATCCGGATGATCCGCCGCGTCGCCTCGATCCCGTTCAGAAGCGGCATCGACACATCGACCAGCGCTACATCCGGCCGCGTCCTTCGCACAGCGCGGAGGAGGCCCCGTCCGTCCCCCGCCTCGGCCGCTACCTCGATCCCGAAGGAGGAGAGGAGGACCGCGATCCCCTCGCGCACGAGCGCATGATCGTCTCCCAACACCACCCGAATCCTATTCATCGCTCAAGTTTACTAAAAACAGGGCGCTTTCGGGATGGGGAAAATGTATCAATCCCCTGCAAGGCTGATCCGCTTTGCGTGAGCGATCAGGCCGGGGCGGGTGTGCACGTCGAGCTTCTCCATCAATCGGGAGCAGTGGTTGGCGACCGTCCGCGGGCTGATCCCGAGGGCCGCGGCGATCTCCGCATCGCTCTTACCCTCTCGGAGGAGAAGGAGGACCTCGCGCTCGCGGTCGGTCAGCCCCAGCCGCGGCCTTTCCACCCTCCCCTTCGCCGCCGCCTCGATCGCCGCGTACAGGGTGTCGGCATCCGCCGCCTTGGAGACGAGCCCACACGCCCCGCGGGCTGTCACTGCCTCGGTGTACTCCGGCTCGTCGTACATCGTGAGGACGAGGATCCGCGTACCAGGAGAGGCGGAGAGGATATCGGGGATCGCGCTCAGCCCGTTGCGGCCGGGAAGGACGAGATCGAGGAGGAGGACGTCCGGCTTCGTCCTGCGGGCGAGCTCGATCCCGGAGGCGGCGTCTGCAGCCGTCCCGACCACGATAAACCGGGGCTCGAGGAGCCGGGCCAACCCGGCGCGGACGAGGGCATGATCATCGACGATCGCGATTCGCATCCCCGGCATACGGGACCTCCACCTCGAGCCGCGTCCCCTCTCCAGGGCGGGAGGAGATCGACATCCTCCCCCCGATCCCCTCCACCCTCTCCCTTATCCCGCGCAGCCCGAGGCCGGGAAGGGAGCGATGATCGATCCCGATCCCGTCGTCGGTCACGACAAGGAGGATCGCCCCCTCCCGCTCGGTGAGGGAGATCTCCGCCCGCCGCGCCCGGGCGTGCGCCTCGATGTTTTGGAGCGCCTCCTGGGCGGCGGAGAAGATCAACCCCTCATGCTCCTGAGGGAGGCGCCCGGGAAGGTCGAGACGGACTTCGACCTCGATCTTCCCCGCCGCCTCGACCATCTTTCCCAGCCGGCGGAGCGACGGGCCGAGCCCGAGGTCGTCGAGGAGAGGGGGGCGGAGGGAGTGGGCGAGGTCTCGGGTCTGCGCGATCGCCCGGTCGATCATCCCCTGGATCCTGTCCAGCCGTTCCTCGTCCGGCCCGGCAGCGAGCTCGAGCTTGACCGCAGCGAGGGTCTGACCGAGCTCATCGTGGAGAACGCGGGCGATCCGCCGTCGTTCCTCGTCCTGGGCGGAGAGGATCCGCTGCGAGAGTTGAGAGAGCTCCTCCTCCCGCTCCTTCAGGGCCCGGTTCTTCCGGGCGTAGATCTCGGTGAACGCACGAACCGTGTAGGAGAGCGCCCCGTACACCCCGGCCGCACCGGCGAGGATCGTCGTCAGGTTGTAGGCCAGGTTCCTATACGGGGCTTCGTAAGGAGGGAAGAGGGAGCGGTGCGGGATTGCACCCGAGTATTCAAGGATCACCAAAGCGGAGTAAGAGAGGACGACGAGGGCGGTGATCAGGTATCCCTGAAGCTCGGGAAGGAAGAAGTTCGCGTAGATGACGGTGAACAGGTAGAAGATGACCCCGATCCATTCGCTCCCCCCCATCAGGTGGATAAGTGCGGTGATCAGGACAATCTCGACGATAAAGAACCCGGCGTGAGCCCAGTGGAGGCCGGAGGGGTTCGTCTGCCGCTCGATCAGGTACTTGAACGGGAAGGTGAGGAGGAACCAGACGAGGGGAGCATAGAATAGCGGGTTTAAGTAGCTGATCTTGGTGAGAAAGATGACGATCAGGGCGATCGCGGAGAACGCCCCGAGGGTGATCCTCCGGGCGATCACCGTCTTTAAGACGGTCGATTTCAGCTCGGTGAATCCGGTCTCCGACCGCATCAAACCGCTATTTTAGGGTCGGAGGGAGGACGATCTTTCCGAAGTTCTTCTCATACCGCTGGATGTTCTCGCCGATCGCCTGGTAGAGACGCTTCGTATGCCCCGGACTTAAGATCAGCCGCGAGACGAGGGTCGCCCTCCCCTCCTTCGCCGCCTGCGGTTGAGGCTCGAGGAAGAGAAAGTCGATGACGAACTCCTCTTTGCGGTGTGAGATGAGGGCTAGGTTCGAGTAGTTCCCCATCCTCGTCTCATTATCGGCTGTGATCTGCATCTTGTGTTCCGGCATCGAAGCTCACCTCCCGGCACTAGGGATAGTAGCCCCTCATCCCCGCTCGGACAAGGAGGTCCGATCAGGGGCCGAGGTGACGGGAGAAGAACTTCTCGATCATCCCTCGTCGATGCCCGAAGGTGATGATGTGGTGATTACCAAGGGGAGCACTCAGAAGGGATTCGACCGGATCGTCCATGGAGATCCTCACCTGGGTGCGGCAGAGATCATTGCGAACTCCTGACTCCTCGATCATCCCTTCGCTGACAAATAGCTGATCGAGCCTCTCCCCACCGAGTCGGAACAGGGTGCACGGACCGGTCGGAAACTTCCCCGAAATCCCGACGCCGAGCCCGGATTCGAAATGGCTCCTTATCGCATAGCTGTTCACCAAGGAGAGAGGGCAGGTGCAGTGGGCGACCTCGACGATCCTATCCGCCGGATCGACGGCCGCGATATTCCCCATGAACGCCGGCCGGCCGGTGAGGAGGAAGGCGATGTACATGGAGAAGAGCGATTGGAGATCCCCTTCGCAGCCTGCGGGGATCCCCTCGTCGTTCAGACGGGAAAGGGCATAACACCCTGTGTTACCGATCCTGGCTAACAGATCGAAGCAGCGTACGCTGCAAGCAGCGAGGCGGTAGTCGTCGACCAGCCCTCGGAGCCCCTTGTACACAGCGACCGCGCCGCGAAGGTCGCTTTGATCCGGCTCTTCGACGACCTCAGCCTGACGGACGAACGCAGCGATCTCCTTCTTCGGAACGCGGGCGTGCTCCACCCGTTCCACGAGTTCATCGATAGCGATCTCCACCAACTCCACGGAGAGTCGCCCTTTGACAAACGCATGATCGACCCCGCTCGCCACGAGCCAGTCGGAGGGCTCACCGATCAATCCGATCCGGCTGAACCGGAGGCGTTCCCACGCCTCATTCAGCGCCAGCTCCTCCTTCAACCCGGCGGCGATCCTTTCAGCGGATCCGAACAGGATCCTCCCCTCCCCCCCCTCCGCCCTGAGCCGGGCGAGGATCTCAAGGGCGGCGGGGAGAGAGTTATAGGAGGGATGGGCGATCAACAGGACGGGGGAAGGGAGCTTAGCGACGATCTTCAACGCCTCCCTCTCCACCCCCCCGGTCAGGATCAAGATCGCCGCCAGCCGGTCGGAGGACGGCTGTTCAACCTCGGCGATCCTCAGGTCCCCTTCCCTCTCTATCCGGCGGAGGAGATCATCCTTCACGCGGGCGAGGCTCCGCTCATCCTGAAGGGCGGAGGCACGGACGATCACTTCGATTTCACTCATGACTCGATCGTATTAAACCCGGTCGCCCTCACCCGATCCATTCCCCCACCCCCGCCCTAGACAACAATCACCCCTCCCCGATTCAAAAGGTGAGGACAGAGGGTACACCGGCTTCGTCGGATGGAGACGGATGCCCGATCGGTCCCGCTCCCTTGATAGGACGCACCCTCCTCTGATACGCTCCCTTATGGTGTATATTCGAGCCGGCTATCCGTTTTAGCGGAGGGGGACGATGACGATCCTTACGACGATGTTCTACGGGAACCCGGTCTGGCGCTGGTTCCTCTCCCTCGGGATGATCCTCGCCGTATGGTTTCTCCTCCACATCATCCTCCGGCTCGTGATCAGGAGGCTGCGCGGGTTCGTCTCCCGCACCCCCGGCCAGCTCGATGACCTCCTCGCCGATCTCCTCGAGAAGACGCGATTCCTGTTCATCCTCATCCTGGCCATCTTCGCCGGCTCCCTCGTCCTCTCCCTCCCCTCGACGGCGGTGACGGGGCTTAGGACCTTGTTCATCCTCTCCTTGCTCCTGCAGGCAGGGTATTGGGGGAACGCCATCGTCACGTTCTTCATCTCCCGTTTCATCAAACGGAAGCTGAAGGAGGACGCAGCGGTGGCGACCTCTCTCTCCGCCCTCGGATTCCTCGCCAAGTTCACAATCTGGTCGATCGTCGCCCTGATTGCGCTCGACAACTTGGGTATCGACGTCACCGCCCTGATCGCCGGAATCGGAATCGGCGGGATCGCGATCGCCCTCGCCGTCCAGAACATCCTAAGCGACCTGTTCGCCTCCCTCTCGATAATCATCGACAAACCGTTCGTCATCGGGGACTTCATCATCGTCGGCGACCTGCTGGGGACGGTCGAGCGGATCGGCCTGAAGACGACGCGGGTTCGGAGCCTCTCAGGGGAGCAGATCATCTTCTCGAACAACGACCTCCTCTCGAGCCGGGTTAGAAACTACAAGCGGATGTACGAGCGCCGCGTCGCATTCTCGATCGGCGTCACCTACGACACCAAGGTCGAACTCCTCGAGCGGATCCCATCCATGATCGAGGAGATCATCGGCTCACAAGAGAATACCAGGTTCGATCGTTGTCACTTCAAATCGTTTGGGGACTTCGCCCTCATCTTCGAGACCGTCTATTACATGCTTACCCCGGACTACACCGCCTATATGGACGCTCAACAGGAGATAAACCTCGCCATCGCCCGAAGATTCGAGGAAGAAGGGATCGAGTTCGCCTACCCGACGCAGACGATCCACCTCGCCCGAGGGGGATCCTCACAACAGGAATAGAGCGGCGACTACCGCAGCGGCAAGGCCGAGGATCGCGGGGGCAGCCATCCGGCGAAAGAGGGCCCACAACGATACGTCGAAGTACTCCAGCGAAACGGAGATGCACGGATGGACCGGGGTCAGGATGTACCCGAGGAAGACGGCGAAATAGGTGAGCGCAAACGCAGGGGCGGAGATCGCTCCATAGGCCGTGACAAAGATCGGAACGATGATCGAGATCGGGGCCTGGATCCGGCCGGTTATCAGACCGAGGAGCGGGCCGATCAACACGGTCAGAACGAGCGGGGGGAGGTTCAGCGCGCCGATCCGCTCCGGGACCCCCGATACCTTGAACACGTTCAGAAAGACGAACATCGCCAGGATGATCAACGCGTACTTGAGCGGCCGCATCTTGATGAACACATCCCCAAGCCTCTTAGGCCTGAGACGGCCGATCGACATCGCGAGGATCAGGCTCACCGTCACCCCGACCGCCGTCCCTATCTCCGGGTAGGGGAGCCGGACCGATCCCTTGAGGATGATGTCGAGGAGGGGGGCGATGACAATGATCAGGAAGGGGAGGAAGAAGCCGGCGGGCGAGAACCGGGAAGACAAGGGGGGTTCAGGATCGACGCCCCTGAGGATGAAGAAATACCCGAGTAGGAGCGATACCCCAAACGGAATCATCAGATAGGGAATCACTGAATAGACGTCGAAGTGTGCAATCCTGGCAGAGGCGATCAGTGAGGGGCCGAGCGGGTAGACGAGGAGGAGGATATGGCGGAACCAGACGTTCGCCGCCGCCTTCAGCGCGGGAGGGGAATGGGGGGCCCTCCGCTCGAGGACAGGGGCGGAGAGGAGGGCCCCACCCGGCATCGGGAGGAGCCCGAGGAGGGCCGGGGCGAAGGCGAGGAACGGCCTGAGGCCGATCTTCAAGTTCGCAACGAGCCGATCCATCTCACCGGACAGCTCCATCACCCCGCCGATCAGCGGGATCACCCCGACGATGAACGCAAGGAGGAGGACCGTCGGATCGGAGATCGTCCGACCCAGCACGGAGAGGAACGCGCCCGGGGGGAGGGAGAACCCGCCGAGGACCAAGGCGGCGATCCCCATCGAAAGGGCGAGGTCGCGGCGCGAGACGATCAGAAGCGCCAACAGGGATAGGCCGAACCCGACCCAAAGGATCATATTCCCCCTCTGGACAATTGCGTATCGTTTCGGGGAAGATTAACCGAACCGATCGACTGATCGCTAGTTAGGTTGACCGAATGATGGATTTAGAAGAGAAGATAAGAGAACACCTGATCGACGGCCGCCTACCATGCCCCTCCGCGTTCATGATCGCCGGCCAGACCGGGATCACTCCCGCCGAGGTCCGGCGGGAGGCCGATCGCCTCGGGATCCGGATCTCCCGCTGCCAACTCGGGCTGTTCGGGTTCGAGGAGTTCGGAACAAGGGGACTCGTTCATCCACTTGAGAGGATCCCACCGAGGATCGAGGAGAAGCTGAAGGCGGGCCTCGTCGACGGGAGCCTCCCGTGCATCACCGCATGGAAGATCGCATCCGAGGAGAGGATAGCCAAGTTCCTCGTCGGATGCGCTGCGCAGACCGCCTCGATCAGGATCGGTCCCTGCCAGCTCGGCTGCTTCTGATCACCGCGCGGCTCGAGCCCGCGGTATCGCCCGGCGGGCAAGCTCGTCGGCTCGCTCGTTCTCCGGATCCCCGGCGTGCCCCGCCACCCAGTGGAATGTAACCTCATGCAGGGCGGTCAAACGGTCGAGCTCGCGCCACAGGTCCTCGTTCTTCACCGGGAGGAGGCGCTTCCCGACGCGGCGGCGCCAGCCGTTTTGCTTCCACGCCGTGATCCACGTCGTGATCCCGTTCTTTAGATAGGCGGAATCAGTGTACAGCTCGACCTTGGACGGACCTTTCAGCTCCCGGAGCCCCTCAATCGCAGCGGTCAGCTCCATCCTGTTGTTCGTCGTATCCTCTTCTCCCCCTGAGATCTCCTTCCGCCTCGGACCGCTCACAAGGATCGCCGCCCACCCTCCCGGGCCAGGGTTCCCGCTGCACGCTCCGTCCGTATAAATCCGCACGCTCTTCACGATGAGGGTAGGTATAGCCGATCGCGGAGGGATTGTCGAGAGCGTTGCCGGCCGGCGAACGAGCGGCTACCATCACAGCGAGGGACCGGATGGACGAACCCCAGATAATCCTGTTTGTAGGCGACCCGTACCGGTGTGAGCGCGCGCTCGCAGAGCGGGAGGGAGCGATCTTCGCCGGGGATCGAGGAGGGGAGCGCCACACCCTGTACGGAGATGAGCTCGATCCGAAAAGGCTTGAAATCGAGCTTCGCTCTGACTCGCTGTTCAACGAAAGGCGGCACTTCGTCATACGCCGCGTAGACGGGATCCAGGCCGAAGCCCCCCTCGCCACCCTTATCGCGCGCGGGATCCCCACCGGTACGTTCCTCACCCTGATCGCCACCGCTCTCAAGGGGAAGAGCCCGATCCTCAAGGCCTGCAAGGAGAACGGCTCTTATGTTCCCCTCCCCTCACCGCGCAGCCGGACGGTTATGAAGGCGGCGGAGGAGATCCTATCCGAGCGGGGCTTGACCGCAGAGAAGGAGGCTCTGAGCGAGCTCGTGAGCCTGGCCGGAGGGGACCTCCTCGGGATCGCTCACGAGGCGGATAAACTCAGCTCGTTCGTCGAGACGGGGGCGGTCTCAAGAGAGACGGTGGAACGCCTCGGATTCCCGAACGCGGAGCATACCGTATACCCGTTCTACGATCGGCTCGGCGAACGAAGGCTCCCGGCCTCCCTCGCCGCCCTCGCAAATCTCGACGATGACCCGACCTGGATTCTGAGCGGTGCGATCCGGCACCTGACTCGGTTGACGATGATCAGGCTCCTCCTCGATCGGAAGGCCACACGGAAGAGGATCGGTGAGCTCGTCGGGATTCCGGACTGGCTCGCCTCAAGGCTGATCGGTCAGGCTAAGCGCCAACCGCTCGATCGGCTCGCCGCCTCCCTCGAGCACGCGATCAGGCTCGATCTGGAGGTCAAAGCCGGGAGACTGGCGGCCACGGATGCCCTCCTCGATCTCGCCCTCGCTGTTACTTCCCCCCCGCCTGAGTGACCCGGACCGGGATGAACTCCGCGAACCCGGCCTTCTCCAAGAGCAGCCGGCTCGCGACCAACGCGCAGAACAGGCTTCCGACCACACCGATCCCGAGCGTGACAGCGAATCCCCTGATCGGGCCGGTCCCCAACAGGAGGAGGATCACCGCCACGAGAAGGGTCGTCAGGTTGGCATCGAGGAGGGTCGATAGCGACTTCTCAAACCCGGTCCTGACAGCAGCGAGCGGGGACTTCCCCATCCGCCGCTCCTCCTTGATCCGCTCGAATATGATCACATTGGCGTCGACCGTCATACCGATCGTCAGGATGATCCCCGCTATCCCGGGGAGGGTGAGGACAGCCCTGAACAGGACGAGCGATCCAAAGACGATCAACATGTTAAGGACGAGGGCGATGTTCGCCACCACCCCGAGGGCGCGGTAGAGGACCATCATGTAGACCAGAATCAGGACGACGCCGATCACGATCGTCATCATCCCCCGCCGGATCGAATCGCTCCCCAGGGTAGGGCCGACGCTCTCCTCCTCGACGACCGTGACCGCGGTCGGGAGCGCACCGGCGCGGAGGGCGATCGCCAGGATCTTCGCTTCATCCGTTGTGAACTTCCCGGTGATCGTCGTCGAATCCTTCACCGCCCGCCATCCCTGCTCGGCCGCCTGCTTGATCGATTCGGTGATCCGCGGCGCGCTGTAGATCGTGTTGTCGAGGACGATCGCGAGGAGATCACCGACCTTCATCCGTCGCATGACCTTGGCGAACTCCTCCGCCCCTTGCTGGGTGAACGAGAGGGCGATGTACAGCTGGCCGGCGTTCTGAATCGACTGCGACGTCCGGACGACTGCATTCGAGAGGGCGGCGCCGGTGAGGAGGGGCTCCCGGTCGACGATGTAGGGGATCCCGTCCCGATCCTTTAGGACCTCCTGATCGACCGAGGTGGGGATGAGATCGTCGAGCGGGCTCGACCCGGCCTGGATCACCCGCCGGAACTCGAGGAGTGCGGTCTGCCCGATCAGCCGGCGCGCCTCCTCGGGATCGGCCGCCCCCGGGAGGTTTATCAGGATCCTCTCCCCCCCGAACCGGCGGATCTCGGCGTTTGCCAGCCCGTACTGGTCGATACGGTTGCTCAGGATGGTGATCACCTGTTCGAGCGTCTTCGTCTGATCGGCCGGGGTCATGTCAGCGACCCCCTCCGCCTCGAGGACAAGCCGGACTCCCCCTTGAAGGTCGAGCCCGAGCTTCACCACCTTGTTGAGCGGCCAGAACGGGTAGAGAAGGTACAAGGCGACAACGGCGATAACGACGACAACGCCGAATCGCAGCCAATCGTTCCGCGTCATATTGCTGCGCGCCATCTTGAGGTTACCTCACTTATCCTGTTTTCGTACGATGCTCGATTTCGCCAGGCGCAACTTGGACCCGTCCTCGAGAATCAATACGACCGACGTATCACCGACCGACTCTATCTCACCGTAGATCCCCCCGGCGGTGATCACCTTATCCCCCCGCTTCAGGCTCCCGACCAGTTGATTCATCTGCTGCTGGCGTCGCCGCTGCGGCCGGATCAGCATGAAGTAGAAAATGGCACCGAAGACGACGAGCAGGATGACGAGGGGTAAGAAATCGGTGGCTCCCGGCGTCTGCGTCTCCGCGGCCGCCTGTCCGTATGCCACCATCCCGCTGAAGAGGACCAACCACCCTACCGCACTAATGATCAATCGACCCATCCTATCCCTCCTTGCCGGCACGCAGGTGCCGATAGACCCCCAATGAGATAAAGAGGATCCCCACAGCACCGAAAGCGACCGCTGCTATGACCTCTTCGCTTCGTTCAAATCCTCTCTTTATCGCTATTACACGCTCCAATAGATAGAAGAGGTCGGCCCAGATTATACAGTACAAGCCGATCGACGTCGATGTCCTCCATCTCCCCCCCGGCGCGCGGCGGCCGACGGCGTCGTAACCGATCGAGGCGACCGGGATCACCGCCCAGAGGGAGATCAGCCACGTCGGATTCGGGAGGAGGCTGATGGCGAAGAGGAGGAGGAGATGTCCCGGGTAGAGGGAAAGGAGGTTCGCTACCGCCGTTCCGCGCCCGATTCCCCTGCGGCTGAGAAGGAGGATATAGACGGAATAGGCGATGGTCTCCGAAACGACGACGACCCCGGGAAGGAAGGGGATCTCCCCGACGAGGAAGGCGAGGGAGAGGATGACGAACAGAAGCGGGATCGACCAGATTGGAGGTTGTTGTTTCATCAGACCCCCGGGAGGATCAGCTTGGCGATGAGGAAGAGGGAGGCGAACCCGAGGACGTCCGTGGCGGTCGTGAGGAAGATGGAGGAGGCGAGAGCCGGATCCTTTCGCAGCGCCCGGAGGGTGAGGGGGATGACGGTCCCCGCGATCCCGGCGACGATCAGGTTCGAGACCATCGCCAGGAACGCGACCAACCCGAGGTACGGAGACCCCTTCCAGAGATAGGCGACCCCACCCACCATGATCCCGAGGACGACGCCGTTGAGGACCCCGAGGAGGAGCTCCTTCCGCAGAAGCCTCCACCCCATCCCCTTCGGGACCTCACCGAGGGCGATCCCACGGGTGATGATCGTCACCGTCTGCATCCCGGCGTTCCCTCCCTGCCCGGCAATGACCGGCATGAGGATCGCCAGCGCCGCGATCTTGGCGATCGTGGACTCGAATACACCGACGACGGCGGCGGCGAGGAACGCCGTGACGAGGTTGAACGAGAGCCACGGGAGGCGGAGCCTGAGCGATTCGATCAACGCCGTATGGACCCCTTCCTCAAGCGGAACCCCCTGCGAGCGATAGATGTCCTCCGTTGCCTCATCCCGCATCACGTCGATCACGTCGTCGACCGTGATCACCCCGAGGAGGCGGTTTTCGGAGTCGACCACGGGGAGGGCGAAATAGTTGTACTTGTCGAACAGGCGGGCGACCTCCTCGACGTCGGCATCGACAGGGACGGTGACGGCGTCGCGGATCACGAGATCACGAAGCCTCTTTCCCGGAGGGGCGAGTGCCATGTCGCGGAGGGAGAGGACCCCCTGCAACCGCCCGTCGTCATCGACCGCATACGCATAGTAGACGGTCTCCGCCTCTTCCTGACGACGGCGGAGGAGGTCTATTCCCTCCTGAACGGTCATCGAAAGCGACAGCGGAACGACCTCAGGGGACATCAGCCCGCCGGCGGTGTCGGGCGGGTAGGAGAGGAGCTCGGTCAGGACCTTCGCGTCCTTCCTGCTCAATCGGGAGAGGAGCTCCCCTTGGGTCTCCTCGGGGAGCTCGAGGAGGAGGTCGACGGCATCGTCCGGATCCATCCGGCCGAGGATCTCGCTCGCCTCCTTGCGATCGAGCCTGGCGACGAGCTCGGCCGATTCGTCCGGATCCATCTCGCCGAGCGGCTCGGCAGCGGCGTGGCGGATGAAGAGGCGGTGGATCAGCTCCGTCGCCTGTTCGTCGGAGAGCTCGCTCAGGACATCGGCGACGTCGGCCGGGCTCTTCGTCAGGATGTCCCGTAGCGCTACCTTCCGTTCCTCCATCTCCCCTCCTCGCGGTTGTGCCATTATAATGGAAGCGATGTCGACACGTGGGGTACAGTTACTAAGAGAAAAAAATATTGAATATGAACTTATAACTTATAGGTACAGGAAGATGGGGGCGCGGGTCGCCGCCGATGCCGTCGGCCTTCCCTACAGGATCGTCCTCAAAAGCCTCGTATTCCGGGCGGACGACTCGTCGTACCTGTTCGCCCTGATCGACGCAGCCGGGAACGTCAGCGCCCGGAAGCTCGGCCGCGCCACCGCGCACAAACGCGTCGAGCCGGCCTCCCCCCGCGACGCACAGCGGATGACCGGCTACCTGGTGGGTGGGATCAGCCCGCTCGGATCGAGGAGGGAACTTCCCGTAATCATCGATGCGAGGACCGCGGAGGAGGAGTATATCGTAATCAACGCCGGTTCCCGGGGGACGCTCGTCCGGGTGAAGATCTCGGATCTGATCGCCCTCCTCGATGCCAAGGTCGCCGATATCCGGGCGTGAGCCTCAGGTGAGGGAGGAGAGCTCGTCGATCATCCGTTCGATCACGTCGAACCCCCCCTGCCAGAACCCCGGATCCCGAACGTCGATTCCCGCCTCGTCCAGTATCTCGATCGGTCCCTTCGAACCGCCGTAGGAGAGGACCTTGAGATAGCGGGGGATGAACCCCTCCCCTTCCTCCTCATAGGTCCGATATAGGGAGAGGACGAGGAGGAGGCCGAACGCGTAGGCGTAGCAGTAAAACGGGGTCGTGTAGAGATGAGGGATCATCGTCCACTCCCAGCCGAACTCATCCGACAGCTCGACCGACCCGGCGAACTGCTCCCCCAGGTTCTCCATGTACACCTCGGCGAGCCGATCGGGCGTCGCCCCGCCCTCGTTTATCAGGGAGTGCGCCTCAAGCTCGAACAGGACGAAGTACGCCTGGCGGATGATCGAGACGTAGCTGTCGTCGATGAACTTCGCAAGGAGGTACCTCCGGACGGCGGGATCCTCCTCATCGTCGAGGAAGCGGCGGAGTAGGAGGATCTCGGAGAAGTTGGATGCCGTCTCCGCGAGCGGAAGGGAAGCGTGGAACGTCAGGGCCGAATGGTCGCTTGCCATCATCGCGTGCACGGCGTGCCCGAGCTCGTGCGCGAGGGTGGCAACGTCTGAGGCGTGCTCGTTGTAGTTGACGAGGACCCACGGGGTCCTGTCGGGGACGACGCCGAAGCAGAACGCACCCGAATCCTTCCCCGGCCGGGGGAGGGAGTCGAGGTGCCCCTCGGCGAGGACGCGCTCGGCGAGCTCGGCGAGGCGAGGGGAGAATCGACGGAGGCTCGAAAAGACGAGATCCGCCCCCACGGAGAACCGATACTCCTTGGCGACCTCCTCGAGCGGGGCGTAGATGTCGTAGCGCCTCAGCCGGGGAAGGCCGAGAAGTTTCGCCTTCAACCGGAAGAAGCGCTGGTAGAGGGGGGCGTTCTTCCGACAGGTCTCGAGCAGGACGTCCACGACCCCATCGGGGATGTCGTTCTGCAGGTTCCGGACGGAGATCGGGGATGAAACCCCGCGCAGCTCGACGTTCTCCCGGTACCAGTCGGCGACGACGTACTTGTAGATCTGGCCTAGGACGGCCCTCTCTTCGGAGAAGACGTCGAACAGGGCGCGGTAGGCGGCCTCGCGCCGCTGCGGCGATGGATCGCGAACGTAAGAGATCAGTTCAGAGCGGGTCAACCTCCTCCGCTCGCCGTCGAGCTTAAACTCGAAGGTGAACCGGTTGGTGATCATCTCATACAGGGTGACCATCCCCTCGACCCCGGTCGTGTTCTTGACGTTGATCACCCGCTCCTCGGGCTCGGACAGGGTGTACGGGGCGAACCGGCGGAGGGACTCGAGGTAGTAGCGAAGGTCCCCGCTTACCTCGATGAGCCGGGAGGCATCACCCTCGTTCAACCCCTTCCACCACAGCTCGAAGAACAGGGTCCGGTTCCGCGCATCCGCCAGGGTCCGCTCGACCCTCTCCCGGAACGCCAGCGCCTCCTGGTCGGAGGTGTCCTCGGAGAACCAGAGGATCGCGTAGCCGTTCAGTCTCCTTGAAATATAGGCGACATGCTCGATGAGGGAGAGGATCCGTCTGAACTGATCGCGGGAGATATCGCATGAGATCTCGTCCCGCTTTTCCTCGACTCTCTTCACCGCCTCTTCCAGCTCCGAGAAGACCGACTCCTGCGAGCCGGGGGCGATCAGATCGGAGAGGTCCCATCGGCCGCGCTCGTAATCAGCCACCGTCCCCTCCCTCGGCGAGCCTCCCGTCGAGGCCGAGATCCCCTGCCACCTCCCTCATACCGGCGATCGTCTCCTCGATCAGCTCGGAAAGCTCGATCCCGAGCATCTCCGCTCCTTTGCTTATCACTTCCCGGTTAGCGCCGGCGGCGAACGACTTGTCCTTCCACTTCTTCATCACCGATTTGACCTTCAGATCGAACAGGCTCTTCGAAGGTCGGACGAGGGCGACGGCGGTGATCAGCCCGGTCAGTTCGTCGACGGCGTAGAGGAACTTCTCCATCTCGTGCTCGGGCTTCACATCGGTGACCAGCCCCCAGCCGTGGGAGACGATCGCGCGGATGTAGTCCTCCGGCCAGCCGCGCTCTTTCAAGATCTCCTCGGTCTTTTTGCAGTGCTGATCGGGATAGCGTTCGTAGTCGAGGTCGTGGACGAGCCCGATGATCCCCCACTTCTCCTCGTCGTAGCCGCGCTTGCGCGCCGCGTAGCGCATCACCCCTTCGACGGCCAACCCGTGCTTTATCAGGCCTTCGCTCTCGTTGAACTCCTTGAGGAGGGCGAACGCCTCCTCGCGCGTCGGAATATGCATCGGATC
>CAZGRE010000013.1:0-1992 GCA_964528085.1 uncultured Thermotogae bacterium | reverse complement strand
TGAACTCCTTGAGGAGGGCGAACGCCTCCTCGCGCGTCGGAATATGCATCGGATCCCCTCCCATCGGCCGATGAGTGCCCTGTTACTCTATCCGGAGCCGGATATCCCGTCCAGAGGGAGCGACGCCCGCCATGCCGATCGGCTCGTTTTTTCGTATATTCGGCTGACCGCAAGGAGGTGAGGGCGTGGGCATCGAACTTGGGACGTTCCTTTCACTGTTTTTCACAGCGATCGGAATAGGGTTTCTCGCCAGCATCCTCGGCGTCGGGGGAGGGATCTTCATGGTCCCCCTCCTCTCCCTTGGAGGATTCGTCGGAACGATGCCCGAGGCGGTCGGGACGAGCATCGCCGCGATCGTGTTCACGAGCGTATCGAGTTCGATCGCCTACTACCGCCGCCGCGCGATCGACCTGCGGATCGGGCTTCTGTTCATGCCGACCGCGATCGGCGGGATCCTCCTCGGCGCCCAATTGACCCAGATCATCGATCCGCGATGGCTGATGGTCTCGTTCGGGGTCTTTCTCCTCTATCCGATCGGTTTGATGATCACCGGGAAGACACCGAAGGAGATTCGGCTCTCGTTCAAAGGGGAGACGCTGGGGGTGAGGATCTACGTCTTCGCCGCCGTCCTCGGGCTGATCGCCGGGGTCTTCTCCGGGATGTTCGGAATCGGCGGGGGGACGGTCTTCGTCCCGTCGCTCGCCGTCTTCCTCGGGCTCGACATCGTCACCGCGGTTGCAACGAGCCTGTTCGTCATGATCCCGGCGGCGATCATCGGCGCGATCAAGCACTGGCTGCAGGGGAACCTCCGCGTGGAGCTCGCCATCCCGCTGATCCTAGGGATCATCATCGGGACGCAGATCGGTCCGTGGATCGGATCGAGGATCCCGAAGCGCCGGCTCCGGCAGCTGTTCGGTGTCGTCCTCCTCTACGCCGCCGTCAACATGATCGTAAAGGGACTCCGCTAGTCCTGCATTGAGCCTGCGGATGAACCCCTTGACAAGGGAGGGGCGTTCCGAGATAATTAGCAGTCAAGATATGAGACTGCTAATTATGGGGTGAGCGGAATGATAAGATTCGATAAGATGACCGAGGGGGCGCAGGAGCTGTTCCGCGAGGCGCAGGACCTCCTTTCCCGCTACAAGCACAACCAGCTCGACGTCGAGCACATCGCGATGGTGCTGGTCATCAAGGAGGGGGTCGGTAGGGAGATCCTCCAGACAATGGGAGTGAACCTCGACGCCCTCGCCAAGGACCTCGACCTACTGTTGCGGGACAAGCCGACCGTATCCGGCCCGATCGGGACGCAGATCTACATAACCCCGCGCCTCGATTCGGTCGTCAACGCAGCGCAGATGGAGGCCGACCGCCTCCACGACGAGTTCATCGGGATCGACCACATCCTCCTCGCCCTCAGCCGGACGACCGACCCTCACCTCCGTCGGGTCCTCGGGAGGCACCAGATCACCCCGGAGGCGATCTACACCTCCCTTAGGAGCGTCCGCGGGGAGCAGCGGGTGACCGACCGTGCCTCGGAGGAGCGCTACCAGATCCTGAAGAAGTACTCGATGAACCTGACCGAGATGGCCAAAAGGGGTGAGCTCGATCCGGTGATCGGCCGAGACGAGGAGATCCGCCGGATGGAGCAGATCCTCTCCCGCCGGAGGAAGAACAACCCGGTTCTGATCGGCGAGCCAGGGGTGGGAAAGACGGCGGTCGTCGAGGGGCTCGCCCAAAGGATCGCTTCGGGTGACGTCCCAGATACGCTGAAGGGGAAGGAGATACTCGCCCTCGACATCGCAGCGATGGTCGCCGGCTCGAAGTTCCGCGGCGAGTTCGAAGATCGATTAAAGGCGGTGATCAAGGAGATCGAGGCCCAGGCGGGAAAGACGATCCTGTTCGTGGACGAGATCCACACCCTCGTCGGCGCGGGCGCAGCCGAGGGGGCGATCGACGCCTCGAACATCCTGAAGGAGCCGCTGTCGCGGGGCA